>NZ_KI273093.1:36351-38099 GCF_000469565.1 Oribacterium sp. oral taxon 078 str. F0263 | reverse complement strand
TGTCCTAAAGTCTCGCTTCCTCTCCCATGCAAGCATGTCGTGGAAGCAGACTTTCGACACTGGAATCATATCATAATGTCGACGGGCGGAATTGTCAATTCGGGCGCGGCTCAGGAAAGTCTTTTCTCAGTATGCGTTTTTGTTCACGAAGCCTCTAAAGATCGTGAGGAATAGGATGCGGATGTCCAGCCCCAGAGTCCAGTTTTCGATATACCAAAGGTCATAGCGGATGCGTTCCGGTATGGAGGTATCCCCGCGGAGGCCGTTCACCTGCGCCCAGCCGGTCATGCCGGGCCTTACCTGATGCTTTACCATATAGCGGGGGATCTCCTCCCGGAACATTTCCACAAACTGGGTTCTCTCCGGCCTCGGTCCCACGAGGGACATCTGTCCCATCAGGACATTGAAAAGCTGGGGGAACTCGTCGATGGAGGTGCGCCGGATAAATTTCCCGATGCCCGTAACTCTGGGGTCCCCCGGTGTCGTCCAGCCGTTTTTCTCCTCCTCCGGTTTTTGCTGGACCATGGAACGGAACTTATACATCATAAAAGGGCGATTGTGGCGACCGACCCTCTCCTGCCGGAAGATCACAGGTCCCGGGGACCCGAGCTTGATGAGCAGAGCCACCGTCAGCATAATGGGACTGAAGATGAAGAGCGCGGCAAGAGATCCCGCGATATCCATCGCCCGCTTCATAGCGGCATTGAGGGGATCCGTCAGCGGGACATTTCGAATATTGATGACGGGCAGCCCGTCCATATCCTCTGTCATCGGCTTTGAGTGAATCACGTTCTGATAATCCGGGATGAATTTTGTGTGAACACCGGATTTCTCGCAGACGGAGACGATCCCGGCAAGCTTCTCATAGGCCGCAAGGGGAAGGGTGATCGCAATCTCATCGATCGTATTTTTCGAGAGAAGCTCCGACAGTGCAGTGATCTTTCCGATCACTTTGACATCGCGGTAGGAGCTCCCGGTGTCGGCCAGATCATCGACAATCCCATAGATATGATAGCCCCAGTCGGGATTCCTCCGACAGGCGTCGATGAAACGGTCCGAGACCTCCGAGAAGCCGACCAGCAGGATATGCTTCTGATTAAAGCCGCGCTTCCGAAGCCCCGACAGGATCCTGCGGATTCCAAAGCGCTCCAGCGTAGTGAAAAAGACATTGATCGCGAAGAAGAGGGCGATCATCCTCGCGCTGAAGTGATCCAGATAGAGCGTCTTTCGAAAAGCGAAGAGCAGTGAAGCGGAGAGCAGCACTCCCACACCGTTCGCCTGGAGGATCCGGATAAAAGCTGCCTTTCGGCCCATCGTCCGCTTCGGGCGGTAGAGCCCGAAGATCCAGTAGAGGAAGAGAAAGGCCGGGATCAGGAAAAAGAGCGCGCTGAAATAAACCCGCGGCGGAAGTACACCATGCCCCTCCGGGAATATCGGCGACTCGATCGCGAAGTACCATGCCAAACCGTAGGACCCCGCCAGCACCAGTGCGTCCAAGAGGACATGGAGCTGATTCAGCTGTCTTTGCTTATCCCTGATCATATCCGGAATTATACAATAATCCGCCCATGACCCGCAAGCGTAGAAGTCTGCCATCAGGCAGACTCGGAGCACTTCCGATTCCTGTCGCCGATCTGACGTTTTGTCTGCCGAAAAGCAGGCCGTCTGACGCCCCGGCGCTTAGCGATTTGGTTCCTCAAAATCGCTTACGCGCCGCTGGTCGCGGCAGTCGGAGCGAGAGCGTCCTG
>NZ_KI273093.1:0-36251 GCF_000469565.1 Oribacterium sp. oral taxon 078 str. F0263 | reverse complement strand
GGCAGTCGGAGCGAGAGCGTCCTGCGTTGGGCAGACAAACGGCAGATCGATCTACTTTCATCCAAAACAGAGCTTTACCTGAGCAAAGCAAAGGCCCCGTCTTCCTTTGCGCTCACACGAAAAGGAGGACGGGGTCTCGCGTTACCAGGCCTATATTCATACTGCGCCGCAAAGTGCGGCATAGGCATTTACTTTATGGATTGCATACAGCTGACTCTGAAGGGAAGACCGATCCGCCGCTAGTACAAACAGGCACAGCATGGGACGGGAGTGCGCGGGTCTTCTTCCTCAAGAGCAGCTGCATGCCTGCTCCCGAAGGATAGCGATGTTTAGGCGTTCTCTCTCTTTTTCCGGAAGACAAAGGCTCCGGCGAGAGCGCTCATGGAAGCGGCAAGGCCTCCCAGATAGAGGAAGATATTGGACTCATCGCCCGTCTTCACACCACGGCCGCCCTTCCCCTTTCCCTTGGACGCCGCATCCACTGCCGCCTTTGCGCCAGCGGACTTCGCGGACGCGGGATCTCCCTTCTTCGCAGGATCCGCCTCAGCGCCCACAGGGGCCTGCTGATACTGCGCCGGGTTCTCCGGGCTCATATTCTGGCTGTTCTCCGTGTTCTGCCTTGCGGCGGTATCTACCCAGGCGTGACCCTTGGTCCCGGAGGAGGATCTGCCGCCGATCTCCGAATCCGTTGCGATATTGGACCCCGTGGCAGGTGCGGGAACCACATTCGAGGTCGCGATATAGCGGAGTGTCGTGGCCACCGGCGTCGCGGTGGACGAAACAGTATATATTGTGCCGACCGCCCCAATGCCGAGGAGGGATGCCGTCAGTGTAACAGCGATGGCGTTCTTCCGATTCAAAAGCTTCTTTGTATTCGTATTCTTCTCTCTCTTCATGATGCTCACCTCATACTCTGTCTGGAAGACCTCGGAAAAAGCGCGGACAAGTATTCCCTCTCATAAAGTGGCTTGGGATATGTCGTTCGGGCTTTCGCCCTCCCGGCTCCCCGGGTACCGTGCGAACCATGATCTCTGCGGGCCAGCCGCAAAAACCGTTCTCACAGATTCCCCGAAGCAGAATATTATGCCAAAAAGTGCTTTTTCTTAATCGTTTCTTAAAACACTGCGATTGTAGCGAATCTTTTCGCACTTGTCAAGGCCTGTAAGAAAAATGTCGGATTATCGTATTTCTTTCGACAGCAACGCCGAGCCATATGCCGATCTCTTTTCCAATGCTGAAGGATTTCGCATGCTCTCTATACGATATCCTTCAGGATCGGGAGGGGGAAGGGCTCTCCGGGTGCTTCCTTCTTAAGGTCCCTCAGGACGAAGTTCGACTTCCGGAGTGTGAGGGCCGGGTTATAATAGGGATCTCCCTGCCGCAGGATCTCCGGCCAGCGCTTCGCGAGCTTCACGATTTCAGAGTTAAAGCGCTTCACCTTCTCCGGCGTATCTTCCATGCCGCGGGACTTCGACTCATAGTGATAGAAGAGCGCGTAGGGATTATAGACGATCCGCTGCTTCAGAGCGCGGAGCTTTAAGCAGAAATCGACGTCGTTGAAGGCCACGGCGAGCTCCTCCGTGAGCCCCCCGACCTGTTCGAAGAGGCTTCGCTTTGTGAGGAGGACCGCCGCCGTCACCGCGGAATAATCCTGGACGCACTTCGCCCGGTGCATATAGGTATTTTCCTTATCGTGAATGCCGATGAAGGCCGCGCCGGCGATGCCCCCAAAGCCCATGACGACGCCGGCATGCTGGATGACATGGTCCGGGTAGAGAAGCCTGGCCCCGCAGGCTCCGATTCCGGGGAGCTGAACGAACTGCAGAAGCTCCCGCAGGGAATCCGGCTCGATGAGCTCGATATCGTTGTTCAGAAGAAGAAAATAGTCCCCTCTCGCCTCCCGGGCTCCGAAGTTGTTGATCGCGGAATAATTGAATTCCCGCTCCCAGCGGACGACACGGACGACAGGTCTTTGGAGCGCCTCCTCCTTCGAGACGAAGCAGTCCGGAAATTCGCGCGTGATTTCTTCATAATAAGAGAAGGTATCCTCCCGCTCCGAATTATTCTCCACGACGATGAATTCAAGATTCGAATAGCTCCCCCGGATGAGAGAACGGATCGCCTTGTCGAGATCCTCCCGGTGGTCCTTGTTCGGGATGATGACGGAGATCAGCGGCTCCGCTCCCTTCTCCGTCCTCTCGATCCGATATTTCAGATGATAAAAGCCGTAGGTGATCCCCTTCTCAGCGCTTAGGAGCGGCAGGCCGACTCTCGCGCAGTGGGCCTCGATCGCCCGTCTCCCCGCCTCAAAGGCATAGAGCTTCGCCTCCGGATTCGCCGCGGTGGAGAGCTGGTGAGAGCGCCAGTGGTAGAGCGCCTTTTTTATGTGAAAGATGTTCTCCGAGGTGAAAAGGGCCTCCGACAGCCGCTTTCTGTCCTCCGGCAGAAGGCCCCGCCTCTCCTCCTCCTGCTCCGCGATCTCATCTGCCCTCTCGCAGAGCCTCAGGATGAGATCGTAATCCTGCGCGCCGTCGTATTCCTTCCTCTCATAGATCCTCTCCCCTCTCTCGTTTTGCTCTGCGACGCTCTCCAAAAGCCCTCTCCCCACTACCAGGAGATGACAGATATAGTTTACCGAGCGGAGGAGCTCCGGATTATAGTCGGACTTGAAATGCGGCTCGAAGAGATAGGCGGACTCGAAGTCGATCTTGTCCTCATCGCTGTAGAGAAGCTTTAAGCCCGGATGCTCGTTGATCGCCTTTGCGCATTCATAGAGAGCGTCCGGCGAGAGCTCATCATCATGATCCATGAGAATGATAAATTCCCCCTCCGCCCCCATGCGGAGCGCGGCATTCGTGTTCTCCGCGATGCCGCGGTTCTCCGGAAGAATCTCATAGCGAAAGCGCGGGTCCTTCTCCGAAAACTCCCGAAGGACCTCTTTCGGAGTTTTTCCTCCCTCCTTTCCCCAGATCAGGCCCTCATAGGCCGAGGCATCCGCGGCGAGAAGCTCAAAATTCCCATAGCTTTGTCTTCGGACGGATTCCAGCATCCTCCTCAGAAATTTCTCCGGTGTCCGGTAGACCGGCACCGCGATGGAGAATTTCGGCTCATGCGGAAAATGCAGTCCTCTCTGCCTCTCGAGCTCCTCCTCGCTCACGCGGCAGCTTCGATACCACTCGTTGTAGTCATAGTCCTCTTCGATCCCCTTCAGTTTATGGACCGTCTTTTTAAAGAGGGCAAAGAATCCGTCCTTTCGAAACGTCTCCCGGACTGCCTCGAGCGTCTCCGGATTTAAAAGGGCGAGGAATCTCTCCCGTTTCCTGTGCGCATGGGAATTAAAGGCCTCCAAGCGTTTGTCATCGAGAAAAAAGCGGCGCCTCCTGCCGTCCACCTCGATCAGGAGGGTGCAGGAATCCCCGCTTCCAAAGGTATAGGGAAGCTCGATATCGAAGCCGAGCTCCCGGCGGATCGGATGCCCCGTCTCCTTTTCATAATCCGGGAAAAAGGCCTCCGCCACGGAATCCCTCCGCACCGAGGAGATGAGAACGCCCTCCGCGGCCTTCCCGTCCTTTCCCAGGACCTCATAGTGCACCCTTGTCTCCGGGTCTCTTCCGAAGGCCCAGCCCTGCAAATTGAGCTTTCCCTCCCGGACCAGCGCGATATCAAGCTTTGTTCTCATATCCTTCCCTCTCCCCGCGAAGCCATCCGCCCTCCGCGATACCCTCTCTGTCCCCCGCTCTTTGCCGGATCATGGGATCTTCCCGAAATGGGGCTTCAGTCGACACCCGAATACTTCGGGGCGTCGGGAAAATTGATTCTCTCCTCCTCCACCACCAATGGGCGCTTCATGACCCTTTGATTGATGGAGAGGATGTACTCTCCGAGAAGGCCGATAAAGAAGATCTGGACCGAGCCGAGAAAGAGCATGCCGATCAGCATGGGGGCCATGCCCGCCGGAAAGCGGTTCCACCAGATCAGCTTCATGACGAGGTAGAGCATGCCGATCAGCATGGAGAGTGCGCTGCAGACTCCTCCAAAGAATACGGCGATGCGGAGTCCGACCTTCGTATAGCTTGTGAAGCTCAGCATGGCGGCGTCGTAAAGTGTGTAGAAATTATTGTGCGTCGTCCCCGCCCGGCGCTTTGGCTGCGTATAGGGGATCTCCGTCCTCCGGTAGCCGAGCTCCGCGACGATGCCGCGGAGAAAGGGCGTGGGATCATCCAAAGAGCGCATCACCCTGATGAAGCTTTGGTCATAGAGCCCGAAGCCCGTGAACTGGCTGATCTGATCCACAGAGGACATCCGCTTTATGGCGCGGTAATAGATGCCGCGGAGCCAGTACATGAGTCTGGACTCCCGGGAGCGGATCTTTACGCCGATTACGATGCGGCTCCCCTCCTCCCAGGCATGGACAAAACGGGGGATCATCTCCACCGGGTCCTGGAAGTCCGCCGCCATTAAGATGGTGGCATCCCCGTCGGACTGCAGCATCGCATAGTAGGGGCTGTTGAACTGGCCGAAATTCTTCGCGTTGAAGATCGCCTTGATCTTCGGATCCTCCCTGCAAAGCTCCCGGATTCTGTCTCTCGTCCTGTCATGGGAGTCGTTGTCGATAAAGAGGAGCTCGTAGCAATAGTCCGAAAGCTCCGCCGAAAAGCAGTCCCTGAGGGCCTTTGCGAGCGGAAGCACATTTTCCTCCTCGTTGTAGCAGGGGATAACAATACTGATCTTTTTCAAATTCGCCTCGTTTCTGACAGCCTCCGAAGATGCGCCGCGCCTTGCTGCCTAAACCGAGATCGCAATCTTTATGGCGCGCCGCTCCTTCATATCATAAATGGCCTCCGCGGTCTTGTCGAGACCCTGATACTGCTTTGTGACAAAGCAGCCCGGATGGAGCCGCTCCGTTGTGAGGATATGGAGTATCCTCTCCAGATTCTCCCTCCCGCCCTTTGAGAGTGAGAAGCGGAGCGTCTTTCCCGCCATGCCCCGCCCGATGGAGAATTTCGGGATCTCCAGAGCATCGATCCCCCGGTGCTCCTCCTGCAATTTCTCCCTCCCGGGCTCTGCCCCAAAGTACATGACATTGGAGACGATTCCGGTCCCGTACTTCACCATATCCACCGCCATCGGGAAGGATTTCGCATCTCCCCCGCAGAGAAGCACGCTGTCCACTCCCCTGAGAGACGTCCTCTTCAGGATCTCGTTTACGACCGGAGAGCCCGTGGAATTGGCAAGCGGATGGAGTCCCTCCGGGAGAGCACTGACGCAGCTTTTATAGTCGATGAGCTCCACCTGGCAGTGCTCATCCGAGAAGCTCTTTGCGATCTCCGCATTCTCCCTTCGGGAGCCGACCGCGAAGATCCTTTTCGCTCCGTAATGCCTTGCGGCGAGAATCGCGGAAAGTCCGATCGCTCCGATCCCGAGGACCGCGATCTCCTGCCCCTTTCTAACCTCTCCCTCCTCCGCGGCGGTGAAGCCGGTCTGACAGACATCCACCGCCATGAGCGCATCCAAGAGATCCATCCCCTCGGGGATTCTCGCGAGATTCCGGTCCGCATAGGGGAGATAGAAGAGCTCCTGAAAGGCCCCGTCGATGGACTTTCCGAGCATATGGGCAGAGAAATTATATCCGGCGTGGGCATAGTTTTTAAAGACATCCGGCTGAGACCAGTCCGGCGTGACCGCGGAGACCGCGACCAGCTCTCCCGGGCGGAAGTCCCGGACCGCTCCTCCGACCTCTATGATCTCCGCGAGACATTCATGCCCCAGAGTGAGCTCCGGCTTCTTCGGGGAGCCCTGCCAGATCGTATGCACATCAGAGGTGCAGGGGGAGATGAGCTTCGGGCGAAGCAGCGCGCCGTGGGGGGATAGAAGCTTTGGCTCCGGCTTCTCCACATAGGCGATCTCCCCTCTCCCCCTGAGAACGAGCGCCCTCATACTTTTCCTCCCGGGTATTCCGTGATCGTTTTCGAGCGGAGCGCGAGGATCTTCACATTCTCCCCGAAGTCCCGCCGAATCAGTGCCGCGATCTCATCGGTATAGCCGGGGGCGGCGATCAGGATCTCATCCACCGGCTCGGAGAGGAAGTGGGACGGAGGAACGATCCGGATATGGGAGCCGGGGGCGTATCTCCCCTGCTTAAAGGGAGCGGAGTCTATGATATAGCGGATCCTTCCGCAAAGCTCTGTGCTGGAGGAAAGCGTAAAGCCCTGGTGACTTGCGCCCCAGAGCGCCATAGTCTTTCCCTCCCGGGAAAGCTCCGAGATATGCCGCTGTATCGTTTCCTTCAAAAGACTCTGATTCTCCTTTAAGCCCGTGATATCGACGGGAGATATCGCTGCGGGCTCTCCTCCGGGATAGGCTGTATCGGAAGAACGCACAATGATCTCTATCGTGTCCCGGTTTACGATCCTTTCGGAGAGCGTCTCAAAGCCCGCATCCCGGAAGAGCCTTTGCAGGCTTTCCTTTGTATAATATGCGATATGATCCCGGAGAAGCTCATAGTAGCCGTCATTTTCCAGGATATATTCAAAGCTTGGGACCGTGACAAGCCCAAGCCCCGAAGCTGTGAGATTCCTCCGGACCGCCCGGAGCATGGAGAGAGGATCCGGCTGATGCTCTAAGAAATTAAACTGGGTGAAGGCGTCAAAGGGAGCCTCCGGCAGGAGAACATCCCCTTCCAGAAAGCCCCTTCGGACAGAGAGCCCCTGCTCCCTCGCCACCTCCGAAAGCCTCTCGCTGTGCTCGATCCCGTAGAGCTTCAGGGAAGAAAGGAGAGAACGGAGCGCTCCCGTCTCCTCTCCCTCCTCTTCGAGGGGAAGCTCTCTCCACAGGGAGAGAAACTCTCCTCTCCCGCAGCCGACCTCGAGGAGCTTCGGTTCCCTGAGCCCCATCCTTTTGAGCTCCAGAAGGAGGCGGCGGTACTCCTCAAAGCGGAGACGGCGCATCGTACTGCTCCCTCCCCCGGCGCGGATCACATCCCTGTAATAGGGGACCGGCTCTGTATCAAACTGTACCAGTCCGCAGCGCCCGCACTGGCAGAGCCGGAGCGTGATGGCCTTCTCCCCGGAGAGCTCCTCCTCCCCCGGAAGATCCTGCGCGCTCGCGGGCATATCCTGAAAGTCCGCAAGCTTCCTCAGTGCCCCGCCGCAGGCGAGACAGCGCCTTTTCGTCTCCCCCTCCCTCATTTCCGTTCCTCCTCTGATAGAAGCTCCCCGATGCCCTGCCGAAGGCTGATCCTCTCCGAAAATCCCAGGGCACGGAGCGCCGCGGTGTCCGGCGCCATGCCGATATCCCCCTCTGCATTATTTCCTCTCTCTCCAAAGAGAAGATAGTCTCTCTCCGAAAGCCTCTCTCCGCCAGATCCTTCATTCAGGATCCGCCAGATCTCCTCGACATAGCTTCGGAGCGGGCGAGTGTCCCGGGACGCGATATCGTAGATCCCGGCCTCCGCCCTCTCTGACTCCGAGAGAAGCAAAAGAGCGGAGGAGAGATCCCGGACCTCCAGATAATTCCAGTCCTGCGTGCAGGGGGAAAGGCGGATGGCCTCCCTCCTTAAATGAGCGC
Source organism: Oribacterium sp. oral taxon 078 str. F0263 (assembly GCF_000469565.1). Lineage (NCBI taxonomy): Bacteria > Bacillati > Bacillota > Clostridia > Lachnospirales > Lachnospiraceae > Oribacterium > Oribacterium sp. oral taxon 078. The sequence goes on along the minus strand of NZ_KI273093.1, from coordinate 28,685 downwards.
GAATCAGGGCATTCACGAGACTTCCCTCGTGATCCCCGCTCCCATAAATCGAGTGGATCCGAAGGTGATAGAAGGCCGTCTCGGAGCTTTGCTCCATCCCCCAGCGCCCGAAGGCGAGCTTTGCCTTTCCGTATTCGCTCCTCGGCTCGGGCCTTTCGTGTCCCCCTCCTCCGTACTCCGCCTGAGAGCCCGCAAAGAGAAAGCGGGAGGCGTGAAGGCCCTCCGCGATCCGGAAGGCCTTCTTCGCATTCCGGATATTCCTCTCCTGAAGCTCCGGATCGGATCTCCCGGCAGAGCCCACGCCGTCCCAGCTGAAGTGCAAAAAGACAAGCTCCCCCGGCAGGCAGAGCCCCTCCTTCCCCTCTCCGCGAAGGGAGAAGCCGAAGATCTTCCGGCAGGATTCCGCCTCCGGGATGGAGTCGAAGTCCAGCTCCTGAACCAAGAGTCCGGACAGGGCGGAAGTCTTGAGCTTCTCCCTGTTTTTGCTTCCGGGGCGGACCAGTCCCACCACCCTGTGCTTTCTCTCGAGCAGAAGCTTCGCCGCATTTCTCCCCAGAAAGCTTGTGACCCCGCTGATCATAAAGAGCATTCCCTCTCTCCTCCCTCAGGAATCCGCCGTTTTTACAAGCATCAGCTTCGAAAGCTCCTCTTCCGGCAGGAAGGGGGCCATGTCCTCAAGCGGCGGACTGAGGAGCGAGCCGTCCGGGAGCTTTTTCGCGGAAGATTTCGGGAGAAACTGCTGGCTTCTGCTCACGATGATCTCGCAAAGAACCGGCCCCTCCATCGAGAGAAGAGCCCGAAGGCCCTCCCTGAGTCCGGAATTGTCCCGGATCCGGAGGAAGGGATAGCCGTAGGCTTTAGCGAGCTTCTCCAGGTCCGGAAAGCTCAGATCGCTTTTCCCGCCGAGTCCGGAATCCACGCCGATTCCGACGAGAGGCTCCCCGAAGAAGCTCCTCTGTGTCTGTCGGATCGAGTGATAGCCGCCGTTATTGATCACAAAAATCTTGATCGGAAGGCGGTGGTGGATGATGGTCTGAAGCTCCTGGAGATTCATCTGAATAGAGCCGTCCCCGGTGAGAAGCAGGATATCCCGTTTCCCGTAGTCCGGATACTGCTCCTTCCTCCCCTTCCAATAGGGGTTTTTCAAGGCGTTCTCCCGCCACTTCTCCGCATCCTCCCCGTGGCTGGCCGCACAGGCTCCGATCGCAGCCGGGAGGCCGTAGCCCATGGACGCGACTCCGTCCTGACTGATGAATCTCCCGTCCCTTTTCACAAGCCAGGCCTGCCCCCCCGCGACGCAGGGGCTGCCGTTTCCGACGACTGTGATCTGTCCCTCCTCGCTGAGCTCTGACAGGATCTTCACAAGCGCATAGACATTCGCGCCCTCCCCGTCCTCTCCCTCTGTCCTTAGGTATTCCGGAAGGACAGTCGGATAGTTCTCCCGGTAAAAGGCCGTGGTCTCCAGCCAGTCGAGTCTTTCACTCTCTCTCCCCGATGCGATTCTCTCCGCGCTATCTGTGTGGGAGAGCATGAGCGCGTCTTTTCGCAAAATCCCCTCGCCCCCCGAAAAGAGCCGCTTCAGCTTCCGCCTGTCAAGCTCCGATAAAAGGGCCCGGATCAGATCTCCCGCGTCGGAGCGGATTCGGAAATCGACGTGGAGCGAGGGCTTCCAAAGCTCCTCCCCGTCGATATCGCAGAGCATCACATAGGCCTCTCTCGCCCAGCTTTGAAAGCGATAGCCGACCTGCCGGATATTCAGGCGGGAGCCGATGCTCAGGATACAGTCCGCATTCTGCACGCAGAGATTCCCCGGACGGTCTCCCCTCCCCCCGGGTCGGCCTGCATAGAGCGGGTCCTCCGTCGGGATGATATCCGGCGCATTCCAGCCGACGACAACGGGAATTTGAAGGCGATCCTTCAGCTTCAGGAAGTCGGCCTCCGCCCCGGCGATCCGGATGCCGTTTCCCGTGTAGAAGACCGGTCTCCTGCTCTCCCTCAGCTTATCCAGGATATGGGATGCCGCTTCTCTCAGCTCCTCTCCGGGAGGGATCGGAAGCTCCTCCCGCGCTGCCCCCCGGTCCTCCGGAAGGCGCTGCGGATTTTCGAGGGCAGAGAGGCCGCGGAGCAGTTCTTCCCTCTCCTCCTCCGACGCAAAGTATCTCTGCATCGAGGACGCCGTCTCCGGGTGAGGATGCCGCTTCCCTTCCGCATTCCCCCAGCCGTCCTCTCCGCGCTCATAGCTCTCCCGGCAAAAGCCCCGGAGCTCCTCCGTCTCGATATAGCAGCCCTGTACATCCACCGGGATATCCAGCCAGCAGGGGCCGGGCCGTCCGGTCTGCGAGAGATAGATGCACTTTTCCAGGGCATACCGCACCCGGTAGGGGTCCAGCAAAAGCTCTGCATACTTCGTCATGCAGGAGACCGCCCTTGTGATCTCAAACTCCTGGTCCCCCATCGCGCGGAGCCTGCGTCCGCTCCAATGCGCCGTATTGTCCCTTCGGACCTGTCCGCTGATGACGAGCATCGGGATGGAGTCCAGCCAGGCGCCGAGCACGCCGGTGATCGCATTCGTCCCCCCGGGGCCGGAGGTCACACATACGAGCGCCGGACGATTGTAGATCCTCGCATAGCTCTCCGCCGCCATGGCGCAGGCCTGTTCATGGTGCTGATAGAGCGTATGCATCCCCCTCTGATGCCCGAAGGCATCATTTAAGTGCATCGCGCCGCCGCCGGTCACGCTGAAGTTCTGCGTGATCCCATTTGCGACGAGTGTCTCCGAAATGTAGTCCGCCAATCTCTGTCTCATGCTCTCCTATCTCCCGAAAAATTCCGCCCAGTCATCCACAAATTTCCTGTTTCTCTCATTTTCCCGGAGGACGAGCTCCTCCGGGGCCTCCGGCTCCGGCTCACCGCAGATGTCCACAGAGAGGATCGGAAGAGCAGAGGCAAGAATCCAGGAGAGGCTCCGCGCGTACTCCTCCAAGCGAATGCCGCTCTCCTCGCCCTGAAAAAGCCTCTTGTCGATCGAGAGGCAGAGGGGAAGCGACAGCAGCTGAAGAAGCGAGGGGATATGGCTCTCCGCCCTTCCATTTCTCAGATCCTCATCCGTGAAGCAATAGAGGCTTGTGGAGAGAATCGGATCCCGGAGCTCCGGAGAGGGCCGGTACTCTCTCCCGAGGCTCATAAGCTCATCATTGATCCTCGCCCGCTTCTCCGCACTCGGTCCGAGGAGAAGTATCCCCCGGCAGTGCGGCATCCTCAGCATGATCTCCCGGATCCAGGAGGCGTGGCTTATCCCCTTTTGCTCCGTCCGCCGAAGATCTGCGTCGTAGTCATAGATGACGAGGAGAAAATCCTCCTCCCGCTGCTCCAGCCAGAAACGACTCATATAATGATAATCCGAAAGATCCAGAAAATGAAGAGGAGCGCTTAAAAGCTCCGGGCGCAAAAGCTCGGCTCTTAAAAAGGCTTCCTCCTCCGGAGCGCGGATCCCTCCCCTTTGGAAGCGGTCCCGGAGGGAAAGAAGGAGAGCGCCCTCCCTTTCCCTCCAGAAGCTCTCCCTCTCATAGATTCCGGACAGATCCATGACGACAAAGGACAGCTTTTTCATCTCCTCTTCCCTTCCTCTCCTGAAAAATTCCTGTTTCCCGAAAAAGGAAGCGCCGCTTTTCCCGACGCCTCCCGCGATCTTCTCACTGTTTTTCTATCATAACACGAATCCCCCTATAAATAAAATGATTCAAAGCAGAAAGCGCTTGCAAAACTCCGATCGAAATGCTAGGATAGAGGGGTCCTGCGGATATAGTACATCGGTAGTACCCTAGCTTCCCAAGCTAGTGAGGCGGGTTCGACTCCCGTTATCCGCTCTCGTTAAAAGAAGCTCGGAGCAGCTGCTCCGGGCTTCTTTTCTTCTTATCTTTCCGTCCTCCCGGCTATTTCCCGGGCCAAGGGGAGCCTTCGCCTCCAAAAGACGGAGGGAAGGCTCAGAAACTCTGCCATTTGGCTGCCGCAGGGCCTTCCTTCCAAAGGGCAGCGAAAAATCTCAGGAACTCCGCAATCCGGCGGGAAGCCCCAGCTCCTCCGGCAGAAAGCGCGGAGATACGTTCTCCTTCGTGCAGATGACAGAGGCCGCGAGGCGGCTCCCGATCTCACAGGCCTCGCAGAGCCCCTTCCCATAGGTCAGTCCGATGGCGACCCCGGCAAAGAAAGCATCCCCCGCCCCCGTCGTATCGATGACATGCACCCTTTTCGACGGGCAGCGGCCGGAGGCTCCGCTCTGCTCCGCATAGACAGCCCCTCTCTCCCCCATGGTGACGATCATCCTCGGGATCTTCGCAAGCTGCACCTTTTCCAAAAGCTCCTTCTCCAGCTCCTCCGGGGAGCGGCCTTCATAATTCTCGGAAAAGAGGAGCCCCGCCTCCTGCTCATTGCAGACGATGCAGTCGGTCCGCTTCAGAAGATCCCGCCTCTCCATCGCGATGGACATATTGGAGACCACCGCATAGATCTTCTTCCGATACTTCTCGGAAAGCGAAAAGATCTGCTTCAGGATCGCGGAGTCCATATCGATCTCCAGGACGACGCTGTCCGCCCGGGAGATGATCTCCTCCCCGTGCTCTTTCAGAATATCGGAGATTTCAGAAAGATCCGGCCTCCCGGAGATCGAGGCCACGACATCCCCCTCGTTGTTGAAGACTGCGAGCCAGGTCCCGAGCCCGCCCTCGACTCTCCGGATGTAATCGGTGTTCACCCGATGGCGCTGGAGCTTCCGGATCACATCCGTCCCCATGCCCCCCTCATCCACAATGCTGATAAAGGTCGGCCGAAGCTCCACATTCGCAATGTCCTCCACCACGTTCCGGCTCACGCCCCCGTGCACCTGTATGACGCGGCCCGCATTTTTGCCTCCGGGGATGTACTGCGAAAGCGGATAGCCCTTCACATCCACAAAGACCGCTCCGAAGACCACGATTCCCAGCCCTTCGCCGCGGCTTTTCGCATCCGTCCTCTCCCCCTCTCCCTCAGAGTCTCTCTGCCTCGTTTTCTCCTCCATCCCCTCTTGCCTCTTTTCTCGATCCATTTCCCCGGCGTGGAACGCTCTTCCTCCGGCTGCCCTGTCCTTTGATCTCTGTCCTATAAATCCGAATCCCTTCGGACCGGGCTCTCCGGAGGATGCCTTCGGATATCGGATTCTCAGGACTCCGCCGCCTCTTCGATGAGCTTGAGATAATTCGCGCTGTCCTTCAGCGTCGCTCCGCTCACGGCATCTGCCTTCTCCTCTCCGGCCATACTGTCGATCTCCGTGACCGTCTTTCCGTCCGCCGCCTTCTGGATCGCATCATAGCCCTCGTCGATCCTCTTCGTGGCCTGGGCCTTTTCCTTCATCAGGCCGCTGTAATACTCCGCATTCACTCTCTTCGAGGCGAGAACCTGTCCCTCCGCGTAGTTTTCTCCCAGCTTCTTGTCACTGTTCGGCACGCCGCTCGCCGAATCCTTCGGCATGAACTGCAGTTCATCCAGGTAGCTCAGGACAACCTTATCCCCGTCCGTCAGCACGGCCGCTGTGGAGAAGCACTTATCGCCGTGAGCCGCTCCGAGCATAAATTTCAGCTTCAGTCCGCTCGGATCCCCTTCGAAGCTCACGCCCGGATTTCCCTTCGCATTCTTCGCGGCTTCAACGATTGCGGCGAGGTACTTCGCCGTGTCCTTCAGCGTCGCTCCGCTCACAGCGTCCACCGCATTGTCCTCCGAAGAGAGCTTCTCCAGCTCTTCGATCGTCTTTCCCGCCGCAAAGCTCTGGATCGCATCGTAGCCTCCGGAGATCGTCCCGGTGGCCTGCGCCTTCTCCTTCATGAGACCGCTGTAATAATCGCTGTTCTCCCGCTTTGAGGCGAGCACGACATCTCCGGTATAGCCCTCCGCGAGGCCGCCGTCCGCATTCGGCACTCCCTTCGCGCTCTCCTTCGGAAGGAACTGGTACTCATCAACATAAGCTGCCAGCACGGTATCGCCCTTTACAACAGCGACGGCCTGGGCGAAGCTCTTCTCCCCGTGCGCTGACGCGTAGGCCTCACCGATCCGGAGCTCTCCTCCCGCTTCCTCCGCCTTGCTCTCGGAGGAAGCGGAGGATTCCTTTTTTTCCTCCGCCTTTGTCTCAGCGGGGGAGCTCTCAGGCGAAGCTTCACCGAGCGCCTGCTTCACTGCCTCCTTTACCGCATTGCTCGTCACAGTGGCGCCGCTCACGCCGTCAATGTCCGCGCCGTTTGCCTTTACGATCTGCTCCTGCAGCTTCGGGATCGCCGCCTTTCCGACATTATCTGTCTCGTTCGCTCCCTCTATCTTCGCCTCGATGATCTTCCCGTCCTTCTTCGTGAGCGTCACCGTCACATCTCCTCCGAAGCCCTTCGCGCTCCCGCTAAGGCTCGCGGAATCTCCCGCCGCTTTGCTCTCCGTCTTTCCGCCGCCGCAGGCAGCGAGTGAAAATCCCATCGCCCCCAGGATAAGTCCTGTCAAAACTCTCTTCATAAAAAATCCTCCCTGAACTTCTATGCCGAAATTACCGGCGCCGCGATGATAAGCCCCACATATTTGTATGACTCGGCCCCGCCTTGCCGCCTTGTCTTCTGCCGCCGGGCGAGAACTTACGGCGCAAGCTAATCATATACAGGGGCCAACTCGCTGTCAATAAAAAAGAAGGATTTATTATCGTTTTATAAGTCACAGCTAACTTTCTCCGCTGACAAAAAAATACGAAAAATCCATAAAAGTCTATGCAGATTTTTCTCTCTCTGTGGTATTCTAGAAAGGTATCGGCGAAGCTCCGCTTTCCTGTCTTCTCCGGAGGAGGCGTGCGGGCCCTTCGGTCCGCTTTTGCATTTTTCGATACGTTTCAAAGTAATAAAGAAGGAGATTTCAATGGACAAAGCTTTAATGGACAACTATACGGAGATTCTTCGTGGCGAGCTGATCCCCGCGATGGGCTGCACAGAACCGATCGCGATCGCCTTCGCCGCCGCGGCCGCGGGAAAGCTCCTCGGCGAGGAGGCCGAGCACATGGTGATCAGCTGCTCCGGCAACATGATCAAGAATGTAAAGGCGGTCACGGTGCCAAATTCCGGAGGGCAGAAGGGGATCCCGGCCGCGGCGATTCTCGGTCTGGTCGGCGGGGATCCGGACAAGAAGCTCGAGGTCATCACCGAGGTCACGGAGGAGGCGCGGGAAAGGACGAGAAAGCTCGCGAAAGAGGGCTTTTGCGAGGTAAAATTCGCGGAAAATGTCCCGAACCTCTACATTTCCGCCATCGTCCGGGGAAAAGAGCACAGCGCGGAGATCCGGATCGAGAACAGCCACACAAATATCAGCCTCATGGAGAGGGACGGAGAAGTCCTCTTTCAGGAAGGGGAACAGCCAAAGGACGACACTCCGATCCCCATCGGGGATAAAAGCCTCATGGATCTCCAGGGCATCCTCGAATATGCGGACAGCGTCGATCTCTCCGAGGTCAGGGAGCTTTTACAGCGGCAGATCGACATGAACTATGCGATCTCCCAGGAGGGACTGGACAATGTATGGGGCGCCTGCGTCGGAAAGACAATCCTCGAGGCCTTCGGGCACGATGTGAAAAGCTGCGCCTGCGCAAGGGCAGCGGCGGGCTCCGATGCCAGGATGAGCGGCTGCCCTCTGCCGGTCGTCATCAATTCCGGAAGCGGCAATCAGGGTATCACGGTGAGCATGCCGATCGTCGAATACGCGAAGGTCCTCGAGGTCTTGGAGCAAAAGCGCTTCCGCGCGCTCATCATCAGCAACCTGGTTTCCATCTATATCAAGCACTTCATCGGGGCGCTCTCCGCCTTCTGCGGAGCGGTCAGCGCCTCCTGCGGGGCCGGGGCCGGCATCACCTATCTCTCCGGCGGAGACTACCCGAGGATCTCGAAGACGATCACCAATACTCTCGCAAATGTGGGCGGTATCGTCTGCGACGGCGCAAAGCCGAGCTGCGCGGCAAAGGTCGCGTCCTCCCTCCATGCGGCGATCCTCGCGCATCACATGAGCATGAACGATAAATCCTTTGCCGCCGGTGAGGGGATCGTGGAGGACGACGTGGAGGAGACCATCCGCAACATGGGTTATATCGGAAAGGTCGGCATGCGCCCCACAGACCGGGAGATTCTGAACGTCATGACGGATCAGGTCGATGTGAAAAGCTGCCTGTAAATACCGTATAAGGTCCCGCCGGGCGCCGGAACAGCTGCCGTTTACAAAGCAGGTTCCGCCATCCGGCAGGATAAGAGAATGAAGCCGCGGCGCTGCCGCCTTTTCCGCCCTTGTCCAAGCGGAGGGGACTCCGGCGTTCCGCACGCTTTTTCGGCATCACGCCCGTTGGCATGTAATTTTTTCGATTGAATCCGTGTTATCCTAACTTTTAACTTTATATTCTTCTCTATGGGCCGCTGTCGGAAGGCAGCTGACAGAAGACGGAAGAAGAAATCAGGAAGGGGAATTTATGAAAAAAAGAGCAGTGATTGGAATTTCCACAGGACTCCTTGTGGACAGCGGGGGGATCTTTCCCGGCTATCACAGGATCTATGTGAACCGGGATTATGTCGACTCCGTGCTGGCATCCGGGGGCGTCCCCCTGATGCTTCCGATGAGCGATGATCAGGAGGCCCTTGAGAAGGCCCTGTCCCTTATAGACGGACTGATCCTCTCCGGAGGCCACGATGTCTCCCCGATAAACTACGGGGAGGAGCCGCATCAAAAGCTCGGGGAGATCTGCCCGGAGAGAGACCGCTACGACTATTTCCTCTATCGAAAGGCAAAGGAAAGGGGAATCCCCATCCTCGGCATCTGCCGCGGCATCCAGGTGATCAATACCTGTGAGGGAGGGACCCTCTATCAGGATCTCTCCGAGAAGTCGGGGGATGTCTACAAGCATATGCAGGGGCACAGCCCGAAGACAGCTACCCACTCCGTGGGAATCGCCAAGGATTCCCGGCTGCAAAAGATCCTTGGAAAGGAAGAGCTCCGCGTGAACTCCTTCCACCACCAGATCTTAAAGGACATCGCGGCAGACTTCGATGTGAGCGCGAGAGCAAAGGACGGTGTCGTCGAAGCGATCGAGCATAGGAGCGCGGACTTCATCATCGGCGTGCAGTGGCACCCGGAAATGCGCTCCATGGTCGACCCCGATATGAAGAAGCTCTTTCAGGCTCTGGTCACGGAAGCGGGGAGGTAAGATATCATGGCTGAAAAAAAGAAAATCGGATTTTGGTCCATCGTCCTTCTCACGATCAATGCGATCATCGGGACAGGCATCTTCCTCTCCCCGGGCGGCGTCGCAAAGCTCTCGGGAAGTCTCGCCCCCTTCATCTACGTCTGCGCGGCGGTCTTTGCCGCCGTCCTGGCCCTAAGCTTTGCCTCCGCCTCCCGCTACGTCGTAAAGAACGGAGCGGCCTACGCTTACTGTGAGGCGGCCTTCGGCGAAAATGCGGGACTCTATGTCGGAATCACGAGATTCGTCGCGGCGAGCATCGCCTGGGGCGTCATGGCGACCGGTGTCGTGAAGACCGCCCTCCAGATTCTCGGACAGGACAGCTCGGACAAGGGAAAAATCACCCTCGGCTTCCTCCTCCTGATGACGATTCTCCTCGTGATCAATCTGGTCGGGACGAGGGTCCTCACCTTCGTCTCCAATCTCTCCACGATCGGAAAGCTCTCCGCCCTCGCCATCACGATCCTCGCGGGCTTCTATATCCTGTTCACGACCCATGTCAACCGCATCCTGGAGGTCGATCAGCTCCTGAATGACGCGGGAGAAAAGCTGGTGCCTCCGCTCACGAGCGGCGGATTCGTGACAGCCGTCATCGCCGCCTTCTACGCCTTCACAGGCTTTGAGAGTGTGGCGAGCGGGGCGAGCGATATGGAGGAGCCGGAGAAGAATCTTCCGAAGGCCCTTCCTCTTGCGATCAGCATCATCGCCCTCATCTACTTCGGCATCGTCTTCGTCTCCATGATGATCGATCCCGTGGCAATGGTGAGCTCAAAGGATGTCGTCGTGCTCGCTGCGGTCTTCCAGAATCCCCTGATCAAAAACATCATCATCCTGGGCGCTCTGGTCTCCATGTTCGGCATCAATGTCGCGGCCTCCTTCCTGACGCCGCGTGTCATCGAGGCGATGGCAAATGACGGCCAGGTCCCGAAGCTCTTCGCAAAACGGACCGGGCGCGATCTCCCGCTCCCGGCCTTCCTTCTGACGGTGCTTCTCGCCATCGTGATTCCGATGGCTTTTAATTACGATATGAGAGGCATTATGATCATAAGCTCGATCTCCCGCTTTGTGCAGTTCGTGCTGGTGCCGCTCGCGGTCATTACCTTCTACTACGGAAAGAACCGAAAGCCGATCATCGACAATCCGAAGAAAAACTTCATTCTGGATGTCCCCGTCTCCCTTCTCTCCCTCGTGCTCACCCTGCTGCTCCTCGCAAAATTCAAGTGGGCTGCGCAGTTCTCCGTCACAGTGGACGGAGTGACAAAGCCGAACCTCTATGCGATTTTCGCCATGATCCTCGGCTATATCGTGCTGCCGATCCTCGTCTACCTCTATCGAAGCAGCAAAAAGAAAGCGTCATAGACCGAGGGAAATGACCGCCATTCGCTGTATCAGTCCCTCTCAGATAAGGAAACAGCCGCCTGTAAGGCGGCTGTTTCCTTATCTGTCATGTATCATTTTCTGCGTGTACTTATCTAGCTTCCTGAATTCCTTCTTGAAACGTTCCGACAGCAGGACTTTATACTTCTGCATCCAACTCCCTCCAAAAATCGGCCGCGGGAGTAGCTTTGCATCCGCTGTCTATATAGTCTTTGTAGGCCTCCTCAGCTGCTGTGAGATCATATTCATCCTCTATACGCTCAAATAAAGCTCTCTTAAAAGCTTCCCCCAAGGAGACTGCATGAAGTTTTGCATAGCTCTCCGCAAGTGCTTTTTCTTCGTCTGTCAATCTGATGGAAAATGCCATATTATCATCCCCTCCCTTTTGCAGTACATTGTACTGCCGCCGGGCCGATCTGTCTATATCAAGCCTCTTATAAAGGGTAAGAGCGGCCGCAGCCTCAAAGCCCGAGCACTCAGCGTCTCCTCTTTCTCGCATGTTGCATCGCCTGAAGGGAGAAACGGTAGAACTCCTCCTTCTTTCCCTTCAGGGCGCAGTCCGGGATCACGATCCCCCGCTTTTCATCGAGGTAGAGGATGAGCTGCCACGGCCCCTTCTCGACTCCTTTGATCTGAGACCAGTTGTACTCCTGCTTTTCCCCCCTGTGCTTCAGGTAGAGATTTCTCTCGCTCACAAGGAGCTCGACTTCTCCCCAGAGCTTCCTCAGCTGGAGCTTTAAGCGGATCGCGAGGATTATCGGCTGAAAGAGAGGGAAATAAAGGGCCGCAAGGACTGCCAGAATGCGGATCAGGGGATGACGCCCCGCGGGAGAGGAAAGGGCGAGCGCTCCCGTCGCGGCCGCGAAGGTCATATTGATGATCCCCAGATAGGAATGATAGGTCTTGTAGAGCGTGAGAGCCAGGAGATTTCGCACTGTATTTCGGAAAAGAAAGCGATACCTCATATCAGCCAAGCCCTGCCAGCACCCCTGCGCCCTGCGGCACATAGCCAAAGAGCTTCGGGATAAAGAGGGCGACCCCCGGCACAAAGGTGATAATCAGAAGCGCGAGAACCATCATTACATAGAAGGGAAGCGTCGCGACAACCACCTTCTCCATGGGGCGCTTCGCGATCGCGGAGCCGATGAAAAGGACCGCGCCGACCGGAGGGGTCAGGAGTCCGATTCCGCAGTTTAAGACCACGATGATGCCGTACTGCACCGGGTCCAGCCCGATGGAGCGCGCAATCGGGAGGAGGATCGGCGTGGAGATCAGGATGATCGGCGCCATGTCCATGATGCAGCCTAAGAGCAGGAGGATGATATTCAGAAGGATCGCGATCACGACCGGATTGTCCGAGACCCCGCGGATCAGCTGCGCTGCGAGATCCGGCACATGAAGCGTCGTAAGGCAGTAGCCGAAGGCGCTGGAGGTCGCGATCAGAATGAGGACGATCGCGAGGGTATTCACGCAGTCGTCGAGGCATTTCCACACGCCCTTCCAGTTCAGGCCCTTATAGATATAGACCGAGACGATCAGGGAGTAGATGACGGCGATGGCAGCGGATTCCGTCGCGGTGACGAGGCCGCTCACGACACCGACCACGACGATCAGGATCGAAGCGAGCGCCCAGATCGAGACGCCGAGCTCCTTTAGGAAAAAGCGAAGGGAGAAGGCCTTCCCCTTCGGATAATGCCGCTTCTTCGAGATGATGTAGGAGCCGACCATGAGGCAGCCCGCAAGGACCGCACCCGGAAGATAGCCCGCGAGAAAGAGCGAGCCCACAGAGAGCCCGCCGGCGGTCGTCGCATAGATCACCATATTGTGGGAGGGCGGAACCAGCATCCCCTCGACGGAGGAAGAGATCGTCACCGCGGTCGAAAAGTCCACATCGTAGCCGCGGTTCACCATCATGGGAATCTCGAGAGAACCGAGAGAGGCCGTGTCCGCCGCCGCGGAGCCGGAGATCCCTCCGAAGAAGTAGGAGGCGACGATGTTCACCATCGCGAGCCCGCCGGTCATCCAGCCCACACAGGCGTCCGCCAGATTAAGGAGCTTCTCGGAGATCCCACCGGTCCCCATCAGGACTCCCATAGTGATGAAAAAGGGCACCGCCATGAGGGAGAAGGAGGAAATTCCTTTGACCATCTGCTGACAGACCGCGGCCAGATCCTTCCCCTGATAGGCGAGGCAGAAGATTGCGGAGAGCGCGACGGAATAGGCGATCGGAAAGCGAAGAAGGATCATGATGAAAAAGCTGAGAAGAAGCACTATGATCGCGGCGGAATTGGCATCCATTACTCTCCCTCCTTCCGGTAAAAGGCCTCGAGATCCAGAAAGATCCTCTCAAGCTCAAAGATCAGCATCGCAAGCCCCGCGATCGGGATCGGGAAATACATCCAAAACTTCGAGAGCCAGGGCATGCTGATATAGCTTCCGACCGCGCCGAGTCCGGCCGCATATTTCCATCCCACGACGATCATAATGACGGCGAGCACAAGGACCGCGATATCCGAGAGAAGATCCAGTATCTTCACAAAGGTCTTCGGGAGAAAGCGGTCGAAGGTCGTCATCCGGATATGGCTCTTTCTCCGAATCGCGAGCGCCGCGGAGAGAACCGCCATATAGGACATCAGTGTGAGCACAAGCTCCTCCGACCAGGCCGGATCCGGAATGAAGGGGATCTGCCGCCCGATGACAGACATCGTCGTGATCGCAATGTCCGCTATCAGGAGAAGCTTGCAGAGAAAGAGAATGACCTTATCCATCAGGTCGTAGAGCGGCTTGATCTTCTCAAGTCTGGAAAATATCAAAGGCATAGCGACCTCCAAAAAGGGGCGCCGCCGCAGAGGGGACAGCCTCCCGGGGAAGGGCGCGGCGTCCTCTGCCGGGCGAGCGGCGTGGGAATACGGACGGCTTGCGGTGCTTTAAGGCTGCCGCTTAAGCGGCAGCCTTAAAGCGGTCTTTCCGAAATCAGGATGCGTAATCCAAAATCTTCTGATAGAGCTCCGCCTGAGACTTCGTGCTGTCCTCGATGACCTTCTTGCAGGCGTCCTTCCAGGGAGCCTTATCCGTCACCTCGACCACATTGACACCGGAGGACTTGATCTTTGTGAGAACCTCCTTCTCCGCCTGCTCCGCGATCTCCCTGTCGTAGTCGCCGGCGATCCTTCCGGCTTCCTCCAGGACCTTCTGCTGATTCTCCGTGAGCTTGGCCCAACCCTTATCGGAGATCACGATCTCTATGACGCCGAGGGTATGACCGTCCAGGACGAGGTTCGGGGCGACCTCCGGGAAGGCGTTCGAAAGGTAGTTCGCCATCGGCTGCTCCGCACCGTCCACGACGCCGGTCTGGAGGGCGGAGTAGAGCTCGTTGAAGGGGACAACAGTCGGATTCGCGCCGAAGCCCTGTACCATTCCGGTCATGATCGGATCATTGGAGACGCGGAGCTTTCTGCCCTTTAAATCCTTCACCTCGACGGCGGGCTCCTTCGTGAAGAAGTGGCGGAAGCCCTCCTCCCCGTAGAAAAGTCCGCGGATCGGGAGCCCCTTCTCCTTCGGCTCCTCCAGGAACTCCTTCGCAAGATCCGACTGCGCAAACTTCCAGAAGTGCTCCCTCGATTCAAAGGTAAAGGGCACTGAGAGGAGCTTCGACTTCTCCCCGCCATAGCTTGTGAGCGCAAAGGCGGAGATCCTCGAGATATCGATGCTGTCCCCTCCCGCGAGAACGGAATCCAGGACATCATTCTCGGAGCCGAGTACGCCGGAGGCCTGAAGATCTATCGAGATGGAGCCGCCGGAGATGCTCTCCACGGCCTCCTTGAACTTCTGATCCGTCCTCCCCACGATGGTGTCCAGCGGATTGACCTCTGCCATCACAAGCTTGACCTTCGGATCCGCTGCGGCCTTCTCATTGACCTGGTAATCCGTACTGGAAGCGCTTTCAGTGGCCTGCGAAGAAGAGCCGTCCGCCTTTGATTCCGCGCTTTCTCCCTTTTCGGACGCGGCCTTTGTCTCCTGCTTCTCTCCTCCCGCCTTCGTCTCCTGCTTTGCGGATCCTCCGCAGGCGCCGAGAGACAGAGCAAGCAGCGCGGCAAGCGCCGCGTTCAGCACTCTTTTTTTCATAGATTTTCCTCCCTTTTTCGTCAAAATCCCATTCCGGTATGAACTCAAATCATTATAAAGCAGAAAAAAGCTTTTGGAAATCGGAAAACTTTCACAGAAAAGGGATAGGATTTTCTGGCAAAAGGCCGGAAAGGGGAGGGGAATGCATCGGATTCCCCTCCCCTTTTCTCCCCCCCCTCAACCCAAGCCGGGAGGAGCATGGTCCCTGCTTTTCCCATCCGATGCTTCTCCCTCCTCCCTCAATTCAGGCCGGAAGAGAGCATGGTCCCCTCGATCCTTTCCGGATGGGTATAGATATTGAATTCCTCTCCTCTCGCAAAGCCGATCAGGGTCATCCCCCGCTTCTCCGCAAGCTCCACCGCCATGGAGCTCGGGGCAGAGACGGCGATCAGGACCGGGGAGCCGATGAGGGACGCCCCCTCCAGGATCTCCGCGGCGATTCTCCCGCTGAAAAGGATCAGCTTCCCCGATAGATCCGGCTCCTCCTTGAGACAGGCCCCGAGAAGCTTCTCCATCGCGTTTCGTCTCCCGACATCCTCCCGAAAGAGGAGGAGCCGTTCAAAGTCTGCGAGGGCAGCGGCGTGAATCCCCCCCGTCCTGTGAAATTTCCGGGAGGCCTCGTTGAAGAGACGGGAGAGCTTCTGCACCGACCGGATCGGAACCAAGATGCGCTCCTCTCTCCCGCGCATTCTCTCCTCTCCGGAGAGCTCCTCCCCTCTGCATCTATCCCGGGGGCGAAGCCGCGCATGGATTTCCATCTTCTCCTCGTCCGCGATAAGCTCCGAAAGCTCAGAGGCGCTTCGGATCAGGCCGCGGATACGGAGCTCTCCCAGGGCCAGATCCGAAAGCTGCCAGGGGGAGCAGGAGAAGCTCGACAGGAGCTCCCCGTCCAGGTAGAAGCGGCAGGGGAGCTCCGCCGCAAGCTGCCTCTCCCGTCTTTGGAAGCGCTCCCCGTCAAAGCAGAGCGCCTCCCTTCCTATGCCGTCCTCATACACAGCTCATCTCCCTCATATAATCGCTCTCCGGGATCTTCTCCACCTTGACGGTGCAGACCTTGTACTCCGGCGTCTTGGAGATGGAATCCAGCGCATCGCTTGTGAGCCA
This sequence comes from Oribacterium sp. oral taxon 078 str. F0263, assembly GCF_000469565.1. Taxonomy (NCBI): domain Bacteria; kingdom Bacillati; phylum Bacillota; class Clostridia; order Lachnospirales; family Lachnospiraceae; genus Oribacterium; species Oribacterium sp. oral taxon 078. Next base: position 12,808 of record NZ_KI273093.1, on the reverse strand, counting down.
GTTGGCTCCTCCGATATAGTGGAAGGGCATCCAGCACTCACCGGGATTGGTCTTCTCCGAGACCACGGCCCTCGCCTGGATCTTTCCCCTTCGGGAGGAGACATTCACCATATCCCCGTCCCGGACCTCGAGCTTTTCCGCATCCTCTGTGTTGAGCTCGATAAAGGAATCCGGCGCCATTTCATTAAGACCTTCCACCTTGTCCGTCATCGCACAGGCATTGTAGTGGTAGAGGATACGGCCGGTCATCATGATGATCGGATAGTCCTCATCCGGCAGTTCCATGGACGGGACATGCCGCGTCGGGATAAAGCAGCCGAGACCCCGCGCGAACTTTCCGACATGCATGATCTCCGTGCCCGGCTTGTCCTTCGAGCGGCAGGGCCACTGCAGGCCTCTGCCTGCGACCTCCGTGCTGTCCAGCCTCTCATGGCTGATCCCCGCGAAGTTCGGCGTAACCGATGCGATTTCATCCATGATCTCCGCGGCCGTGAGATGCGGCTGCGGATAGCCCATGCGGTTCATGATCTCTGTGAAAATCCAGGTATCCTCCCGGGTCTCTCCTTCAATCTCGACCGCCTTTCTCACCCGCTGCACCCGGCGCTCCGTATTGGTGAAGGTTCCCTCCTTCTCCGCATAGGAGCGGCCCGGCAAGATGACGTCTGCGAGCTTTGCGGTCTCCGTCATGAAAAGCTCATCCACTACGAGGAAGTCCAGAGAGCTGAGCGCCCGCAGGACATGTCTTGTGTTCGGGTCGGTCCGCATGGGGTCCTCCCCGAAGATGAAGAGTCCCCGGATCTCCCCCGTCGTCATCTTCCCGAAGCACTCCGTCGCCTTCGTTCCGATCTCATGATTCAGCTTCGTTCCCCAGGCCTTTTCGAACTTATCCATGACCTCGGGAATGTCCAGATTCTGGTAGCCCGGGAACTGCTTCGGATCCGCGCCCATATCGCAGGCCCCCTGGACATTGTTCTGTCCTCTGAGCGGATTCAGGCCGCAGCCCCTCTTTCCGAATTTCCCCACCATCATGACCATGTTGGAGAGGGAGATGACGCCGTGCGTCCCTGTGTGGTGCTCTGTCACGCCCAGACAGTAGATGACCGGGGCGGTCTTCGCCTTCGCGTAGAGTCTCGCGGCCTCTCTCAGCTTGTCGGGATCGATCCTGCAGATCTCCGCCACCCTTTCCGGCGTATACTCCGCGACGACCTTTTTGATTTCCTCAAAATGCTCCGTTCTCTTTTCAATGAACTCGTGATCGATCAGATCCTCTTCGATGAAAATGTGCATCATGCCGTTCGCAAACGCGATGTTTGTGCCCGGGCGGAGCTTCAGATGGATGTCTGCCTGTCTGCTGAGATCGATGTCCCTGGGGTCCACGACGATGAGCTTCGCTCCCCGCTGCACAGCCTGACGGATCTGCATGCCGATGACCGGATGCGCATGCTCGGGGTTCGAGCCCACCAGCATGATCACCTCGGAATCCTGTGTGATGTCCGCAATGGTATTGGTCATTGCGCCAGAGCCTAACGTGGTTGCCAACCCGGCAACAGTAGGCGCATGTCACACTCGGGCGCAGTTGTCGGTATTATTGCTCTGAAACGCAGCTCGAACCATCTTCTGGAGCATGTAGATGTCCTCGTTGGTCGATCTGGAGCAGGCAAATCCCGCGAGCGCCTCCCCTCCGTAATTTTCCTTGATCGCATTGAACTTCGAGGCGACGAGATCCAGAGCTTCCTCCCAGCTCGCCCTCTCAAACTCTCCGCTCTCCTTGTTCTTGATCAGAGGATAGCGGATTCTGTCCGGATGGTCCACGAAGTCAATGGAGCCGCTCCGCCCCTTGACGCAGAGGAGCCCCTGGTTGGAGGGCCCGTTCGCCCCCATGACGTCCACGATCTTTCCGTTCTTGACATAGAGCTCCATCTGGCAGCCCGTTCCGCAGTGCGGACAGGTGGTGAGAACCTTCTTGATCTCCCACTCCCTGTAGTCCTTTCTCCGCTTGATCGTGATCGCTCCCGTCGGACAGGCCTGGGCGCAGTTGCCGCAGCCCTCACAGTCCGTGTCCTTCCAGTTGTCCCCGAAGGGAACCTTCACATAGACCCTCGCCGCATTTCTCTCCAGGGAGAGAGCGTGCCTCCCCGTCGCCTTCGCGCAGGTGCTGATGCAGCGCTGGCACTGGATGCAGAGCCCCGGATCGTAGGAGAGGAAGGGATGCGCGTCGAAGGGTGCGTGCTGCACATCGTAGTGGGACGGCTGGAAGTTCGGGACATCCACGCCGTGCATCCTGGCCTGGTACTGCAGCTCGCAGGCGCCGTTTTTCAGACACTTAAAGCAGTTTGTCTTGTGCTCCGCCATCAGAAGATGAAGCGTATTCTCTCTGGCCCGCCGGACCCGCTCGGTATTCGTTCGGACCTCCATGCCCTCCTTCACCTTGGTGTTGCAGGCCGTCACCAGCTTCTCCAGCCCCTCCACCTCCACGACGCAGAGGCGGCAGGAGCCGATCTCATTGATCTTCTCCAGATAGCAGAGCGTGGGGATCTCGATTCCATTCTCCCTGCACACATTCAGGATCGTCTTATTCCCATCGGCTTCGAATTGCTTCCCATCAATCGTCAGCTTTATCATAGATCTCTTCCTCCTTCCATCGCGCCGCAGCCGAAATGATCGCAGCGGAGACAGCGGCTGCATTCCTGCATGGCCTCCTCGTGCGTCATCTCCTCCTCCACATGCAGAAAATCCTTTTTCCGGAGGAAAGCCGGTCTCTCCCCGACCTCCGTCCTTCCGAGAAGCGTCCGGATATTTTCTCTGGGCTCCGGGGCCTCTGCCTCGCAATGGAGCTTATGATGGTATCCGAGATACTCATCGATATTGTGAGCCGCCACCTTTCCCGCCGCGATCGCGCGGATCACCGTCGAGGGCCCTGTCGCGCAGTCTCCGCCGACGTAAACGCCGGGCATTCCCTCCACAGAGGTGTCCAGCCCCGCGCAAAATACCCTGCGGTCCGCCTTCATGCCGAAGTCCTCAAAGGGCCCGGAGACGATGTCCTGCCCCACGGCGATCAGGATCACATCCGCCTCAAAATGCTGCTGCTCCTTGTTCGCGGCGGTGGTTCCCGGCCGATCTCCGGAATAGGTGGATACCATCTGCGGCTGCGTGCTCAGTCCGCTGCAGCTCCCGTCCTCGTGCTTCGTGATCTCCACCGGGGACTGCAGCGTCACCAGCATGACGCCCTCCATGATCGCAGACTCCACTTCGCTTTCCAGCGCGGTCATATCCTTCTGCCTTCTCCGGTAGATGCAGCTGACCTCCGCCGCCCCGCAGCGGATCGCGGAGCGCGCGGCGTCCATCGCGACGTTTCCTCCTCCGATCACGATGACCTTCTTTCCCGTATAGTCCGGGAGACGGCCGTTTCCGATCTCATCCAGCATCTCGACGGCGGAGTAGACATTGGACGCGTCGACGCCCGGAATGCGGAGCGTCTTTCCGCTCTGCGCACCAATCGCGACGAACATTGCATCGTACTCGTCACGGACCTTCCGGATGGGGATATCCTTTCCCACATTCGTCTCGTAAATGACCTCGATGTCTCCCGCCCCGAGGATCGCGTTCAGGTCCTCGTCCAGGCGGTCCTTCGGGAAGCGGTAATTCGGGATTCCGTAGCGGAGCATCCCTCCGAGCTTGTCGTGGATCTCATAGACCACCGCCTTATGTCCCATGAGCGCGAGGAAGTAGGCACAGGTCATCCCGGCCGGTCCTCCTCCGATGATGGCGATCCTTTTTCCGGTTGAAGGGTTCGGCTTCGGCGTCCTCACCTGATCCGCCCTCATCTGATCCACCGCATACTTCTTTAAGCCGCGGATATTGATCGGGGACTCCAGCATCTTCCTCCGGCAGCTCTCCTCGCAGGGATGCTCACAGACCATGCCGCAGGCCGTGGGGAAGGGATTATCCTTCCGGATCATGTTGATGGAGCCCGCGTAGTCCTCCTCCGCGATGAGCGCGATGTAAGCCGGGATATCGACGTGCGCCGGGCAGAGCGCGATGCAGGGCACCTTCTGCGCGACCGACTCATCGCACTTATGAAAGCGGATATGGCTCTGATATTCGTCCGCGAAAAGCTCCAGCCCCTTCAGCACCTCATCCGCGGCATTCCAGCCGATCGCGCAGTCCGAGGACTCCCGGATCATCATCGCCATCATCTTAATATTGTCAAGCGTCTGCTGCGTGGCATCGCCGTTGATTACCTTCTGCAAAAGCCTTGCGACAAGCGGAAGGCCGTCCCGACAGGGCACACACTTCCCGCAGGTCTGTCCCGCAGCAGTCCGGAGGAAGGAAAGCTGCACGGTGAGCGGGCAGCTTCCCGGCGGATAAACCTCCACCTTGTGAGAGAAATGCCGCTTGATCTTGCTGATTTTCACATCATAACTGTTCGGGTCCGCCAGATATAACTTACTCATTCTCTCCTCCCTGTTCTAAATCGCGGCGGCATGACCTTTCCCCCTGTCATCCCTCGCTGCTGCGGAGCACAGGCATGACTCCCTGCTCCTTTTCCTGACAAATTCATCTCATTCTTCCTCCTGAAACTTCGTGCATTCCGCGGGATACCGGGGCAGAGGGACTCTCCTGAAGCTCCCCCGCTCCGCTCCCGGGCCCTGTGACGGGCTCAGCTGCCTCATCCCCCTCGGATCTGATAGATCTTCACCCTGTCCCCCGCCCGGAGCGGAGGCGTACCGGCCGGAATCTCCGCCAGGAGATCGAAGCCCTCCATGGAAGAGACGGCGCCGTTTCTCTGATTTGAGAGGGGCTCAAAGCATAGATCCTCCGAGAGAGAAAGCCTTCCCTTCAGGATCCGGGTTCTCCTGCTCGGCTTCGGAAAATCCTCACTCATCCTGGCATAGCCCTCTCGGAAGGAAATCTCGGAGAGACCGCAGAGCTTCCTAAGGTACGGCGCACAGACGTAGAGAAGGGCCGTCGCCGCGGAGCCGGGATTTCCGGAGAGGCAGAAAACCGGCTTCCCCAGGGCCCTGCCGCAGAGCAGCGCTCCCCCGGGCTTAAAGGGAAGCCCGTGGAAGAAAATCTCCGCAGAGAGCCTTTCCATGGCCTCCGGTAGGCAGTCATAGTCTCCTGTACAGACCCCTCCCGTTGTGAGAAGGAGATCGCAGTCCTTCAGGGCCTCCTCGATCCTTTCCGCGATCTTCTCCGCGCTGTCTCGCACTATGCCGAAATCCCTCGGGAGGATCGGGAAGAAGCGAAGGCAGTCGGAGAGAAGATAGCCATTTGTGCTCAGGATCTTTCCCTCGCAGAGCTCCTCCTCCCTCTCGCAGAGCTCATCCCCCGTGCCCAGAATTCCGACGACCGGTCTTCGGAAGACCCGGAGACTTCGGAGCCCCTGTCCCGCGGCGAGGGCGGCCCCTCCGCCAAAGATCCGCTTCCCCGCTTCGAGAATCCTCTCACCCCTTTGGACATCCTCCCCGATTTCCACGATATTCCCCGGGGAAAGCGGAGAAAAAATCCTAAGCTCCCTCTCCGTAAACTCCGTAAGCTCATACTTCACGACACAGTCCGCACCCTCCGGAAGCATCGCGCCGGTCATCACCCTCGTCGCTGTACCGGGCCGGATGGGGAGGCTTGGGACACTGCCCGCCGGGACCTCCTCATTGACGAGAAGTACGGCGGGATTTTCCCGGCTTGCTCCCCGGCTGTCCTCTGAGGAAAGCGCATAGCCGTCGTAGGGGCTCCTCCGAAAGGCGGGTACATCCCGCCCCGCGATGACGTCCTCCGCGAGCACCCGCCCGAAGGCCTCCTCCAGAGGGACCTCCTCACTCTGCACTGCGGCATCGAGCCTCTCCCAAAGCTCCCATGCCTCACGCACCGTTTGTATCATAGATAAAGCTCACTTTCTTCCAGATGATGACTCCGATACTCCGCCTCGATGAAATCGGCGATCGCGGAGATCTCATTCATCCCAAATACCTCCTCTCCCCGAAGAGGAAGCTCCTCTCTCGCCCAGTCCGTCACATAGGCAAGCCTTCGGCTGAGCCCCTCGATCGCTCCCTTTCCTGTCTCCCTCCGGAGCACCTCGATCTTCGGGTAATCCGTCCACTTAAAGCCCTCCAGGAGGATGAGGTCCACCCCCTCTGAGATCTGGAAGAGCTCCGCGGCGCTCAGCTCCCCTCTTCGGCTGAGAGAATATTTTTCAGAATCAAAGATCAAAGAGGCCTCCGCTCCCGCCTGAAAAAAGCGGTAACTGTCCTTTCCCGGGATATCCGGCTCATAGCAATGTCCGTCGTGCTTCACCGTCATCACGCGGATTCCCCTCCTCGAAAGCTCCGGGATCAGGCGCTCGATCAGAGCGGTCTTTCCGGAATTCTTGTAAGCGGAGACCGCGAGGACACTTCTCCCTCGGCCGGAGAGAGAGGCATAATCCGCCGGCGTATTGATATTCCGATAGCGCCAGGATTCTCTCCCCGCCCGGAAGATCTTCGTCCTGAGCTTCTCGAGACAGCGGAGCATCTTCAGCTCTCCCCGGGAGATTGCTTCCTCCAGCACGGGGAGGCAGGAGCTCCGGTAGACAGCGCAGAAGGGATGCAGCCTCCCATCCTCCGTCTCGGAGATCACACAGTCCGCGTCCTCCGTCATCTCCCGAAGAAGACAGGCCGCAAGCTCTTCGGAGAAAAGCGGGACATCGCAGGGAAGTACGAAGAGGAGCGGAAAGCGGCAGCTCCTCAATGCACTGCAGAGCCCCCCCAGCGGGCCGCAGTCCGGATAGAGATCTTCTACCATGGGATAAGGCATGTCCGGATGCCTCTCTCTCCTGTCCACCGAGATAAGAAGCTCCGGAAAGCTGCTGAATTCATAGACCAGCTTGTCCAAAAAGCTGAGAGAACCGATGCGAAGCTCCGACTTCGGAGAGCCCATGCGGCGGCTTTTTCCCCCCGCGAGGATCACACAGCTGGATTCTTTGATTTTTTCTTTTCCCCTATCTTCCATCCTATTTTTATGATATATTGCCTATTTTTCTCTGCTCTATATTCCGTTTTGAAATAATTCTCATAATTTATCATATCATCTTTTACCAAAATATCAACGATAGGTAAAATTTTCACAAACATACGTTTACTTTTTAAAAGATAAACGGTCAAAACAGAGAGGCGGATAGAACAAAGAACGCCCTCGCCCCAACTGCGGAAAAGCGGCAGAGAAACGATCTTGAAAAAGCCGATCGCCGGGCGACAGACAAGCTGAAGCACTTCTTTTCTTTAAAAAAAGCGGAGCAGCGCCCCGCTTTTCATGATTTCTCATCCGGCAGTATGCCTCTTCCGCTGAGGCTCCCTCTCGGCGCGGAGTCAAAGCGGAGATGCTCCCTCCGGATCTCCTCCTCAACCCTCTCAAGCTCTCTCTCAAGATCTGCGGCGGAGAGGATGCTGACTCCTCTTCCGGACCAGGCGATGAGCTGGACGAGCCGGTCCCCGCTCGCGACCTCCACTCTCCCTCCCTCCTCCGAAAGACGGCGGCTGAGCTCCTCGATGTACCGGTCCGCCGTCTGCGCCTCCTTTGTAAATACGACGCGGACCCCGGAGCGAAGCGCCGTCTCTACGGGATGACGCTCCAGCCGGTAGGCATCAAAGACCAGGATCACATTCTTTCCGCTGTAGGCCCTATAATTGGAGAGGCGCTCCAGAAGCTTTTCCCTCGCGCTGTCCAGATTCTCCTCTGCGATCTTCCGGAGAGCGGGAAAGGCATAGATCATATTATAGCCGTCCACGATGAGAGCTTCCTCTCCTCTCTCCGGGGCATCCTTCTTTTCCCGCTCCTCCCGTTTCTCCCTCTCTCTTCTCAGATTCTCCGCCCGCGTTTTCTCAAAGCTCATCCTCTTCCCCGCGGCCTCCGCCTCTGCGGCGCGGTCCCGGACCGGCCCGTAGGTCCGGACGAAGATTTCCTCCAGCTCCTGATCCCCGATATAATGCCCCGCCTTCCGAAAGCCCTCTTCTGGATCTCTCCGCGTCCCGTCTCCTTCTCCGCTCTCCTCCTCTCCCCTCTTCCTTTCGAGATAGGGCGGAAGATGCATATATTTCTCCACCTGATCCCAGGGGATGATGCGGCTGCTCCCATGCAGGCAGAAAACGGAGGAGGAAGGGTAGCGGAGATCCGAATCCGGATCATAGCCCCATTCGGAGAGAAGCTCCCTCTCTCCCGGACAGCTTCGGTAGCCGAGAAAGTCCATGGAAAGCTTCCCCCTCCCGCGGGACATCTCCCGAAACTCCCGCTCATAGGAAAAAAGCGGGGAGAGCGGCCCCTCTCCGGAAAGGAAGGCGCTTTCCCCGCGGATCTCCGGAGAGGCCGGCTCAAGTCCCCTCTTTGAAAGCTCTGTCATCGCTCTCCCCAGGGACTCCGGGGGAAGCTCCATCCTATATCGATACCAGGGTTCGAGAAGCAGAGATTCCGCCCTGCGAAGCCCCTGCCGGAGAGCTCGGATCGCCGCCTCCCGGAAATCTCCCCCATCCGTATGCTTTTCGCTGGCCTTTCCGCTGAGCAGGCTGATCCTTAGGTCTGTGATGGGAAAGCCCCCCAGCACGCCGGGAAACTCCTCCGAAGAGAGAAGCTCCAGGATCTGCCGCTGCTTCTCCCCGGAGAGAGTATCCAAAGGGCAGAGCGTCCGGAGCTTTGTCCCGGAGCCGCGGGGCAGGGGCTCCAAAAGAAGATGCACCTCCGCATAATGGCGGAGCGGCTCGAAATGCCCGACCCCCTCCGCGATCCTTCCGATCGTCTCTCGGTAGAGGATCCGGCCCTCCCCAAAGCGCACCTCCGTGCCGAAGCGCTCCCGGATCAGCTCTCCCAGAATCTCGGTCTGGACCTCGCCCATCAGGCGAAGGCGGATCTCGGGGATCTCGGAGTCATAGCTTAAGTGAAGCTCCGGAAATTCCTCCGAGAGCTCCCGGATCCTTCGATACAGCTCCCGGATCTCCTCCTCCCCTCCCTCCGCCGGGTAAAGACTGTACTCCAGGACTGCGCCGGAGGAGCTTCTGCTCTCCTCCCCCTCTTCCCCGATGCTCTGCCCCGCGTAAAGGCTCCGGATCCCGGTGAGCGCAACCAGCATGCCGGGCTCCGCCTCCGAGAGCTCCTCATAGCCCGCCCCGCTGTAGAGCCGGATCCCGGTGATCTTTTCTCCCGGAAGAAGCTCCTGCCTTTTTTGAATTTTCCCGCTCCGAAGCTTCAAAAAGCTGAGTCTCCTCCCCTTCTCATCCCGGGAGATCTTAAAAACCCTGGCAGAAAGTCCGCGGGAAGCGGGGAAGGAGGGCGCCTTCATCAGAAAAAAAATCCCAAGGAGAAGAGGGGAGATTCCCTCCATCTTAAGCGCAGAGCCAAAGAAAAGCGGAAAGAACTGCCTCTTTTGAAAGAGCTCCTGTATTCGAGACAGGGAAAGCTTCCCGGAGGAGAGGTATTCCTCCATGGTGCTCTCCTCTGTGAGAGAGAGGCTTTCGAGAAGCTCCGGCGGAAGGGATGGGAAATCCGCAGGCTCCGGCATGAGCTCCCCTTCCCCTTCCGAAAGAGCGGAGGAGAAGTCCAGAATCTCAGAGCCAAAGCTCTCCCGGAGCTCCGCGAGGCGCTTCGCCCTGTCCGTCCCGGGACGGTCCATTTTATTTACGAAAAAAAAGCAGGGGATGCCCCGGCTCTCCAAAAGTCGAAAGAGCGTCTTTGTGTAGCCCTGTACACCATCCGTCCCGCTTATAAGGAGAATCGCATAGTCCAGGACGGAGAGCGCCCGCTCCATCTCCGCGGAGAAATCCGCGTGCCCCGGTGTATCGAGAAGCGTGATCGTCTTCTCCCCGAGGGAAAACACCGCCTGCTTTGAGAAAATCGTGATGCCCCGCTCCCTCTCAAGCCTCTCCGTGTCAAGGTAGCTGTCCCGGTGATCCACTCTTCCTGGGGAGCGCAGCAGGCCGCCCCGATAGAGAAGCGCCTCCGAGAGGCTGGTCTTTCCGGCGTCCACCGGGGCCAGAATTCCGATCACAAGGCGCTCCATCTCTTCTCCTCCCTATCCTCTCTTACCGAGGAGCTCTATGATCCTCTCCGCCGTCTCCTCGGGACTAAGCCCCTCCTCATCGATCCGGATATCCGCGTCCTTCTCATAGAGCGCCGCCCTCTCCCGATAGAGGTCCAAAAGCGTATATCCCTCGGGAATCGCGACGCCGCGCGCCGTGATGTCCCCGATCCGCCTCTCCATCTCCGGATAGCTGATATCCAGATAAATGATCGTGGAGATCTCCCGAAGATGCCGCATCGCCTCTCTCTCATAGCAGATCGATCCCCCCGGGGAGATCACGGTGTTCCGGACGGAGAGCGCAGAGGCATAGCCCTCCTCGATCCGAAGAAAGCCCTCCCTTCCGTGTTCCTCTATGAGCTGTCTGAGAAGCTTCCCGCTCCGCTCCTGGATCAGAAGGTCCAGGTCCAGGAAGCTCATCCCAAGCCGCTTGGCAAGGAGCACTCCGATTACGCTCTTCCCGCTGGACGGCATCCCGATCATCGTCAAATTTCTCATTTTTACCTCACAGACCGTTCGCGGCGCTGTCCGCCGTCCGGAAAATCACAGGCGGAGGGCCTGGACTCCCGCCCTCAGCAAAAGGGGTACTCGGGACGCTTTCGTCCGCCAAGCTTCTCCGCCGAAGGGAGCTCACCTCCGGCTCGGCGAAAGGGGACTCGGGCCGCTCCTGTCCCACAAACTTCCCCGCTGATGGAAAATCAACTTCCAGCGCAGATAGAGAGGACTCGGGATGCTCCCGTCCGCCAAGCTTCTCCGCCAAGGGGATCTCACCTCCGGCTCAGAGAAAGGGGATTTGGGATGCTCCCGTTCACAGCCGGAAAACAGGAAAAAAGCGGCAGCTTTTACAGCTGCTCCGCAAAGAGCGTGAGAGGAGGAATCAGCTGCTTCTTCCGGGAGACCACGCCTCGGAGAAGGACGGAGCTTGCGCCGTCTGCTCCGCTGTCCGCCTTTTCCGGGCTCAGTCCGAAGGCATTCTCCACAAGCTGCTCCGCTCCGTTTCCGACCGCGAGAAGCCTCGTATCCTGGTCCAGGATATTGGTCAGCATGACAAAGCTCATGTCGAGCCCCTCCTGCTGCATCGCCTCCCGCATGAAGCGAAGAAGTCTCGGCTCAAGCTCCTTCAGCTCCTGCTCATTCAGGGAAGTGACCTGGCTCACACCGAAGCTGAGCTTTCCCGCGCTGAAATGCTTGAAATCCTGATAGAAAATCTCCTTATCCGTCTTCCCCTTCAGATCGGATCCCGCGGAAAACATCTCCAGCGCGTATTTTTCAATCTCGACTCCGGCGATCTTTGCGAGCTCCCTCCCCACCTTTTCGTCCAATGGTGTACAGGTCGGTGAGCGGAAGAGGAGGGTGTCGGAGATGATCGCGGACATAAGAAGTCCCGCCGTCTGCTGATCTACCTCGACCCGGTTCTCCTGATACATCTGATAGATGATGGTGCTTGTGCAGCCGAGCGGCTGATTCCGGAAGTAGACCGGGGCCAGCGTTTGGATCGTCCCCAGCCGGTGGTGATCGATGATCTCCAGAATGTCGGCGCTCTCGATCCCCTCCACGGCCTGCCCCGCCTCGTTGTGGTCCACCATGATGATCTGCTTCCCGTGGTTTCCGAGAAGGTTCCTCCGGGAAATCATACCGAGATAGCGCCCGTTCTTCCCGAGAATCGGGAAATCGCGGTGGCGCTTGCTCGCCATAATCTCCCGGATGTCATCGATATAGTCCTCCTCCTCAAAGGTGATCAGCCCCTCCGTCTTCATGAAATAGCTGATGGGGATCGACTGGTTTATGAGGCGGGATGCCGTATAGGCGTCAAAGCTCGTCACCATGATGATCATCCCGTTTTGCTCCGCGAGGCTCTTGATCGTCGGGGAGACATTCGCGCCCTCGCAGATGATGATGCAGTCCGCGCCGTTGTCCAAAGCGGAGAGCTGATTCTCCGCCCGGTTTCCGAGGATGACGATATCGTGCTTTTCGATGTAATGCTTCATCATCTCCGGATTCGCGGCGGCGATGAGGACCTTCCCCTCCCGGCAGTATCTCTCCTCATCCCCGGTGATGAGCGTCGCCTCCAGCGTCTCCCGGATATTCCGGTACTGCGTGTGCGCCTTTGATATGATGCTCGAGTCATAGACATTCATATAGGACTTCGCGATGTCCCCGACCGTGATGAGTCCCTCCAGGATATCCTTCTCCGTCACCGCGGGAAGCGTCACGACGCCGCCCTCGCTCATCGTGTTCCAGGCCCTCTTTAAGGACATATTCTTTGAGACCCCCGGCGTCTTCCGGTATTCGATATCGCTGACCTGTGTCCGGACGGATTTTATGAGGCGCGGGCTCTCTGCCTTAAAATAACTGAGGACAAAGCTTGTCTCCGCGTTGGGGCTCCCCGCCCTGCACGGAATGTAGCGCCCGCTCCCGCTCAGCTTGTTTTTCAGTCTGGCATAGGCGATCGCAGCGCAGATGGAATCTGTGTCCGGATTCCGATGCCCGGTGACGAGAATCGGTCTCTCCGTGTTGTGCGGAATCTCCGTTCCGCTCTTTCTCTCAGCCATTGCTCTCCCCTCTTTCTATATATTGCGGTACACTCTATATTGCAGTGCGCTCTACAGCTCTTTTTTATACTTCCGCATGTCTTCGCCGTGCAGGCATTTTTATACTTCGGAAGGTCTCTCCTCCTCTCCCGTGCGAGCACGTCACAGATCACAGCTCTTTTTTTTACTTCCGCATGTCTCCGCCGCTTCGCGCCTCTCGACATGCTCCCCCAATTCG
>NZ_KI273092.1:0-3380 GCF_000469565.1 Oribacterium sp. oral taxon 078 str. F0263 | reverse complement strand
TAACTACGTGTTCAACTTGTTATTGCAATTTCGGATGTTCTATTAACAGTTATTGAGAGAGCTTTTTTGAGACTCGACCCAAAAACAAAAGTTTTCGATAAAGCGATGAAAATTACAAATACACACAAAAAATAGGGAGGAAAAAATGAGAAGAACATATGCGCATAATGTGGTCGTGATTGGGGTTTTGCTTGGATTCCTTGTTGCTATTAAGGCAGGAATTATCCTAGGTATTATTGTTGCTGTGGCCGTTAGTATTATAGGGTATAAGTTGATTAGAGCGTTTGAAAATAAAGTTGATGACGTTGCTGATAAGGCCGGAGATGCCATATCACATGCAATATATGATAAGAAGAAAAAAAGGATGGAGAGGATGGGTCACAGGATTTAGCTGATAGATATAAAAGAATGCCTATCTTTTTATTGGTATTGGCATAATTATGAGGTGGGTAATGAGGAGAAGAACATTATATGTTTTTGTTGTAGTGCTATTAGCGGTGATCTTAAGTGCTTGTAGTGAAGAGTCAAGCTCAAAAATTTATTCTGATGTTCCTACTACAGTAGAAGATAATATAGATACCTCAACCGAGGATGGTTTGGCGGTAGAAGAAAAATATACTGGGAATGGTTCTGCTTGGGGTTCGGCCCTTTTTGTTAATTCTTCAAAAATATATAGCAATGAAATTGCGCTTGTTGCAGCTGAAATGAGCAAAATGGCAGAGGATGAAACAGGAGAGGGAATTAAAAGAATTTATTCGGATTACGATATTTATGCCTGTGAAATATTTAATTATGGTGGAAATGCCGCTTTTGCGATAGGACAGGATACTTTATATATTGATGGGAAGGATACAACGATATTAGTTATAACTGCTCGAGGAACAAAGACATGGCAGGAAGCGGTTGGAGATTTGTTTAAAGGTTGGACATTTGATGAAGACAAAGTACATAAGTTTTTAGGGCGGTCTGTGTGGGACAACGTTTATGATTTTGAAGAAGAAATATGGAAAGGAATAGAGGAATATATAGGTAAATATCCAATAATTCAAACAACAGAAAACATCAAGATTTTAGTTACAGGGCATAGTTTAGGAGGCGCAGCAGCCAATATGGTTGGGGCAAGATTGACGAATGCACTAAAAGAAGGGCATTTATGGAATAGCGATGCGACAATTGATGACATTTATGTATATACGTTTGGTGCCATTAAAGTGCTTACTACAGATACGAGCGCTTCCTCGGGTTATGAAAATATTCACAATATTTACAACTATTATGATTCGTATGGTCCAAATGGAAATCAAAAAAGCACCAATGTTAGCTCTATACAGGCAAAATTTGGTCATACTGAACTATATTATTTGAAATACGATGAAGATGGCGAGAATGTTTGGGATTCTTGCAATTGTCATTTGATGACAAATTACATTGATGCACTTGAAAGACAAGAAGGCGATGATTCTTTTATCAAACTGGCATGTGTATCTGATGAAGACTATTTATATGATGATGGTGGTGATAACAATGATGAATTAGAAAATCAAGATTTTTTGGATACAGAAGAATTTATTATAGAGGGTTCTTGGAAGAGCATAGGAAATGAAGGGTTTGGACAAGCACAACCGGGGGCTATCGTAGCCTTTGACGGAACGCATTGCAATTTTTTCAGCCCTTATGATACTTATGCAATATATAAAGAAAATGGAAAATGGAAGTTGGATTGTACAAGCTTTTTGTTTTCGGAAACTTTAAGCTTTGAAGTCAAAATTATAAATGAAAATGAGATAAAAATTTATTACGGCTCCACATGCACTACTCTGGAACGTGAATAAGGAGGAAAAGATATGAAACAGAAAATTTTGTGTATTACATTGGCGTTAATTATTATGGGTGTTTGTGGATGCGGTAGTAGCAGTGCTCCGGCACCCGCCGCGGAGGAGGCGGTGGGAGAGTCTCAGGATAATAGTTATAGTGAGCCAGAGGTGTATGAAGTTGAGGATACATATACCGTAGACGAGCTTGTGATGATGATTGAATCAGGGGAATTAAGTCTCGAAGATGTTTATATGCGGATTGCGAGTGGCGAAATCAATGAATCAGATGGTATCATGCATGAAGTAGAAAGTATTATAGCTGAGTTTGAAGAAGAAAAGGCGAGGAATTCATCTGGTATTGTTGTCGCTAAAATTATTTTGGGACAAGGGCTCACATGGAATAGTACAGGAACATTTCATTCGATACCATTTACATTATATCTTGACGTAATTGATCCAGATACTGGTAGTGTGAATAATTTTAAAACATTTTCCAGCATGGAGACACATAGTTGCTCCGCAGGTTGTTACGACACGTGGGGCAAGATTGAAATTGGAAGTAATACAAGTGTCACAAGGAATTATTTTAATTCAGATTTTACCAAAATGATTGCCACCCTAACAATGGAGGATGGTGCGGTTCATGTTGGTTGGATTGATGAATATGGCCAATTTACGGATGTGTCAGCAAAAGTTTCGCCTTCAAGTGAGTTTAGTGGTCTTATAAACCACCAGAAGCCGTGTTTTTATAATGATTACTTATATTTTATGGACTTTACAAATGATGATGTGCAGATTAAAAGAGTGCCAATAGATAGTTTGTCGGAAGCATCGGTTGATATTTTGGTGGATGATGTACAGTGGCAAGGCGTTGGGATTTATCCATACCCAGATGGGAGTGTGAAAGACAGTGCCGATGCATTTCAGGAATATTATGATGAATCTAAAAGCTATGTGGCGAATTCAAATTTCTTTAATGACTGGATTTCGGCGTCTGAATTTGTAGGAACAGATGATTCAATGATATATAAATATGTTTTAGTTCCAGAAAGCGAACATGATGCATTCCATTGGTATAGTGATAGAATAGCATTAGTTCCAGAAATAAAAAATAGAAAAAATTGGAATGCCGTTGTTTCTCCAGATGGCAATAAGGTTGCCTTTTTATCAAAGATGACAGGTGGAACTGACACATCTACGTCGTTGTTTATTGTGTCAATTGATGGTGGAGAGCCCACAAAAGTTAATACTTCTTATGATTTAAGTAATCCGAGCGATTACAATAATTTAGTGGCATTGTTTGATTGGAGATAATCTTTATATTTAAAGTATAAAACTCTATGGTATAGATGTATGTAATCAAGAAATATCGATTGATAGTGGTTAGTTAAAATTATTACATATAGGTGGTTTTTGATACGTTTCCTTATTTTATCACAAGATAACTACAGGAAAATCATATAGACCTACGGCAGATTACTTATTGCTGTAGGTCTTTTTCTTTTGCCAAAATATTTTCTGTAAAATTGTCACCGAAATTGCAATAACAAGTTGAACACGTAGTTA
>NZ_KI273091.1:0-8826 GCF_000469565.1 Oribacterium sp. oral taxon 078 str. F0263 | reverse complement strand
TAAGCGCCGGGGCGGCAGACGGCCTGCTTTTCGACGGCCAAAGCGTCGGATCGGCGGCAAAAATCGGCAGAATCTCATCTCTCTCGGCTTCGCCCGGAAGGCACTCATCTTTGAAATAAGAAATGCCTCTCTGGACTCAGAACCGTGTCTCCCGGAATCCCAGAAAGGAGGTTCTCACACTATCGAATTCTACAGTAAACTTACGCCGTCGCGGGAGCTGTGTCATATTGATTTGTTCACATCCTCATGCTATATTCCCATCATACTTAGGACGAATGCGCCAAAAGTTTGAGGTAAATGTATATATAAAACGTGTTTGTTACCTTGATCGTTTCATTTATATAATATGTGGAATGGATAAATCAAAATCGTTACCGGTATCCGGCGCTGCGGAAGGTCCATCTTGTTTTCTGATCTTTTTCTATAAACACCTTCTCGCACAGAAGATCATATTATCAGAATTGAACTGGATCAGCGAAAGTATTATATCTACCGCAATCCCATCACGCTATGTGAGTATGTAAAAAGAGTATTATACAAAAAATAAAACTGTTAGAGAAGGAGGAAGTGATATGGGAATTATTATTGTAGCCGCATGGCTGGGCCTTATTCTGTTTGCAATGGCGAAATTAGTAAAAATCAGCCTTTTTTCAATGGATAAGCTTACCATATTTATTGCAAGTTGGTATTATACGCACTACTATTTTTCGGTGAGATTCTCGTCTGGAAATGCAGTTTATTTCTGGGATGTGTTAGCTGGTATATTGGCGGTCGTGATATATTCTGTTCTGTTTAAAATCATTCATCGAAAACTTGGGTTAATCGGTAAAATTCTAAACTTCGCCATTTCGTTTATAAGTTCCATAGCGGTTTATTCTATCTTGGCAAGCTGCTTTGTTGCGAAGAAACAAGTCTATCTTTTCCCTCTGTTAAACCATGATCTTGCAAATCTGGCGGTAAACTATATTATAATTACGATCATAGCTTTTTTGATATGGAAAAGAAGAGAAGGACTCTTTGCAAAACGAGAAGAATCAAAGGAACATTATATCGTGGAAGCATCTGATGAAAGGAATGCTTGAAGTCAAAATGAGATATGGAAAGTCCGAAATATGAGAGAGATCTTTTCTACTTGAAATGGCAGAAGATTTCTCTCTCTTTTTGCTTTTCCGGCTGATTATCCGTAAATGTTAAATCGTACGGATAGTATCAAGTTTGTTTCGCGAATTGAATTTTTGCCGTCGGTTTACGATCCCCCTTCGGGAGATAGTTCTTTCCATTGAAGACTTCGCTTCACCAACGGCTGTCCACATTTTGCCGCCCTGACGCTTTGCCGGTCCATAAGCAGGCCGTCTGCCGCCCCGGCGTTTTGCGATTTGGTCTTTTAAATCGCTTATGCGCCGCTGGTCGCGGCAGCCGGAGCGAGAGCGTCCTGCGTTGGACCGACATGGCGGCAGAAAAGGCGGCAAAGATCAGCCGTTTAAGATTCGACTTCTTTTTGAGAAGACTCAAGAACGCTCCGAGTCTGCCTGATGGCAGACAGGTGGCAGGAAAAGCGCCAGGAAAAGCGCCAGGATTGCTTCGCAGATCCCCGCCAGCAATAAAGACTTATGGCCGCAGCGAAGTATTGATGATACGGGGAATATGTGTTTTAATGTGAATGCGAAGGGAACGTGGGGATCTGCCGTTCCCTCAAGGATATTTTGGGCCCGGGCGAGTTGGATGGGAGCTTTCGGACGGCCTTAGGCAGCGCGGGTGAAGGGACGATGAGATCTGAGGGAAGAGGATGAGAACATTCAGCGAAGAGGAAATCACAGCGGCGGCGCCGAACCAGAATGCGCTTTCAAATGGGCGGAAAATCTCCGGATCCGGCGGCTTTGTGAGGAGGATGCGCTCTGAGGATGAGCGCTATTACGGCGGGGAATGCAAAGGATCGGGGAAGAATAATTACAGGGTTTCCGTTTTCTTCGAGGAGGGCGCGGCCCCGGTATTTCGCTGCTCCTGTCCGAGCAGGCAGTTTCCCTGTAAGCACAGCATTGCCCTGATGTTTGAGATGGCGGCGAAGAAGGACTTTGAGCTTTGCGAAATTCCGGAGGATATCCTGGAGAAGCAGAGGAAGCTTTCGGCCAGGGAGAAAAAGAAGGAGGAGAAGGCGGCAGAGGGAGAGGCGAAGCCGAAGAAGCTGAGCGCGGCCGGGAAGGCCGCGAGGACCAGAAAGCTCAAAAAGCAGCTCGAGGGACTGGCGCTTTTGAAGGCGCTCACGGACCGTCTTCTCGGAAGCGGACTCGCCGCGCTTTCCAGTGCGCCGCTTAAGGACTATAAGGAGCTCGCCCGGCAGCTGGGAGATTATTATCTGCCGGGTCCCCAGCTTCTCTTTCGGAAGCTCCTCTTTGTGCTGGAGCGCTGCCAGAGCGCGGGGAAGGGGGAAGATCCCGGGGAGCGCTACAGGGAGGCACTCTCCTATCTCACGAAGCTCCGATATCTGGGCCGGAGATCGGAGGAATACTTAAAGAAGAAGCTTCAAAGCGATAGTCCGGAGGCGGACGATAATCTTCTCTATGAGGCGCTCGGAGGGATCTGGAGGCTGGAGGAGCTGAACGCCCTCGGGCTGAAAAAGGAGAACGCGGAGCTCGTTCAGCTCTCCTTTGAGGAGCGCTATGATCCCGTGGAGAAGCTCTATACGGATCTTGCCTACTGGATTGATCTGAGGGACGGGGAGATTTCCTACAGCGCAAACTACCGCCCGGAGAAGGCCGCGAAGTATATCCGCTCGGAGGACAGCTCCTTTTCGCTCTTAAGAGCGGAGAGTGTGAGCATCTATCCCGCCGCGGAGGGGGAGCTCCGGAGAATTCGCTGGGAAAAAGCCTCTTTCGGGGAGATCCCGCCGGAGAGCTTCTCCCGGATTCGCTCCTTTTCAGAGACGGAGCTTCGGGAGGCGCTGAAGAAGGCGAAGGCACAGCTGAAAAATACACTCTCCGACAATACTTTCGGGATCCTCATCCATTATAAGCGGATCGGAGAAAGCGGAGGGGGAAAGCTCTATCTCGAGGACAGGCTGGGGGAGAGAATCCGGCTTTCAGAGGATGCGGGGAATGATACCGCGCTTTTTTCCCTCAGGGCGCTCCCCTATCCCGGGCTTTTCCGGGAGCAGGTGCTCTTTGGCCTGGTCCGCTATGAAAGGAAGGGAGAGGAGCTCCTGCTTTTGCCGCGGAGTATTGTGACAGAGCGGGGGATCGTCCGCCTGATGTTTTGACATCGCGGCGGAGCATTTTGCAGGAGAGAGATGCCAAAAAGCGAGCTAAAGGGAAGCGAAGTTTCCGAAAAAGAAGAGGATTTTTATGAATCTGGAAGCAATCTATGATTTAAGGGAGAGGCTTGAGCAGGCGGCTATCGCGGGAGTTAAGCTTCTTCCGGAGGATTTTCGGCTGCAAAGGGCGGTGGAGAACGCGGCTCTTCTCAGTAAAGCGGCTCCCGTATTTCGTCAAATCGAGGAGAGAGGCCGCGCTCTTTTATCTGCGCCGGAGGAGGAGAGGGCGGATCAGCTCCTCGACCTTCTTGCGCTGCTTTCGGCGGTTCTTGTCACGCAGGCGCATTCCGGGGGAGAGGGGGAGCTTTCCCCGCTTCCCTGCGGACAAGCGGAGGAGGATCAGGAGACGGTGCCGGAGGAGCTCTATTCTCCGCCCGGCTACCGGCAGCTCTCTCCCCTTCTCGGTGCACTCACGACGAGGGGAAGCGGGAGATATGAGCTTTTGAAAAATGCGAGACGGGACAGTCCGGAGCTTTTTCAGGACTATCGGCTCCGGCGAAGGCTGATCTCCGGTCTCGGGGATTCTTACTCAGAGATTGCGGATATGATCGAGGGCTGGCTGAAGGAGGAGGGGAGGGAGATCCTTCCGCTTTTAAAGGACGGCTTCGATCCGGAGTCCGGGGGAAAGGAGATGCTCCGCCGCTTTCACATCATAGAGGAGATCGGAAAGGAGGAGGAAAATCCCTTTTATCTTCGCCTTGTGAAGGAGGCGAAGGGAGAGCTTCGGGCGGAGGCGATCCTTGCTCTTGGCTCTTCCGAGGAGAATTTCACCATCCTAAAGGAGCTCTCCATGACGGAGCGGGGAAGTATGCGGGAGAGCGCGCTCAAGGCGCTCAGCAATTTCCCGGCATCCAAGGATTACATCACGGAGATCTTCCGAAAGGATCCGAAGAAGGGGATTCGGCTGATCAGAGGAAGCGGACAAAACTGGGTCTCCGATCTCCTCGCGGAGGAGATGGAGGAGGAATATCAGAGCTTCTCCGGTGAAGGGAAGAGGGGATCTTCAGAGGAGATTCGGAAATCGAATCTCCCCTCCCTTTGGACAGCCGCCGTGGGGAAGGAGAGCGAAAAGCTCCTTCTGCAGCTCCCCCGCTCGGGAAGCCTGGTCCCGGAGGAGAGGGAGATTTACCTTTTAAACGGACTTTACCGGAACTTCAGCCCGCGCTTTTCTGAGGCTGTGGAAAAGCTGTCCGGGAGCGTTTCCGAAGGGCGCTCCGTGAAGTATCGTTTCCTTCTCGCCCTAAGGGAAAAGACGGCCCCGGAGATCTACGAGAGCTTCTCTTCCTATTTTTCAGGGGGGAAGGGTCTGATCGGAGGTCTGAAGGACTTTTTCGGAGGAGGAGAGCTCCCGGAGCCGGAGGATTCCCCGATCGTCGGGATATTCGAGGCGCTGTCGTCACTTTCTTCCCGGAAGGCGCTTCGAAAAGAGAAGCTGGATCCTCGCTGGTATCCGCTTCTTCTCGAGTATGAGATGCCGGAGAAATATATCCGTTATCTGGGCGAGGGATCCCATGCGGGATACGAGAAGATTTTAAAGGATCTGAGAGAGCCATCCTGCCCGGAGAGAGATCTCCTCTACGCCGGCTTCCTCTTTCGCTGCATCAAGATGCGGCCGGTGCAGGCAGAGGATGTCCAGAGCCTGAAGGAATGGGGCTGGAAGGACTTTCGAGGGGTCTTTTCCGGATGTGAGGCGCGCTATAAGAAGGAATATTCCTATTATCAGCACTGGTGCCTGCGGACCGTCTCGGAGGAGCTTCCGTTCAGCCGTGAGGAGCTCATCGGAGAGCTGGAGACGCTCTATGACAGGGCGGTGCGCTTCTCTCCGGGGACGCAGGGGAAGAGGCTTCGGGAGGGAATCGAGAAGCTTAAGCGGGGAGAGCCGCTATCGGAAATGTGATGGAAAAGGATCAGAATCAGCGAGGACAGGGAATGGTAGAGGAAAGAATGCAGCGGCTCCCGGCGGAGCAGCTTTTTCAGAAGGAACTGGACGCCCTCATTGCGGCGGAGCAATATGAGATCCCGGAGGGCTGGCGCATGTCGCCCCGCTCCGTTCTCCGATATATTATTGGCGGAAAATGCGGGGATATCGATATCACGCCGAAGTATATCGGGAAGAAGCGCACGGTGGAGATCGCGATCGCGACACTGGTCACGGACCGCGCTCTCCTTCTCATCGGGGAGCCGGGGACGGCGAAGTCCTGGCTCTCCGAGCATCTCAGTGCCGCGATCAACGGGGATTCCACCTGTGTCGTACAGGGCACGGCGGGGACTACGGAGGAGCAGATCCGCTACTCCTGGAACTATGCGATGCTGATCGCGGAGGGGCCCACGGAAAGGGCACTGGTGAAAAGCCCCATTTTCCGCGCCATGGAGGGAGGAAGGATCGCGAGGCTGGAGGAGATCTCCCGCTGTGCCTCGGAGGTGCAGGACGCCCTCATTTCCATCCTCTCCGAGAAGAGGGTCTCCGTCCCGGAGCTCAATGAGGAGATCCCGGCTCGGAAGGGCTTTTCCATCATCGCGACCGCGAATACGAGAGACCGGGGCGTGAACGAGATGTCCGCCGCCCTGAAGCGCCGCTTTAATATCGTATTGCTGCCGAGTCCGGAAAGTCTGGAGGAGGAGATGGATATCGTGGGGACGAGGATCACACAGCTCTCCAAGGGGCTGGATCTGAGCGCGAAAATCCCGGAGGAAGAGGTCATCCGGAAGATCTGTACGGTCTTTCGGGAGCTCCGTCTTGGGCAGAGCCTGGACGGAAAACAGAAGGTGAAGACGACGGGATCTGTGCTCTCCACCGCGGAGGCGATCTCTCTCCTCGCAAACAGCATGTCTCTTGCCGGGAGCTTCGGCGACGGCGGGGTGACGGATGCGGATCTTGCGGCCGCACTCCAGGGCGCTGTGGTGAAGGATGACAGGAAGGATCAGAAGATCTGGGAAGAGTATCTCGAAAATATCATGAAAAAGCGGGGCGGTGCGTGGCTTCCGCTCTACCGGGAGTGCAGGGCGCTGAATCATTGAGAAGAAAAGACAGTGAAAGCAATTTCTCGTGCTGTACAAACTACCGGGAGTGCAGGGCACGGAATCATTGAGAAGAGAGCGAAGCGGAGAATTATGCGAGAAGGAAAAGAGGAAAGAAGAGGAGAGGTCCGGGCCTTCGGCATCCGGCATCTGTCTCCGGCGGGGGCACATTTTGTCAGGGAGTTTCTGGAGCAGCAGAAGCCGGAGCTCGTCCTGATCGAGGGGCCCGCCGATTTTAATGAGCTGCTTTCCGATCTCTCGGATCCGGGGCTGGAGCCGCCCTTCGCCGTCATGGCCTACAGCGATTCCACGCCGGTCAGGACGCTGCTCTACCCCTTTGCGCGCTACTCTCCGGAGTACCAGACGCTTTTTTGGTGCAAAGAGCACGGAGTGCGTTCCTCGTTTTTTGATCTTCCGTCGGAGATCATGCTCGGGCTTATGCAAAAAAAGGAAGAGGAGGAGAATGCCCTGCTCCGGGAGGGACAGGATTCTTCTTTGAGTCGGGATTTTTCTCCGAATCAGAACTCTGCTCCGAAGCGGAGCTTTTCGGAGCGCCTTGACCGGGCGACGGAGGATGGAGACAGCGAGCTTTTCTGGGAGAGGGTTTTGGAGCAAAGCGCCGATCTCTCCGCCTATCTTTCCGGGAGCCGCCTCTTCGGGGAAAGCCTCCGGGAGCTCTCGGAGGACGGACAGAGGGAGCGCGCGGAGAATCTCATCAGGGAGGCCTATATGCGGCGTGTGATCCGGGAGGAGATCTCATCCGGGATTCCGGCGGAGCGGATCGCCGTGATCACGGGGGCCTTTCATACCGATGCGGTCTGTGTCGGATCGGCTTCTTCGGAGGAAGAGAGGGCATCCTCCTACCCTCCTCTCTCGGATCAGGAGCTTCAGAGCCTTCCGCGACTTCCCGCAAAAAGGACGCTCATGCCCTATTCCTACTACCGGCTCACAAGCCGTTCCGGCTATGGGGCGGGAAACCGCGCTCCCGCCTATTACGAGCTTCTCTTTGAGGGGCTTCGGCGGGGAGACCCCTCCTACGCGGGGCTTTCCTATCTGAGCCGGCTCTCGGAAAAGCTCCGGGAGCACGGAGGCATCGTCTCCTCCGCAGAGCTGATCGAAGCGATGCTTCTTGCGGAAAGCCTCGCCGCGCTGCGGGGCGGCAGGATCCCGACCCACGGGGACCTAAGGGACGCGGCAGTGAGCTGCATGGGACACGGGAGCTTCGGAGAGCTCGCTTTGGGCTTCGCCGCGGCAGACATCGGGACGAAGATCGGCTCGGTCCCGGGAGGCCTTTCCCGGACCTCGATCCAGGAGGACTTCTATTCCGAGCTCCGGCGGCTTCGCTTAGAGCAGTACCGGGAGATGACGGCCAGGCCTCTCCGCCTGGATCTCAGAGAGAATCTTCGGGTGAAGTCAGAGGAGAGCGCCTTCCTGGATCTAAACCGCTCCTTCTTTCTGCATCGCCTTTTGCTTCTTGGAATCGACTTCGCGCGTCCTGCCGGAGGGGAGCAGGAGAACGCGACCTGGGCGGAGAACTGGGTCCTGCAATGGACGCCGGAGGCGGAGATCCAGATCGTGGAGGCTGTGCTGAAGGGAGACAGTGTGGCAAAGGCCGCGGCCTTTGCCTTTCAGGAAAAGCTTCAGGATGCGAACTCCGCATCGGAGATCGCTTCCCTTATAGAGACCGCCTTTTACTGCGGGATGCCGGAGCTCCTCCAAAATGCGCTTTCCCTTCTGGATGAGAGAACGGTATCTGCTGTCTCCATGAGAGAAATCGCAGATACCTCCCGCTCCCTCTCGGGCCTCCTTCGCTACGGAGATATCCGAAAGCTGGACAGGAGACCCCTGCTTCCGATCCTCAGCCGCCTGACAGTCCGTGCCTCCCTCACGCTGTTTGAGGAGTCCGCCTGTGATGAGGCAGCCTCCCTTCTTCTTGCGGAGGATCTTCTGAAGCTCCACGAGGTCTTCAGCGAGCAGGAGGAACTGAATTTCTCTCTCTGGAAGAAAGCGCTCCGGGAGGTTGCGCTCTCTGATGATCGAAATACCCGGATATCCGGTCTCTCCGCCGCTCTTCTCCTGGATCTTTCCGAGCTTGGCCCGGAGGAGCTCTCCCGGGAACTTGCGAGGAGACTGTCCCCCGGAATGCCGGCGGAGCTCGGGGCAGGCTGGTTCGAGGGCCTGTCCTTGAAAAATCACTACGCCATCATCGCAAGGCTCTCTCTCTGGGAGGGACTTGCTTCCTATCTCGACAGCCTGTCGGAGGAGGAATTCAGACGGGCCCTTGTCTTCCTGCGCCGTGCTTTTTCGAACTACAGCGCGGAGGAAAAGGACCGAATCGCGGAGAATCTCTCGGAGCTTTGGGGTGTGAATCCGCGGGAGCTCAGCGAAATCCTGAATGACAGACTGAATGAAGAGGAGACGGAAAGCGTGAAGGAGCTCTCGGAGTTTGACTTCGGCGATTTGTTGTAAAGCGTAGAAGTCTGCCATCAGGCAGACTCGGA
>NZ_KI273090.1:0-8580 GCF_000469565.1 Oribacterium sp. oral taxon 078 str. F0263 | reverse complement strand
TGCGGGAAGGACCGGGAGCGGGCTTCAGACGCGCAAAAGACGCCAATCTTAAGAATGGAATTCCGGAGGAAAGCATGAGGGAGAAAATCCTTTTACTGATAGAGAACAACGCGAAGCTGACGGCAGAGGACATCGCGGACATCCTTATGGAGGAGCCGGAAAGAGTGGCGTCGGAGCTCGAGGCCATGGAGAAGGAGCACATCATCTGCGGCTACCATACCTTGATCAACTGGGATAAGACAGAGGATGAGAGGGTGGACGCTCTCATCGAGGTGAAGGTGACGCCGCAGCGCGGCATGGGCTTTGACTCCATCGCGGAAAGGATCTATCAATACGAGGAGGTGGACGCACTCTACCTGATGAGCGGCGGCTTCGACTTCACGGTGATGATCAAGGGAAAGACCATGAAGGAGGTCGCGAATTTCGTCGCCATGAAGCTCGGGCCGATGGAATCCGTCCTTTCCACCGCGACGCATTTTGTACTGAAGAAATATAAGGATCACAGCACGATCCTGGAACGGATCCGGAAGGATGAGAGAATGAAGGTGTCTCCATGAGTGCTCCGCTGAACCATGTGCTCACAGAGATCGAGCCGAGCGGGATCCGAAAGTTTTTTGATATTGTCGCGGAGATGAAGGACGCGATCTCTCTGGGGGTCGGAGAGCCGGATTTCGACACGCCCTGGCATATTAGGGAGGAGGGGATTCACTCCCTCGAAAAGGGAAGAACCTTCTACACCTCAAACTCGGGACTCCTGGAGCTGAAGACGGAGATTGCGGCTTATCTTAGGCGGAGCTTCTCCGTGAATTACGACCCGTCCTCTGAAGTGATGGTGACGGTCGGCGGCTCCGAGGCGATCGACCTTGCGATGCGCGCCATACTAAACCCCGGGGACGAGGTGCTGATCCCCCAGCCAAGCTATGTCTCCTATGTCCCCTGCGCGCTCATGGCAGGGGGGAGGGCGGTGCCGATCGAGCTGGAGGAGAAGGATTCCTTTCGCCTGAGCGCGGAGAAGCTCAGGGAGAAGATCACGGAGCGGACGAAGCTTCTGGTCCTCCCCTTCCCCAACAATCCGACCGGGGCCATCATGGAGGAGGAGGACTTGAGAGCGCTGCTTCCTCTCATCGAGGAGCATGATCTTTTTGTATTGACTGACGAGATATACTCGGAATTAAGCTACCGGGGGAGGAGCCGCTCCATCATCGAATTCCCGGGGATGCGGGAGCGGACGGTCTACATCAACGGCTTTTCGAAGGCCTATGCGATGACCGGCTGGAGGCTCGGCTACGCCTGCGCGCCTAAGCGGATCCTAAGTCAGATGCTGAAGCTCCACCAGTTTGCGCTCATGTGTGCCCCGACCTGCTCTCAGTATGCGGCGGTAGAGGCGCTTCGAAACGGGGATGAGGATGTCGCGAGGATGCGGCAGGCCTATGACGCGCGCCGCCGTTTTCTGGTCGCTAATCTCCGCAGGATCGGAATGGACTGCTTTGAGCCCTATGGGGCTTTCTATGTTTTCCCCTCGATTCGCCGTTTTCATATGACGAGTGAGGACTTTGCAAACCGCCTTCTCCGGGAGGAAAAGGTCGCGATCATTCCCGGCAACGCGTTCGGGGCCTGCGGGGAGGGCTATATGAGGATCTCCTACGCCTACTCCATTCAGGATCTGAAGAAGGCCCTGGAGCGGATCGAAGGCTTTGTCAGCCGCCTGTAGTTTTCTCTAATGGAGGGCCGCCTATGGCATGGTACGATTCCGCAATATTCTATCACATCTATCCGCTGGGCATGGTGGGGGCGGAGAAGCGAAATGACTCCGGAGCGATCCGCCGCCGCTTTTCCGAGCTCACGGCCTGTATCCCGTATCTCAAGGTCCTGGGATGCAATGCCGTTTACATCGGACCGATCTTCGAATCCTCCTCCCACGGATATGACAGCCGCGACTATAAACAAATCGACCGGCGCCTCGGATCCAACGAGGACTTCTGCGGCTTTGTGGAGATGGCGCATAAGTGCGGGATCCGCGTAGTCGTGGATACTGTCTTTAACCACACGGGGAGAGAATTTTTCGCCTTTCAGGATCTCCTCTCAAAAGGAGAGGAATCCCCCTACCGGGACTGGTACAAGGGAGTGAACTTCGGGCAGCGCTCTCCGCTCGGGGACCCCTTCTCCTACTCCGCCTGGCACGGAGTCAACGAGCTTCCGGAGCTGAATTTTAACTGTGAGGAGCTCCGGAAATATCTCGTAGAGATCGTGCGCTTCTGGGTGAAGGAATTTGATATCGACGGCCTCCGCCTCGACTGCGCGGACGTTCTGGACCTTCATTTTCAGAAATCCCTTCGCTACTTCACGAATGAGATGAAGCCGGAGTTCTGGCTCATGGGAGAGGTGATCCACGGGGAGTATCAGCGCTGGGTCAATCCGGAGACCCTGCACTCCGTCACGAATTATGAGCTTCATAAGTCCCTCTACTCCGGTTTCAACACGCGGAACTTCTTTGAGCCGGCGCACAATCTGAATCGGAATATCCAGATTGCGGGGGAGCTCTATACCTTCCTCGAAAACCACGATGTGGACCGGATCGCATCGAAGCTGGAGAGGCGGGAGGACCTCTACCCCTGCTATGCGGCGCTCTTTACACTGCCGGGGAAACCCTCGATCTACTACGGCGGGGAGTTCGCGCTGGAGGGAAGGAAGGGGAAGGACGGCGATGACGCTCCGCTTCGCCCGAGGATCACGGAGGAGATGAAGCCGAACGAATTTACGAGCTACCTCGCAAAGCTCTCTGAGATCCACGGCAGGAACTCCGAGCTTCAGAGCGGAGCCTACCGGGAGATCCTGCTTCAAAATCGCCACTGGGCCTATGCCAGGATGGAGGGAAACGGAGCGGTGCTCATCGCGCTGAGCTGTGACGACAGCCCGGCGGAGCTGAGCCTCAAGCTTCCGCTGAAGGCGGAGCTTGCGATCGACCTCCTTTTGGAGGAGGAGCTTCCGCTTTCCGGGGACAGGCTGCAGCTTTTGGTCCCCGCGCACGGGGAGCGGATCATAAAATTAAAGGGCGCGAACGGATAGTGCCGGGGGGAAGAGGCAGTTTTAGAGCCCTTTTTCGCGGAGCCGGGAAGAGCATAGGAGGATGTGATGGAGAAGAAGAATCCTGCGAAGACAGAGGCTTTGGATCCGGTATTTCTGACGGAGCTGGACCGCTATCTCTTCGGAAATGGCAGAAATTACAGTGTCTATCGGAAGATGGGCGCGCATCCCGCGGTTCTGGACGGGAGGAAGGGGATGCATTTTGCCGTCTGGGCCCCCCATGCGAAGGCGGTCTCCCTGGTCTGTGACAGAAACGGGTGGAATGCGGAGGCAAATTATATGCTCCCGCTCGAGCAAAGCGGAATCTATGAGGGCTTTCTCCCGGATATGGGCTTTGGAGAGCTCTATAAGTACGCGATCCACACCGAGTGGGGAGAAATCCTCTATAAGGCGGACCCCTATGGCTTCTCCGCGGAGCTTCGCCCGGGCACGGCCTCCAGGACCGCGGATCTCTCGAATTTTTCGTGGGGAGACGAGAAGTGGATGCGAAAGAGAGCCGCACAGAATCTCTATGAGAGTCCCATGGCGATCTATGAGCTCCATCTAGGCTCCTGGAAGAAGGATCCGGGGAGTGAGACCGGCTTTATGAATTACCGGAAGAGCGCGGTGGAGGTCGCGGAGTACTGCCTGGATATGGGGTATACGCATGTTGAGCTCATGGGCATCGCGGAGCATCCCCTGGATGCCTCCTGGGGTTATCAGGTCACAGGTTATTTCGCGCCGACCTCCCGCTACGGAAGTCCGAAGGACTTCATGTATCTTGTGGACTACCTCCATCAGAAAAATATCGGTGTCATTCTCGACTGGGTTCCCGCCCATTTCCCGAAGGACGCGCACGGACTTTCGGACTTCGACGGCACGCCCTGCTATGAATATCCGGATCCCAGGATGGGGGAGCATCCGGACTGGGGGACAAAGATCTTCAACTATTCCAAGAACGAGGTGAAGAACTTTCTGATCGGAAATGCGCTCTACTGGTATGAAGAGTACCATATCGACGGCCTCCGTGTGGACGCGGTCGCCTCCATGCTCTATCTGGATTACGGCAGAAGAGACGGACAGTGGGTCCCGAATCGCTTCGGCGGAAACGGAAATCTCGATGCGATAGAATTTTTCAAGCACCTGAACTCCGTGATCCGCGGCCGCGGAGACGGGAGCATCATCATCGCGGAGGAATCCACAGCCTGGCCGAAGGTGACGGCCCGGCCGGAGGACGACGGCCTCGGCTTTCACTTTAAGTGGAACATGGGCTGGATGCACGATTTCCTGGACTATATGAAGCTGGACCCCTATTTCCGGAAGTTCAACCACAATAAAATGACCTTCGGCATGAGCTATGCCTCGAGCGAGAAGTTCATCCTCGTCCTCTCCCACGATGAGGTCGTACATCTGAAATGCTCCATGATCAACAAGATGCCGGGCAGCACAGAGGACAAGTTCCGAAATCTCAAGGCAGCCTATCTCTTTATGTTCGGACATGCCGGGAAGAAGCTCCTCTTTATGGGACAGGATTTCGCGCAGTTCCATGAGTGGAATGAAAACGCGGCGCTGGACTGGTACCTCTGCGAGGAGCCGCTGAACCGGGATCTGAAGTCCTTTATGAAGGACCTCCTCCATCTCTACCGGGATCATCCCGCAATGTATGAGATCGACGACTCCTGGGATGGCTTCCAGTGGATCAATGCGGACGATGCGGACCGCTCGATCTTCAGCTTCTACAGAAAGGATAAGTCCGGAAAGCAGGGCCTCCTCTTCGTCATCAATATGACGCCGGTGGAGAGGCCGGACTACATGGTGGGTGTCCCGAGGGGCGGGAGATACACACTGATCTTTGACGAAAACGGAAAGGTGAAAGGCCTCACCGGAAAGAATATCTACCGGGCAAAAAAGGGAGAGTGCGACCACCAGCCCTGGCATATCCCCCATCCGCTTTCCGGATACGGGCTCGCGGTCTTCCGCTTTTACCCCTGAACTGCCCAAGGACCTCGCGTTTTTCGCTTTCACCACTGACTTATCCCGAAGGGCCCGCGTCTTTTGCTTTCACCACGGATTTTCCCCGAGGGCCCCGTGTTTTTGGCTTTTACCATGGATTTATCCCTGACTTTGTTAAAGGGCCCGCGGATTAGAATTTCCGCGGGCCCGGGATATCAAGGCGGGAGGATAGATATTGCGTTTTTCCAGTCGGATGCGCTCCTTTATAAGCAAAGTACTACTCAGTGCTTCTTATTATTGTCATAAATTGCTGCACCTTCGGCAACCATCATCAAATTTTGATCCTGCTGCTTTTTCGGTGCATCCGTATAGTTGATGTCCTGGCGATCCATATCATTATTGTCTGTCCACAGCTCACATTGGAGCATTACTGTGGCAACAGCGTCGTCCATGCCTTCCGGCGGATACTTATGTTTTTTTAGAAGTCTCTTAATCATCATGCGCATTTTGGCGCGTGCAGAATCCCGTTTTTGCCAGTCGATGGACCGATTCTTTCGGAGAGCTTCTGTCAATTCTTTTGTAATGGCAATCAGCTCATCATTTTCATAAAAATCCTTTATAGCCTGCGGTTTAGTAAGCGCATCATAGAATGCCAGCTCATCTTCCGAAAGGCCGAGTTCATCCCCGGCCTCACGAGCATTACGGATTTGCTGAGCCATCTTAAGAAGTTCCTCAATGACCTCCTCATTGCTAAGCATCCCATTCAGATATCGATTCATTACACCTTGAATAATTTCACTGAATTTTTCAGACTTTACGACATTTGTGCGCCTGTATATCTGCACCTGCTCCGCTATCAGCTTTTTCAAGAGTTCAACGGAAAGATTCTTCTCCTTCATCTTTGAGATTTCCTCAAGGAATTTAGGATCAAATAGAGAGAACTCCTCTTTAGTATCCGAGAACAAATTGATAACGCCATCGCTCTTGATGCTGGACTTCAAAAGCTCATTGATACGTGCGTTCATTTCCGGAAGGGATATTTTCTTACCCTCCCCCTGGTTCATCAAGCGCATAACGAGTACGCGGACAGACTCAAAGAATGCGGCCTCAACTCTCAGATTATGCTCTACCAGCGAAGAACAGAGGGACAATGCCTGACGCAGCAACAGCGCCTCCTTGATGAAGTCCTCGCGTTCTCTTTCCTTATCGGGGCCTACAATGAAGTTGACCGCTCCGGTGATGGCCTTTGAGCGTTCAAGATCGGTGCCATTTGTGAACTTGGAATAGTTATATCCATGGAACAGATCGCGACAAACAGACAGCTTCTCGAGGAACTTCGGGTATGCCACTTTGGCGATATCGGTATCGCCGTAGTTCTTCTTATCGCGAGCCGTATAGTCGTTCATTGCCTGCTTTAACGCTGCTGCTATTCCAACATAGTCAACGATAAGGCCGCCTTCTTTATCCTGAAAGACGCGGTTGACACGAGCAATGGCCTGCATCAGATTATGTCCCTGCATCGGTTTATAGACATACATTGTTGCAAGAGAGGGAACATCAAATCCAGTCAGCCACATATCAACGACAATGGCGATCTTCATCTCGCTGTCATTGTCTTTGAATTCCTTGGCAAGCTCATCTCTGCGGCGCTTATTTCCGATAACCGCACGCCACTCCTCCGGATCTTTGTTGCTCTCAGTCATTACAACCTTGACCTTCTCCTTCCAGCCTGGACGCAGTTCAAGAATGCGGTGGTAGATTTTCATGGCGATTGCACGGGAATAAGCCACGACCATCGCCTTGCCTGTCAGAAGGTTGGCACGATAATTCTCGTAGTGGCTAAGAATATCATTGGCCAGAGAATCTATCGTCGCATCATTTCCAAGTACAGCCTCCATCTGACCGAGTTCCTTCTTACTTTTTTCAATTACTTCAGGATCGGCGTTATTTGCCATAATGTCGTATTCCTGATCAATCAGATGTAGTGTAGCTTCGTCAAACTTCAGCTTAATAACACGACTTTCGTAATAGACAGGCCTCGTAGCGCCGTCCTCTACGGCCTGCGTCATATCGTAAATATCGATGTAGTCGCCGAAAACCTCACGGGTATTTCTGTCCTTGGAAGATATAGGGGTTCCGGTAAATCCTATGTAAGTGGCATTCGGGAGGCTGTTTCTAATGACACGTGCAGTTCCGATTTTTATCTCACCAGTCTTGGCATCGACTTTTTCTTTCAATCCGTACTGACTGCGGTGCGCTTCATCAGCCATGACGATGATGTTACGGCGCTCTGAGAGCGGCTCGGAGGACTCCTCAAACTTCTGCATAGTTGTAAAGATAATGCCATTTGCCTGTCTGCCATCCAGCCAGTCCTTCAATCCGATATCGCTCTTACCGGAGGTCTCTGTCAGTTTCCTGCAGGTGGCATGCACCGGTTCCTGACGCAGAAAATCTTTACACTTTGCAAATTGCCCATAAAGCTGATCATCCAGATCATTACGGTCTGTAATTACAACGATGGTCGGACTATCCAAGGCTTCCTGCAACAGATGTGCATAAAAGACCATGGAAAGAGATTTTCCGCTGCCTTGTGTATGCCAGAAAACACCACCTTTACCGTCAGTAAGCGCAGCGTGTTTTGTAGATTCAACCGCTTTCCGGACAGCGAAATACTGATGATAAGCGGCAAGAATCTTAAACTTTTTCAGTCCTTCGTTGGAGAAGCAGATGAAGTTTTTGATGATGTCCAGCAGACGTCCTCTTTCAAACATCCCCTCAAAGAAAGTATCAAATTGGGCATACTGCGTATTCTCATAACTGCCATCTTTTGTTTTCCATTCCATGAATCTATCTTCACCAGAGGTGATGGTTCCGGCTTTACTGGTTAAGTGATCGCTGATTACGCAGATGCAGTTATAAATAAACATCGACGGGATTTCCTGCATGTAGTTTCTAATCTGCAAATACCCTTCGGAAGCATCGGTCTCCTCACGGGATGGAGATTTCAGCTCAATAAGAACAACCGGGAGGCCGTTCAGGAACAGGAGCACATCTGGCCGTTTATTACTGTTTTCAATGAAAGTCCACTGATTCGCTACGACAAAGGAGTTTTTCCCGAGATTTTTATAATCGACGATATAGACGAGACCGGAGCGTTCCTCGCCCTTGACGAAGTAGCGCACTTCGATTCCATGCTGAATATAGCCCATGAAGACAGCGTTCTTCTGAACCAGTTCGGCATTTTCAAAGTTTTTTAGTTTAAACAGCGCATCCGCAATAGCATCCTCCGGCATGGTTGGATTCAGCCTGTGAATAGCTGCTTCTAGCTCTTCCTCATATACCGGACTTCGGAAGTCGCGCTCCAACTCCGGCGCATAGACATATCGGTACCCCATGTTTCGAAATAATTCGATTATCGAATTCTCATAGTTCGCTTCGGTATAAAATTCCGACATGAACCTTCCCCCTTTTTAATTTTTTTATATTATCCTTTTCTTAGAGACCGTTTTCATCATTCAGTACTCCGTTTCAAACGAGAATTTACTTCAGCAGGCACAGGCCATT
>NZ_KI273089.1:0-522 GCF_000469565.1 Oribacterium sp. oral taxon 078 str. F0263 | reverse complement strand
CGGGTCTGGATAATTACCCGTTCCTCAAATGTAAAATCACAAAATAAGAATATTCATTTCCTGTTCTGTGACTTTTTAAACTATGTTTACTTGCGTTGACGCCTACCTATTGATATAAAAGCTATATTTTCACTTTGTCTGCTTAATTATGGAACTCCGCATTATCAATAAGTATTTCGCTAGAATATATATCTCCAACAACTTTTATACGTACATATTCCTGACCTGAAATATCTGTTGTAAGCTCAAATGGAGTGGTTTTATAGCTTACCTCTTTACTTTCATTTAGCACTTCATTGTCATCTCCTGTTATTTGTACTATTCCACTCCTATCCTCTTCATAATCTGCTTCAGGAGCAATAGTCATAGTTAAAGTAGTATATTTCCCACCTGTATAATACTCCACATAACCTTTGTCCTGTATTTCAAACACATTGCTTAACAATTTTCCCTGAACTGTTTTTTCACTGGAACTCTTACTACAGTAATATCCTGGATTCTCGGATTAACATGACGAGGTTG
>NZ_KI273088.1:0-42302 GCF_000469565.1 Oribacterium sp. oral taxon 078 str. F0263 | reverse complement strand
GGCGCCCGGTTTTCCGGGCGCCCGCTTCCGGTCCCGCACCTTGCAAAGCGGAGACACAAAGAGGAAGGAGAATATGAGCTTTACCCACCTGCATGTTCACACAAGCTATAGTCTCTTGGACGGGGCCGGGAAGATTCCGGAGATGATCGCCCGCGTGAAGGAGCTCGGCATGGATGCTGTGGCAATCACGGACCACGGTGTGATGTACGGCGTGATCGACTTCTATAAGGAGGCGAAGGCGCAGGGCATCCATCCGATTCTGGGCTGTGAAATCTATTTGAGCCCTGCCTCCCGCTTCGATAAAAGCTTCGGAAAGGCGGAGGCGAGATACTATCATCTTGTGCTGCTTGCGGAGAATGAGGAGGGATACCACAACCTCATGAAGCTTGTGACGAGGGGCTTCACGGAGGGATTTTACTATAAGCCGAGGGTGGACTTTGAGCTTCTAAGGCGCTATCACGGGGGGCTCATCGCGCTTTCCGCCTGTCTTGCAGGAGAGCTTGCGAGGGATCTCTCGCGGGATCAGTATGAGGAGGCGAAGGATGCGGCGCTCCGCTATCAGGAGATTTTCGGGAAGGGGAATTTCTTCCTGGAGCTCCAGGACCACGGCTATCCGGAGCAGAGGAAGGTCAATCAGGGCCTTCTTCGGCTCCACGAGGATACCGGGATCCCAATGGTTGCGACAAATGATATTCACTATACCTTCCGGGAGGATGCAAAGGCGCACGACATCCTGCTCTGCCTTCAGACGGGGAAGAAGCTGAACGATCAGGACCGGATGCGCTATCCCGGGGGACAGTTCTATATTAAGTCCGAGGAGGAGATGCGGGAGCTCTTCCCCTATGCCGAGGAGGCGATCTTAAATACCGGGAAGATCGCAGAGCGCTGCCAGGTGGAGATCGAGTTCGGACACTACCACCTCCCGAAGTATGAGGTTCCGGACGGCTTCACCCCCCTTTCCTATCTCAGGAAGCTCTGCGAGGAGGGCCTTGTGAGAAGATACGGGGAGGAGGCGGAGCGCCATCGGGAGAGGCTCTCCTATGAGCTCTCCGTCATAAGCTCCATGGGCTTTACCGAATATTTTCTGATCGTCTGGGATTATATCCATTTCGCGAAGACGCACGGCATCGCGGTCGGGCCCGGAAGAGGCTCCGCCGCGGGATCCATCGTCGCCTACAGCATCGGAATCACGGACATCGATCCGATGCGCTATCAGCTCCTCTTTGAGAGATTCCTGAACCCGGAGCGGGTGACGATGCCGGATATCGATGTGGACTTCGAATACGAGAGGCGGCAGGAGGTCATCGACTATGTGACCGGGAAGTACGGGAAGGAGCAGGTCAGCCAGATCATCACCTTCGGTACGCTCGCGGCGAAGGGAGTCGTCCGGGATGTCGGAAGAGTCATGGACATCCCCTATGCGAAGTGCGACATGATCGCAAAGCTCATCCCGAATGAGCTGAATATGACGCTCGAAAGGGCGCTCTTTGGAAGTCCGGATCTCAAGAAGCTCTATGAGGAGGACGAGGAGACGAGGCGGATCATCGATATGTCGAGGCGTCTCGAGGGACTGCCGAGGCACAGCTCCACCCATGCCGCGGGGGTTGTGATCGCGGGCTCTGCAGTCGAGGAATTCGTGCCTCTCTCGAAGAATACAGACGGCGCGGTGACGACGCAGTTTACGATGACGACGGTGGAGGAGCTCGGGCTTTTGAAGATGGATTTTCTGGGCCTTCGGACTTTGACGGTGATCCAGGATGCGATCCGCTTTGCGGAAAAGGATTACGGAAAGAGGATCGATCTCGAGAGGATGGATTATGAGGATCCGAAGGTCTATGAGATGATCTCCCGGGGGGACTGCGCGGGCGTCTTCCAGCTTGAGAGCGGCGGCATGGTTTCCTTTATGAAGCGGCTTCGCCCCACAAGCCTTGAGGATGTGATCGCGGGAGTATCCCTCTACCGGCCGGGGCCGATGGACTTCATCCCGAGGTACATCGAGGGGAAGAAGCATCCGGAAAGGGTGAGCTACGAGCACCCGAGGATCGAGCCGATTTTAAAGTCCACCTACGGCTGCATCGTCTATCAGGAGCAGGTCATGCAGATCGTGCGGGAGCTCGCGGGCTACTCGATGGGAAGGTCTGATCTCCTCCGCCGCGCCATGTCGAAGAAGAAGGCCTCCGTCATGGAGAAGGAGAGGAGGAACTTCGTCTATGGAAATCCGGAGGAGGGCATACCCGGCTGTCTCTCTGCGGGGATCTCCGAGCAGGTGGCGAATCATATCTACGACGAGATGATTGACTTCGCAAAATATGCCTTCAATAAGTCTCACGCCGCCTGCTATGCGCTTATCGCCTATCAGACCGCCTATCTTAAGTGCTATTACCCCGCGGAATTTTACGCGGCCCTCATGAGCTCCTTTATGGACAATGCGGGGAAGACCGCGGAGTATCTGGAGTTTGCGAGGGACCGGGAGATCCCCATCCTCCCGCCGGACATCAATCTCGCGGAGAGCGGCTTCTCCGTCTCGGACGCTTCGATCCGCTACGGGCTCAGCGCCGTGAAGGGGATCGGGAGGAGCGCGGCGGAGCAGATCATCGAGGAGAGGAGAAGGGGCGGAAAATTCCGGGACCTCGAGGACTTCCTTCTCCGCATCTCGGACCGGGGCGTAAACCGGAGGGCGGTCGAGTCCCTGATCTACTCCGGAGCTTTGGACAGCCTTCCCGGAAACCGGAGGGAGAAGGTGACTGCCCTTCCCTTCCTGCTGGAGTCGAAGTCGAAGGAGAAAAGGAACGCGATGGCGGGGCAGATGACGCTCGCGGATCTCCTGGGAGAGGACAACGAGGAGGCAGAGGCCTTTCGCTTCACCATGCCGGTCCTCCCGGAGTTTCCGAAGGCGGAGCTTCTCCGAAATGAGAAGGACGCGCTCGGGGTCTATCTCTCGGGGCATCCTCTGGACAGCGACCGGGAGCTTCTGGACTTCTATGTGGATGCAAAGGCGGGAGCCTTCCGGACGGATCCGGAGAGCGGAGAAGAGGGCGGACTCTCCGAGGGACAGCTTGTGACAGTCGGCGGTCTCCTCACGGAGATCCGGCAGAAGGTCACGAAGAAGAACGAGCTGATGGCCTTTCTCACGCTGGAGGACCGGCAGGGGAGCATCGAGGTCACGGTCTTCCCGAGGACCTTTCAGGAGCAGAGGGAGGCCTTAAACGGCGAGGAGAAGCTACTTATCCAAGGAAGGGTGCAGCTTGGAGACGGGCAGGATGCAAAGCTCATCGCAGAGCGGATCCTCCCCTTCCGGGAAGTCCCCCGGGAGCTCTGGATCCAATTTTCCGATAAGGAGGATTATCTTCGGAGGGAGAAGGCTCTCTCCGGGCTTCTCCATCCGCATCCGGGGGAGGCGGAGGTCTGTGTCTATCTCAGAAAGGAGCGGGCGGTGAAGCGTCTTTCGAAGGATAGCGCCGTATCCATCGAAGAAGAGCTCCTCCGTTCGCTCCGCTCCGGCTTTGGTGAAAAAAATATCAGGCTCCGCTACGGCCTATTGAAAAAAAGAGGGCGATGAATTATGATTCCAGTGTCAAAAGTCTGCCTCTGCTTTTTTGCTTTGCGGAATTGGATCGGGGCTCTGAGCCTCTGAGAAGGGGGGCGAAAAAAGCGGATGGAGACAGGGGCTTTCCCATCGGATTCCTTCCTGATGGGCAGAACGGAGGGAGCTATGGCTGCTAAGATAAAGACGATTGGAGTTTTGACCTCGGGAGGGGATGCGCCCGGCATGAACGCGGCGATCCGGAGTGTGGTCCGGACCGCGATTCACAACGGAGTGGCGGTCAAGGGCATCATGAGGGGCTACGCCGGACTTCTGGAGGAAGAGATCGTCGATATGAATACGACCTCCGTCTCCGACACGATCAGCCGCGGCGGCACGATTCTTTTCACCGCGCGCTGCAGGGAATTTACGACTGCGGAGGGGCAGGAAAAGGGGGCGGAGATCTGCCGAAAGCACGGGATCGACGGCATCGTCATCATCGGAGGGGACGGCTCCTTCCGCGGCGCGGGAAAGCTCTCCGCCCTCGGGATCAATACGATCGGGGTCCCAGGGACGATCGATCTGGATATCGCCTGCACGGATTACACGGTCGGCTTCGACACGGCGATCAACACGGCCATGCAGGCCATCGATAAGATCCGGGACACCTCGACCTCCCATGAGCGCTGCTCGATCATCGAGGTCATGGGACGCCGGGCGGGCTACATTGCCCTTTGGTGCGGCGTCTCGAACGGCGCGGAGGAGATCCTTCTTCCGGAGAAGTATGACGGCGACGAGCAGTCCATCATCAACCGGATCATCGAATCGAGAAAGCGCGGAAAGAAGCACTATATCATCATAAATGCGGAGGGAATCGGGCATTCCGGCTCGATGGCGAGGCGGATTGAGGCCGCGACCGGGATCGAAACCCGGGCGACCATACTCGGGCACATGCAGCGGGGCGGCTCTCCGACCTGCAAGGACCGCTATTACGCATCCATCATGGGGGCGAGGGCGGCGGAGCTTTTGGTCGAGGGAAAGTCCAACCGCCTGGTGGCCTATAAAAAGGGAGAGTTTGTGGACTATGATATTCAGGAGGCTCTCCGCATGACGAAGAACATCCCGGCGGAGCAGTACCGGGTCGCGAAGCTCCTGGTGCGCTGAGCTCTGCCCCTGCTTTTGAGAGGGGCGGCCGGCGTGAGTTTCGCTGTCCTCTTCGGTGCGGAAGCTTTTCTCCGACTGCCGCATGGAGCGGCGCGGGGATGGATCGTAAGAAATTCCGGGCGAGAGAATAGCCCGCTTATGGACTGCCCGGCCCCGGCTTTTGCTTTTTTGGGCAGGGGGAAGGCGGAATCATTTCCGGGAGGAAAGGAAGGGGAGCTTCTTTTGAAGGGAGAGGGAGGGAAGATGGCGGATGAGAGCTCGGTGCTCTGCGCCGCGAATTCTTATATCGAGAAGTTTTACTGGAATCCGGCCTATCGGCTTCCGGAGGAGGTGCGGAAGCGCCTTCAGATCCTGGCCGTCCGTTTCACAGAGGAGGTCGGCGGGATCCTGATCCTCCGCTTCAATGAGAGAGGAAGTCTGGAGCTTCAGTCTGTGTCGGAGGAGGGAGATTATCTCTACGACGAGATCGGAGCAGAGCTTAAGCTCCGGGAGCTTTCGGCGGAGAATCAGGAGCTTTTCCAGAAGCTGGAGCTGTATTTTCAGGGGATGGAGGCCATTCGGAGGGCAGGTGCGGTCTGTGAGAATAGGGAAGCTTGAGCTCAGGGGAAATCTCGTCCTCGCGCCGATGGCGGGGGTGACGGATCTCCCCTTTCGAATCCTCTGTGAGGAGCAGGGGATCGCGCTCTCCTGCACGGAGATGGTGAGCGCAAAGGCCGTGCTCTACGAAAGCCGGAATACAGAGGACATTCTTGAGAGGGGGAAGGGGGAGTTTCCGCTCGCCGTGCAGCTTTTCGGATCCGATCCGGAGATCATGGGCGAGATCGCGGCCCGCCTGGAGGAGCGCTTTGATGTCCTGGATGTCAATATGGGCTGCCCTGTCCCAAAGATCGTGAGAAACGGAGAGGGCTCCGCCCTGATGCGGGAGCCGGAGCTTGCCGGGAGGATCATAAAAGCGATGGTCTCGCGGGTTCATAAGCCTGTCACCGTGAAATTTCGAAAGGGCTTTTCCGCGGGGGAGTCCACCGCCCCGGAATTTGCGAAGCGGATGGAGGATGCGGGAGCGGCCGCGGTGACGGTGCACGGCCGGACGAGGGAGCAGTACTACAGCGGAAAGGCGGACTGGGAAGTTCTCCGATCGGTAAAGGAGGCGGTTTCCATCCCGGTCATCGGAAACGGGGATGTGTTTTCCCCGGAGGATGCGAAGCGCATGCTGAAGTCTACGGGCGTGGACGGGATCGCCCTCGCGAGAGCGGTGAGGGGGAATCCCTGGCTGATCCGCCGGACGATCCGCTTTTTGGAGAGCGGCGTCCTGCCGGAGGAGCCGGAGCTTGAGGAGAGACTCCGGCTCATGGAGCGTCACATTGCGCTTATGGTGGAGTACAAGGGGGAGAGGACCGCGGTGCGGGAGATGCGAAAGCATCTCTCTTGGTATACGGCGGGCCTTCCCCGCTCCTCGGACTTTCGGAGGAGAGTGAATGCCGCGGAGACATCGGAGGAGCTTCGGGGCCTGCTCTCTTTGCTCCGCGGATAGAGGCTTAAAAACGGGCCGATCGTGGAGACCGGGTTCCTTACGGCTTCTGGGGCCTGCTCTCTCTGCTCCTCTGATAGATGAAAGGCGGATGAGGGCGGGGCCCTGATATAAAAAAAGTCCTTGACAGCTCTCCCGCGCTTATGTTAAAAAGGGGAACCATAGAAACCGTTGATGCGGAGATAACGGCAGGCATGATCCCACAGAGAGCCCGCGATGCTGAGAATCGGGCGGAACTACAGTCTGTCAAATGGACCGCAGAGGGCGCAGTCAAAGGTTCCGGAGACGGATCCGAGTATTCTGCGACGTGAGGGAATACGTCAGTTTCCGGGGATATGTTGGTATCCCGCAAAGTGCGCGTCAGATCGCGAAGCAGGGTGGCACCGCGAAGAATCTCTTCGTCCCTGGCAGAAAGAAGCTCTTTCTGCCGGGGACTTTTTGCTGTATCAGTCATGGGAGCGAAGAGGATCACTTCTCAAAGGAAACGGCCTCTCTCGATGAGATCGGCGGAAGACCGGTGGGAGAAGAACGAAGGGAAGCGGTGCCGGGGCCGGGAAGGAAGAGGGCCTTTTTGAGGACAGGCAGGGCGGCGGGACGGCACAGAGGGAAAAGGAGGATTAAGCATGGAGAGAAAGGGAAGATTTGGATCCTACGGGGGGCAGTACATCCCGGAGATTTTGATGAATGCGGTGAATGAGCTCGAGGAGGCCTACCGGAAATACGGGGAGGATCCCGATTTCCAGGCGGAGCTGAAGGAGCTTTTAAACGAGTACGCCGGCCGGCCTTCCCGCCTCTACTTTGCGGAGAAGATGACGAGAGAGCTCGGCGGCGCGAAGATCTACCTGAAAAGAGAGGATCTGAATCACACCGGAGCGCACAAGATCAACAACGTCTTAGGACAGGCGCTTCTCGCAAAGAGGATGGGAAAGACCCGCCTCATCGCGGAGACCGGGGCGGGACAGCACGGTGTCGCGACGGCGACCGCGGCGGCTCTCTTCGGGATGGAATGCGTCATCTTCATGGGGAAGGAGGATGTGGAGCGGCAGGCCTTAAATGCCTACAGGATGAAGCTCCTCGGGGCGGAGCTTGTGTCCGTATCCAGCGGAACGGGGACGCTGAAGGATGCGGTCTCCCGGGCGATGGGGGAGTGGACCAGGAGAATCAGGGACACGCATTACTGCATGGGCTCCGTCGTGGGGCCGCATCCCTTCCCCATGATTGTGCGG
Source organism: Oribacterium sp. oral taxon 078 str. F0263 (assembly GCF_000469565.1). NCBI lineage: Bacteria > Bacillati > Bacillota > Clostridia > Lachnospirales > Lachnospiraceae > Oribacterium > Oribacterium sp. oral taxon 078. The sequence goes on along the minus strand of NZ_KI273088.1, from coordinate 34,861 downwards.
GACTTTCAGTCGGTGATCTCCAGGGAGATCAAGGAGCAGATCCTGAAAAAGGAGGGGAAGCTCCCGGACGCCGTCATCGCCTGTGTGGGAGGAGGCTCCAACGCGATCGGCTCTTTCTGCTCCTTCATCGGGGATCCCGGGGTTCGCCTCATCGGCTGTGAGGCGGCGGGGAGAGGGCTTGACAGTCCGGAGACGGCGGCCAGCATCCGCGCCGGAAGCCCCGGCATCTTCCACGGCATGAAGTCCTATTTCTGTCAGGACCGCTATGGACAGATCGCGCCGGTCTATTCCATCTCTGCAGGGCTCGACTATCCGGGAGTCGGACCGGAGCACGCGGAGCTCTATGAGAGGGGGAGGGCGGAGTACGTGCCGGTGACGGACGAGGAGGCTCTGGAGGCCTTTGAGTATCTGTCCAGGACGGAGGGAATCATCCCGGCGATCGAATCCTCCCATGCCCTTGCCCATGCGATGAAAATTGCCGGGGAAATGCGGAAGGATCAGTGCATTGTGGTTACGGTCTCCGGGAGAGGGGACAAGGACTGCGCGTCCGTCGCGCGTTTGAGAGGGGAGGAGATCAGCGAATGAGCCGCATTAAAGAAGCATTTCAAAAGGGAAGGGCCTTTATCCCGTTTATCATCTGCGGGGATCCGGATCTTAAGACAACGGAGGAGATCGTTCGTGAGATGGCAAAGGGCGGAGCGGACCTCATCGGGCTCTGCATCCCCTTTTCCGATCCTGCGGCGGAGGGGGCCGCTGTCATGGAGGCGGAGCTTCGCGCTCTGAGAGGAGGGACAACGACAGACGCCGTCTTCTCCCTTACGAGAGAGCTTCGGAGAGAGCTTTCGCTCCCGCTTATTTACAGAAGCTATGCCAATGTTGTATTCTCCTACGGGACGGAGCGCTTTATGAAGGAGGCGGCGGAGGCCGGTGCCGATGCCCTGATCCTTCCGGATGTCCCCTTTGAGGAGAGGGAAGAATTTCTGGGAGCCGCGAAAAAGCACGGAATCTGCCTGATCTCCATGCTCGCCCCTTCTCCGGAGAAGAGGGTCCTTGCAATCGCCGGGGACTCGGAGGGCTTCCTCTGCCTCCTGCCCTCTCCGGATGCGGGGGAAGGGGGCCTGTCCGAAATGAGGGAGACAGCAAAACTCATCCGGGAAAAGAGCGGAATCCCCCTTGTGATTGATTTCGGGGAGAAGGAGGCGGAAGAGGCCGGGGAGGCAGCGGCATTCTTTGACGGACTGATCGCGATGCCCGCTCTTCCCGGACAGGGAAAGGCGGAGTACGCCGGGGTCTATGCAAAGAGAATGGCAGAGGCCGTGCACAGAGTGCGCTGATATCAAAAAACGCTGCGGCGGCCAGGGATACAGCGGCCTTCCACCGCGGGACTGCGAATCTCCGCCTGCGCTGCTGCTATGGCCGGGGATCGGCGGGGGACACAGCAGCCTCCCGCCTCGGGAATCGGATAGCCGTATGCCGTGGAAATCGGATCGCCGCCTGCGCTGCTGCGGCGTCGGCTTGTAGTAAGCTCCGCGCTATGGTAGAATACTCCGGTCAGAGAGCAGTGAAGTCAGTCGGAAGCTTGACTTGATACTATCGGGGGATTTGCCATGGACCACACGGAGAAGAAAAACGGGCGCTTTATCATCGCGATGGAGAGGCTTCGAAAGGAGCAGACTGCCGCGGCGAAGAGATTTTTTTTGGATGCGCTGACGCAGGATGCGGAGTTCTATGTGCCGATGAAGACCGCAGGGATCGGGAGAGAGAGAAAGCCCGCATTTGCCGTCCTAAATGACGGAGAGAAGCATCATTATTATGCGATCTTCACCTCGAAAAAGAGGGCAGAGCACTGGAATGCGGAGGAGAAAAGCTATGCGGTGCTGGACTTTCGGCAGCTTGCCGGGATGTCTCTCGGGGATGAGCGGATCTCCGGCTTCGTGATCGATGCGGGGACGGAGGACATGATTCTCGGAAGGAAGCTGATTATGGATGCCCTCCGCGTAAAGAGAGCGAGAGAGCTCGGGGAGGAGGCGGTCGAGGTAGAGGGGGAGATCCGCTTCCGGGAGCCGACGGGAGACTACTGGGAGATGCTGGATGCGCTCCGGGAGTATATGTCGCAGGACCCGAATGTCAGCGCGGCCTATCTCCAGGAGGCGGAGCTCAACGGAGAACTCTGCTATGTGATTATCGTAAATCATATCGGGCAGATCCAGCCGAGCTTTGCCAATATCTCTTTGCTTGCGAAGGATTTTGGGAACGGCCGCCCGGTTGCTCTGCTCTCCGCAAGACTGGACCAGGCGGAGAAGGCGATCGCCTCCCTCCTCCCCTTCTACAGAAAGGCAATTCACCGCTGATGGAAAAAAAGAGAGTTGATCACAGCGCATTCCCGGCAGAATACGACGCGGACGCGGAGATTCTGATCCTGGGTTCCATCCCTTCTCCGATATCCAGGGAGGAGGGTTTTTATTATGCGAATCCCAGAAACCGCTTCTGGAGGGTGCTTTCCGCCGTATTTGAGGAGCCGCTCCCAAAGACGACGGAGGAGAGGAAGGATTTCGTCCACCGGCATCACATCGCCCTCTGGGACGCTCTGTCGAGCTGTCTCATCTCCGGGGCGAGTGACAGCTCGATAGAGGACCCGGTCCCGACGGATATCCCGGAGCTTTTAAAGAGAACAAAGATTCGAAGAATTTACTGCAGCGGTAAGGCGGCGCAGCGCTTCTACGAGAAGCTGAGCTATCCAAGGACGGGGCTCCATTCCCGCCTACTCCCGTCAACAAGTCCCGCAAACTGCGTGCTTTCTCTGGAGCGCCTGATCGAGGAATACCGCGTCATAAGAGAGGAATCCTGAGAAAGCCGCCAAAGAAAAGCCTATAAAAAAGAACATATATTTCTAAAACATAAGTTTACATATAAGAACATGTGTGCTATAATCGATCCATCGGAAATCGCGGGGGGACGCGGGAAAGGGACGGTGGATCGGATGGATTTTCTGAGGATTTCGGACAGGGCGGCCGGTTTTTTGATCTTTTCGGCCTCGATATTCGGCCTGTCAAGATTTTCCTGGCTGAGAGCTCTGGGCTTTCTGATGTTTGCTCTGCTGCTCCTTATCTCGGAGCTCAGCCGGAGAGATGCGGAGAGGGAGGAGGCTAAGAGGAGAGCGGAGCGGAGAAGGAAGGCCGGAAGGAGGAGAGTCGGCGGGAGAAGCCGAAAGAGAGTTCTGCCTCCCGCTTCCGGGAGAGCCGGGGAGCGGGCTTCCGCCTTCTCTTCCACTTCCGCGGAGAGACGGACAGCCTAGGGAGACCTTGAGGGGGCAGGGCTTCGGGGAGACAGGCGGAGAGCAATCTTTTTGGGGCTTGCATTTTCTCCTGATTATGATATCATAGCCGTTGGGAGTTTAGCTCAGCTGGTAGAGCACCTGCATCACACGCAGGGGGTCGCAGGTTCGAGTCCTGTAACGCCCAGAGGAAAAGCGAGGAGACGGAAAGGCCCGGGGAGACCGGGCTTTTTCTATGTGTTTTTTTCTGCATCTGAAATGGAACAAGCGCATTTTTTTTAATTACTTGTCAGTCTGAGACAAATCGACTAGAATAAAGGAACGGCGAGAGGCCGGAAAGAATCTATCTATTTAAACAAGGAGGACAAAACATGGCACATGTAATCAGCGACGAGTGCGTAAGCTGCGGCGCATGCGCATCCGCATGTCCCGTTCAGGCGATCTCCGAGGGAGAGAGCAAGTATGTCGTCGATGCGGACAGCTGCATTGACTGCGGCGCCTGCGAGGAGGTATGCCCCACCGGAGCGATCACCGCGGAGTAATCAGGAGACTTCGAGGCGGGAAGAGCCCTTCCGAGAGGAGGGGTTCTTTTTCTATTCCCGCCTGTATTCCCGGGACAGCGCCTCTTTTCATGGCTTCCGGGATAAGGGGAGCCTTTTGTCCCCGGGAGAGCCTTGCGGCATTTGGGGCAATCCGCTATACTTTCCCTTATGATGATCAATATTTCAAATTTAAATAAAGCCTTCCTGGACAAGCCGGTGCTCCGGGACGTTTCCTTCCATCTGGAGGAGAAGGAGAAGGCCGCGATCGTCGGCATCAATGGATCCGGAAAGACGACGCTTCTTCGCTGCATCCTGGGGGAGGAGGAGCCGGACAGCGGGATGATCGCCTTCGCAAAGGGAAAGAAGATCGGCTACCTTGCGCAGCAGCACGCGGATATGGCGCAGGATGACAGGGAATACGACATCCTCTCCGGGGGGCAGAAGACGAAGAAAAGGCTGGAGGAGATCCTCCTCGACAAGCCGGAGCTTTTGATTTTGGATGAGCCGACGAACCATCTGGACATAGAGTCCATCCAATGGCTGGAAAAGGTTCTGAAGCGTTACTCGGGAGCGGTGCTCCTCGTCTCCCACGACCGCTATTTCCTGGATCGGATCGTGACGAAGATCATTGATCTTGAGGGGGGAAGAGCCCGGATGTATCGGGGCAGCTACACGGAGTACGCGGAAAAGAAGCGCCGGATCCGGGAGGCGGAGAGGAAGGCTTATCTAAAACAGCAGCTTGAGCTTCGGCATCAGGAGGCCGTCATTGAGAAGCTCCGGCAGTTTAACCGGGAGAAGTCCATCAGGAGGGCGGAATCGCGGGAGAAGATGCTGGAAAAGATGGAGCGCCTCGAAAGACCGGAGGAGATGCAGAACGAGATGCGGCTTCTTTTGATGCCGAAGCTTCTCTCCGGAAATGATGTCCTTTCGGTGCGGGAGCTCTCAAAGTCCTATGATGGGAAAATGCTGTTTTCCCATGTGAGCTTTTCTATTAAGAGGGGAGAGCACGTCGCCGTGATCGGGGGAAACGGAAGCGGGAAGACGACGCTCCTCAAGATTTTGAACGGCCTGATCCCGGCGGACAGCGGGGAATTTCGCCTGGGGGCGAAGGTTAAGGCGGCCTATTATGACCAGGAGCACGCGGTTTTGGATCTGGAGAAAACGATTTTCGACGAGATCCGGGACAGCTATCCGGAGCTCGACAACACGAGGCTTCGGAGCATCCTCGCGGCCTTTCTCTTCATGGGGGACGATGTCTATAAAAAGATCGGAGATCTGTCCGGAGGAGAGAGGGGAAGGGTGAGCCTTGCGAAGCTGATGCTCTCGGATTCCAATTTCCTGATCCTGGACGAGCCGACCAATCACCTGGATATCCAGGGGAAGGAGGTCCTGGAGGAGGCGATTCGGAATTATGAGGGCACGGTGCTCTACGTCTCCCACGATCGCTACTTCATCAATCGGACTGCGGGGAGGATCCTGGAGCTCTATGAGGAGCGCTTCGATAATTATATCGGAAACTATGACTACTATCTCGAAAAGAGAGAGGATGTAAGAAGATACGGAGCGGCCGGGAGAGGGGAGGACAGAGGAGAGAGAAAAGCGAAGCAGGAGAGTTCAGGCCCTCCCTTGGAACCGATGTCCTCCGGAAAGACGGACTGGGCCGGACAGAAGGAGCATCAGGCGGAGCTTCGAAAGGCGCAGAACGGATTAAAGAAGACGGAGGCGGAGATTCAGAGGCTGGAGGAAAGGAGCGGGGAGCTCACGGAGCAGATGGCGCTCCCGGAGATCGCCTCCGATATCGGACGCCTCATGGAGCTTCACCGGGAGAAGGAGGCGGCGGAAGAGAGACTCTCGGAGCTCTATGAGGACTGGGAGCGCTTTTCCGAGGAGCTGGAACGGCTCGGATAAGGCGGTCAGGAGGGGATATTCTTCATGCTGAGGGAGATCCGCCCCCTCTTTTCATCGACGGAGAGGATCCGGACCCTTTTGACCTGACCGAGTTTCAGAAGCTCCGAGGGATGCTTCACATAGCGCTCCGCAAGCTCTGAGATATGGACGAGTCCGTCCTGATGGACACCGATATCCAAAAAGGCGCCAAAGTCTGTGATATTTCGGACGACGCCCTCTAAAATCATGCCCTCCCGAAGATCGGAGAGCTTCAGCACATCGGAGCGAAGGAGCGGAGCGGGACGGGATGCCCTGGGATCTCTTCCCGGCTTTTCCAGCTCACGGAGGACATCGGAGAGGCTGTACTCTCCGAGTCCCGTCGCATCCATGAGCTCTTTTTTTCGTATTCCCCGCTCTGATAGGAGACTTTCGATCTCCCGCGTCCTTCCGCTTCGGATATCCTCTTCGCAGAGACCGAGGAGAGAGAGGAGCTTTCTCGCAGCATCGTAGCTCTCGGGGTGCACGGCGCTTTCATCGAGAGGCTCTTTTCCCCCCGTGATGCGGAGAAAGCCCGCGCACTGCTCATAGGCTCTGGGGCCGAGCCTTGGGACCAGGAGAAGCTCTCTCCGCTCCGCGAAGCTCCCGTGGGATTCCCGGTAGGAGACGATATTTTTTGCGAGGGAGCGGGAAATGCCGGATACCGCGGAGAGGAGGGGGACGGAGGCGGTATTCAGGTCAACTCCGACGGAGTTCACGCAGTCCTCGACGATGGATCTGAGCTTCTCCGAGAGCTTCCCCTGATTCAGGTCGTGCTGGTACTGTCCGACGCCGATCGACTGCGGATCGATCTTTACGAGCTCCGAAAGAGGATCCTGGAGACGGCGCGCCATGGAGACCGCGCTTCTCTGCCCGGGATCGAAGTCCGGGAATTCTTCCGCGCCGAGCCTGCTCGCGGAATAGACGGAGGCCCCGGCCTCGTTTACGATCACATAGCGAAGCGGAAGGCGGCTCTCCCGGATGAAGTCCGCGATGATCTGCTCCGACTCCCGGGAGGCTGTCCCGTTTCCGAGGGAGATGAGGCTGACGCCATACTTTTTCACGAGGGAGGAGAGGAGCGAGAGGGCTTCCCGGATCTCATGCCTCGGGGCCGTGGGGTAGATGACGGCGGTATCCAGAACTCTGCCCGTCTCATCGATGACCGCGAGCTTGCATCCGGTCCGAAAGCCCGGGTCCCAGCCAAGTATGACCTTCCCGGAGAGGGGAGGCTGCAGGAGAAGCTGCTTTAGATTCATCCCGAAGACGGATATCGCGCTCTCCTCCGCCCGCTCCGTGAGCCGATTTCGAAGCTCGGTCTCGATAGAGGGGGCGATGAGACGCCGGTAGGCATCCCTTGCGCTCTCTTCGAGGAAGGGGCGGCTTAAGCGGTTTCCCCGCCGGAGAACCGCGCTCAAAAGCCGATCCAGGATTTTGTCCTCCGGAGCCAAAAGCTTTACACTGAGGACCTTCTCCGCCTCACCCCGGTTGATTGCCAGGATCCGATGGGGAGGAAGGCTTTTGACGGCTTCCTGAAAGTCGAAGTAGATCTCATAGACCGATTTTTCCTCCCGGAGAGCCTCATCCCGGAGCTTTGAGCCAAGAAGCCCCTCCGAGAAGCTTAATTCCCGGATAAAGGAGCGAAAGCCCGCCTCATCGGAGATCTGCTCGGCGAGGATATCCTCTGCGCCCCGGATCGCGTCCGCTGTCCCAAGGATCCCCTTCTCCGGATCGAGATAGCGCTTCGCCTCCTCCTCCACGGGGCGGGACGGCCGCTCCTCCAGGAGAAAGTCCGCAAGAGCCTGAAGACCCTGCTCTCTCGCGATCATCGCTCTCGTTCTCCGCTTGGAACGATAGGGGCGGTAGATGTCCTCCAGGGCGGAGGCGCTCTCCGCCTCCATTACCTTCGTTCGAAGGGCATCCGTCAGAGCCCCCTGCTCCTCGAGGGAGGAAAGGACAGAGTTTCTTCTCTCCTCCAGTCTCCGGAGGCCGCGGAGCCGCTCCTCGAAGCTTCGGAGCATTTCATCGTCCATTCCGCCGCTTCGCTCCTTTCGGTAGCGCGCGATAAAGGGGATGGTATTCCCCTCGTCGATCATTCCGATCACTGCTTCTGCCTGCGACAGACGGAGTCCCAGCTCCTTCGAAAGCGTTCCTGCAAGATTCATTTTTTTCTCCAATAAAGCTTATGCCGACATTTCCTCAAAGTGCCTCTATGATAGCATGTCCCTATGCTTCCAGGCGATAGAAATCCGGCATTTTTTGAAAGGCCCTTATGGGGACCTTCGCAATAAACGTCGGGATTCATCAGAAATCACAATTTGACGAAAGCGCGCTCTGCCTTAGACTGAAAGAAAAAGCCGAAGGGAGGGGCGTTGGAATGGGCGTGGAGCTGCCGAAAAATTTTTTGGAATTTGAGGATGTCAGGAAGGAAGGCTTCCTCCGGATGAAGAAGCTCAAGGAGGAGGGAAGGAGCGTGGTGGGGACCTTCTGCCAGTATACGCCCTCCGAGCTCATCGATGCCGCGGGGCTCTGTGAGGTGGGGCTTTGCGGGAGAAGCGCGGAGGCGATCCCCTCCGCGGAGAGGGATCTCCCGGGAAATCTCTGCCCTCTTATCAAGGCAAGCTACGGTCATGTCCTGGATAAAACCTGTCCCTACGCCTTTTTCTCGGATCTTGTGATGGGAGAGACGACCTGCGACGGAAAGAAAAAGATGTATGAAATGCTCGGCCGCCTGAAGCCGATGCATGTCATTCACCTCCCCAATGTCCCGGATACGGAGAGATCCCTTCTCTACTGGAGGATGGAAATAGAGGCCTTTAAGGAGAAGCTGGAGGAGAGCTTTGATCTTAAAATCTCGGAGGAGGCAATCCGCAGGGCGATTCGGAGGGGCAACCGGGAGAGGCGGCTTATGGCCAGGCTCTATGAGCTTGGAAGATATGATCCGCCCGCCATCACGGGGCTGGAGATGCGGAGCATCATGGACGGGAGTCAGTTTATCTTCGATAAGGAAGAGCGCTTTCGGAAAACGGAGGCGAAGATCGAAGAATGCGAGGCGGAGTACAGGGCGGGGAGGGGACCCTACAGCGGGAAGCGCCGTCCGCTCCGCATCCTGATCTCGGGCGCCGGTCTCGGGGGGACGGAGGACAAGATCATCGGGGCGATCGAGAGGGCGGGTGCCGCTGTCGTCTGCTATGAGGGCTGCTGCGGCATATCCTCCCGGAGGCGGCTGATCGATGAGTCCCCGGATAAGGACCCGATTCTCGCCATCGCGGAGAAATATCTCGAGGTCCCCTGCGCTGTCATGTCTCCGAATGAGCGCCGCATGGAGCAGGTGCGCTCCACCATCGACGAGTGGAGGATAGACGGCGTGATCAGTGTCAATCTCCATTCCTGCAATCCCTTCGGGATCGAGGCCAGGAATATCGGGAAGAGCTGTGAGGAAAAGGGCGTCCCTCATATGAAGCTTGAGACGGACTTTTATCCGAATGACAGGGAACAGCTGAAGACCAGGATCGAGGCCTTTTTGGAGCTTCTGGAGAGCAGAAAAAGGGGAGGAAAGAGGAAATGACCGACGAAGAATACCGGGAGCTCCTCTCGAGATTTCGAAATATCAGGGCAGAGGAGAGAAGCTATCTGGACGCTCTTAAGAAGAGGGGGGCGAGAATCGCCGGGGTCTTTTGCAGTTTCGTGCCGCTGGAGATCCTGGATGCCGCCGGGCTCTGCTCTGTGAACCTCCGAAACGGGGAGGAGAGCAGCATTTTACTTTCCGGGGAGGACCTTCCGGGAAATCTCTGCCCCTTAATCCAGAGCGGATACGGGGAGCTTTTCTCTCCAAGGAGCTCCTGCATGAGCTTTTCCGAGCTCGTCATCGGAGAGACGAGCTGTGATGGGAAGAAAAAGATGTATGAGCTTCTCGCAGAGAAAAAGGAGCTCTATCTTATGCAGCTTCCTCAGGGAGCGGACCGCCCTTATGCGAGGAAAATGTGGATCCATGAGTGCAGGAGGCTTCTCCGCGAGCTCGAAAAAAGAATGGGAAGGACTATATGCGGGGAAGAGCTCCGGGCCGCTTCGAGAGCCAGGAATTCCTATCGTCTCGCAAGGCTTCGCCTCATGCAGCTCCTAAGAAGGATACCGGCCCCTCTCTCCGGGGAGGAGCTCTTCTTGATTTTGGAGGGAACGGAGAGACTTTTTCCTCTCCCCGGGCGCATCTCTCTCCTCTGTGAGCTCACGGCCTATCTGGAGGAGAGATCCCGCCTTCTCCCGGAAGAGAGGGAGAGGAAGAGAATCCTGCTGACGGGCTGCCCGATAGGAGGGGTTTCAGAGAAGACGCTCCGCCTGATCGAAAGCGCCGGGGCCTCCGTCGTCTGCCTGGAAAACTGCGGCGGGCTGAAGGAGGTCTGCCCCATGGTGGATATCGATCGGGAGGATATCATGGAGGCGATCGCGGACCGCTGTCTGGAGATCGGATGCGCAGTGATGGATCCGAACCGAAGGAGGCTGGACAGGATCCGGGAGCTCTCGAAGGAGTACCGGATCGACGGGATCGTGGATATCGTGCTCAGAACCTGCCATTCCTACAGCGTGGAGCGTTTCTCCGTAAAGGAGCTCTCAGAGGGTCTGAAGATTCCCTACAGCTCCGTAGAGGTCGACTATTCCCGATCGGAGATCCTGAGACTTGCGACCAGGATGGAGGCCTTTTTGGAGCTTCTCTGATTTTGAAAGTTTTGAAAGGAAGAAATCCCGCCCGCTTTCCCCGGAAGAGATGTGCGGATGCGCCGTCCCCAGGGGAAGCATTTTTTATTATAAGTCCTCGTCAGATATCAGAATGTCCGCTCATTTGAGCACGGCGTCCATTCTGCCGCCTGACAGGGACTTAAAAAATTAAATTGTCAAGCGGCATCATTCCGGATAGAATAAAGAAATGCATATCTTCTCCGGGGAAGCGGAGAGCACAGAGGGGGGAGGGGCGACTTCGGCTAGCGCGCCGCAGGGAATTATGAAGCGAAAAAAACTGGAATTAACGATCACGGTCCTGATTTACCTTTTTTCCGCAGTCCTCGCGGGGGTCTTATCCTTTTATCTGCTCCGTGAGGATAAGCTGACGCCGCAGTTTTTGCAGAAAAATATCTTTCGCAATACCCTGGGGCCGCTGTGCTTCGCGGCTTTTGCCGCGATGAGCCTTCGCCTTTATGACGGGGCCTATGCCTTTGAGAGGATCAGTCTCTGGAGGAGCCTTTGGAAGAGTCTGGGATCGACGATCGCCCTGGCCGGGATCTGGGCCGCGATCCTGCTGCTCCAAAAGAACAGTGTCACGCAGTCGAGATATTATTTTGTCTGCTCTCTTCTGTTCTTCCTCCCCATCCTGGCCTTCCTCCTCTTCTTTGTGCAGAACTGGACGATCAACCACTTCTATAAGACGCAGAGCGCTTCCTTTGTCCTCCTCGCGACGAGCTCGGAGCGGGCGGCGGAATTCTCGGATTTTCTGAAGGGGGACTGGTACCGGAAGGTGGCGGCCATCGCGCTTTTGGACCGGGAGAGAAGACCGGAGGAGGCGGAGGAGATCGATCATATTCCGGTCGTCGCGGGGCGGAGGGATTATGTCTCCTGGGTGCAGCAGAACGCGCTGGATGAGATCTATCTCATCACGGAAGACACGCAGGAGCCGGACATCATCGACGCGGTGCGGAATTTCATCCAGATGGGGATCTCCGTCCATCTGAATCTCCCGACGGTGGAGAAGCTGGACCGCGCACTCGCCCTGGAGGAGGAGAAATACAGTCCGGCCATACAGAGGACTCTGCTCTATGCCAGAAACGGCTCTCCGATGCTGCTTCTGGATCAGCCGGAGCCGAAGCTCCGCTACATGCTGATCAAGCGGCTCATCGACATTCTGAGCGGCATCGTGGGTTCCCTCATCGCGCTCCTCCTCTTTTTCATTCTCGGCGCGGCGATCAAGCTGGAGTCGCCGGGGCCGGTGCTCTTCTCGCAGGAGAGGATCGGAAAGAACGGGCGGAAGTTCAGGATGTATAAGTTTCGCTCCATGTATCAGGATGCGGAGAAGCGGAAGGCCGAGCTCATGGAGAAGAATGAGATGGACGGCTTTATGTTCAAGATGAAGGACGATCCGAGGATCACGAAGGTCGGAAGGTTTATCCGAAAGACCTCTCTCGATGAGTTTCCGCAGTTTTTCAATGTCCTGCGGGGCGACATGTCATTGATCGGAACGCGTCCCCCCACGGTCAATGAGTTCAAGAAGTACAGCAATTACCATAAGAGGCGCCTCGCCATGAAGCCCGGGATCACCGGGATGTGGCAGGCCAGCGGGAGATCCGAGATCAAGGACTTCGAGGATGTCGTCCGCCTGGACTGTAAATATATCGATAACTGGAGCCTGTGGCTGGATCTTAAGATTTTGGCCAAGACCATTCTCGTCGTAGTGAGCGGGAAGGGCTCGGAATAGGATCTTAAAAATAGAAATCATAAACGGAAGAGAAAGGGTTTGAGATGGGTAATCAATACGAGAGAGAGGACGCGGAGATCGATTTTAAGCAGGTTCTCGCGGAGATCCTCGCGAGCTTTCGAAAGCTTCTTCTGACCGGGCTTTTGTTTGCGCTGCTCCTTGGGCTGATCAGTCTGGGGCTTGGTTTCCTGAAGACGAGGGACAAGGAGCTCACCGCGGAGTTAAATCAGCAGAACGTGGAGCGCCTGAACGCCTACAAGGTGGAGAAGAGCTCCTATCAAAAGCAGATCCGCCAGCTCCAGAACATGATTACGCAGAAGGAGAAGTACCGGAAGGAATCCCTTCTGATGAAGCTGGACGCCTCGAGCTTCTATGAGGGGGACATCAGCTTCTATATCACGACGAATTACAAGATCGATCCGAATCTCAGCATGCAGGATCCGGACCGTACACAGAGTGTGCTTGCGGCCTATGTGAATCTGCTGGGGCATGAGGATCTCTACCAGGAGATCTATGAGAAGAGCGGAAGGGATGTCCGCCCGAATTATCTGAAGGAGCTGGTCAGTGTGGGAGTGGACCCGAGCTCCGGACTTCTCAACATCATGATTGCCGGGGATACGCCGGAGCTTGTCAATACGATCGGGGAGACGATCATCAACTACCTCGAGAAGAATAAGGAGGAGGTGGCAAGTCAGATCTGCCCCCATGATCTCACGCTTCTTCAGAATCCGGGCTTCCCGGTGACGGAGGGGAGCAATAATGAGCATCTTGCGGCGAACAACGCCTCTCCCGGAGCGAATGGCTCTTCTTCGAATTCCTCTTCCGCGTCGGATGGCTCCTCCGCGGAGGGATCCTCCGTCACAAGCTTTGACGTGGCGGGGAAGCAGAAGTCCTACTTTGAGCAGGTGAATGGACTTCAGACCTCGCTCAGCGATGTCCAGAAGGCGCTGCTCAAGCTGCAAAGACCGAAGGATTCCGGCCTCACACCGCGTCACCTCGCAAAGAATGCGGTGAAGTTCGGCATACTCGGCATGATTCTCGGGATCTTCCTCGCCGCTGCGGCGATCCTCTGCCGCTTTGTCGCGGAGGATCCCCTGGTGGATGAGGATGGGAGCGCAAAGCGCTTTGGACTCAATGTGCTCGGCGGCAGGAAGCGCTTTGGCGGCAGGGAGCTCTTCTCCAAGCTGATGTCGCAGCTCTCCGGGGACAATGGCAGGAGCAGGGGAGAGGAGGCCTTTTACCGGATCTCCGCTGAAAACGCGAGGGCGATCCTCCATGTGAAGGGGGAGAGCTCCGGGAAGCTTCTCTTTGTCGGACATGAGGATGAGCTTCTTCGGGAGGCGGAGAGACGCTTTAAGGAGCTCTTCCCGGAGGAGGGCTGTCTTGCCGCCGGAAATATCCTGAGCGATCCGGATGCGATCTCCGCGCTTTCGGAGGGGGAGCGGGTCATCCTCCTCGAGAGAAGAGGAGCTGTGAGCAATCGAGGCCTGCAAAGGGAGGCGGAGAAGCTCCGTGCGCTCGGAAAGGAAATCGTAGGCCTGATGCTCTATTAAGCAGGGACCGGGGGAAAGCAAAAGCAGCGGAAGGTGGGAGAGTGGCCGAGAGAACGCATTCCATACGCTATAATTTCCTGATGAATTTCATTCTGACTGCCGCGCAGTTTGTCTTTCCCCTCATCAGCTTTCCCTACGTCTCCCGGGTGCTTCTCTCCGAGGGGACGGGAAGAGTCGCCTTCGTCAGCGCGGTGGCGAATTATTTTCTGATGATCGCTTCCCTCGGTATCCCGACCTATGGGATCCGGGCCTGCGCCCAGGTGAGAGACGACAGGCTTTCCCTCTCCAGGACGGCGCAGGAGCTTTTTTTTATCAATGCGCTCATGACCTGCCTGAGCCTTTTGGCCTTCTTTCTCTCCCTCTGCCTGATCCCCCGTTTTCGGGAGGAGAGCGGGCTTTTTTTCGTATATTCCTTCAGTATTCTTCTGAATCTCTTTGGGATGAACTGGCTCTTTCAGGCCCTGGAAAAGTACGATTACATCACCCTCCGGAGTCTGATTCTCGGTCTTCTCTCCATCGTTTTAATCTTTCTTTTTGTTAGGAGAAGAGGGGATGTCCTTCGCTATGCGGTGATCCTCGTCTTCTCCTCCTCGGCGGCAAATGTACTGAACCTGTTTCTGCTCCCCCGATATATATCGCTCCGTCCGCTCGGAGATTATCAGCTTCAAAGACATTTCCGTCCGATCCTGATTCTCTTCTCACAGAGCCTGGTTGTCTCCCTCTATACCAACATGGATACGGTGATGCTCGGCTTTCTCCGGGATTCCCGGGAGCTTGGGCTCTACAATGCCTCTGTCAGACTGAAGGGGGTTCTCCTTTCCCTTGTCACCTCGCTCGGAAACGTCCTTCTTCCCCGCATGTCCTATTACGCAAAGAGGGAGAGGAGGGAGGAATTTCTCATGCTCGCCGGAAAGGCGGTGAATTTCACGCTCTTTCTCTCTCTCCCCCTGGCGCTTTACTTTACCGCTTATGCGGAGGAGAGCATCCGCTTTCTGGCGGGGCCGGATTTTTCCGCGGCAGCTCCGGCAATGCGCTGCATGGCGGGAGCAGTCACTGCGATCGGATTGACCGCTGTCCTCGGGGTACAGGTTCTGACCGCGGAGGGGCGGGAGAGCAGAGTTCTGATCTCCGTGATTGCCGGGGCAGCCGCGGATTTCCTTTTGAATCTCCTTCTGATCCCCGGGCTCGGGGCTTTCGGAGCGGCGCTTGCGACTTTGGTGACGGAGTACCTTGTGCTTATGGTCCAGCTCATCTTCACAAGGAGCTATCTTCCCTACCTCTTTCGGAATTTCCGCGGGCAGCGCTTCCTTCTTTCCGCTCTTCTCTCCCTCCTCCCGGCTCTTTTAGTAAAAGGCCTCCCTCTTTCGCTTTTTTTCCGCCTCGCCCTTTCCGCCTTCCTTTACTTTGGAAGCTATGCCATCCTCCAGCTTCTCCCCCGGGAGGAATTTGTGCTGCTCGCCCTTTCCGCTCTGAAGAAGATTTCCCATAGAAAACGCTGAGAGAGGCGGCAGTCGGAGCGAGAGCGTCCTGTGCCGGACAGGGAAGCAGCAGGACTGCGTCCTGCATATTCATTGAATTACCGGAAAGATCAGTCCCCGCGCTGCTTCGCTTCTTCGAAGCTTCCACAGCGCTGACAGGTATTCGCATTCCACGCTGCAAAAAGCAGCAGCGCTTCATGCTCATACCTGTTGTCCCGTCAAATAGCCGAATGCTCCTGCAAGCAAGCTTGCCTCGCATTTGGCTGCTTGACGGGGACTTATGCAGTAAAAAATCCGGCGGAGCCGCCGGATTTTCATCAGTTCTTTTATCAGTGCTTTTCCTCAGTTCTTTTATCGGTGCTGAGGATGGAGAGAGGCAGAGATCACTCTACCATGGAGTCCGGAAGGACATTCTTCTGTCCCGGAGTGCCCGATCCCTTATCGGAGCTCTTGCCGTCTCCGGAATCCTCGCTGTCCTTGTCCTCTGTATTGGTGACGCTTTCCTTTTCCATTTCCTTCGTCTTTTTGTCCATTTCGGAACGGAAGTCAGATGCGTTCGTCTCTCCCTTTTTCGGAGCGAGGCCGGTGGAGTCCGTCTTATTGACGGCCTTATAATCCGAGCGGACACCGTTTTTCTTTACGGCGACCTTCTTCGTCTGTACCTTTCCATCCACAACCCATGCGCCGTCCTCGTTGACCTGATAGCCGTCCGGGGTCGTGGTGCTGGTGAGGAGCCAGCCGCTCTGATCGAAGTAGTAGCACTCCGCCACGCCGTCTCCGTTTCCGTCCAGCCAGTTCCAGCCGTCCTTCGCGTAGCTGGACTGGTCATAGCTGTACCACCAGCGGTTCTGGTTTCCGCCCTCTCCGTGCTGCCAGCCCGCAAGGGCGGTGAAGGCCGAAAAAGCGCTGAGGACTGCGATCGCCATTGTCATGGAGAATTTTCTCTTAATCATAATAGAAATTCCTTTCCCTTCTTTTATAGAAGTCCCTTCCTTTTTCCGGACAGATTTCCGGAGGAAGTCCATCGGTATCGGAGTTTTCTGTTTTAATCCGGTCTTGATTCCGGTCTCTGCCTCCCGCTCTTTAACGGAGACGCTGGCTATTGTAAAGGCTTTTTGGCCGCGGAGCAAGTAAATTTCCCTTAAACTGCGAGACAAATCTCTTACGAAAGAGGCGGAAGGAGGTGAGGTGCACAGACAAAAGACAGGGATATGCGCTCCGTGTTTCCCGGCTTGACAAGGCACCCCGGATTCGATATGATACCTGAGAAATACGCGTCGGCGTGATGGTCCGGACTCCTTCCGGCTGTTCCGCTGCACGGGAGAAGATGAAAAATACAGGAGAAAAACAATGATTACAAAGGAAAAGAAGGCGGAGCTTGTTGAAAAGTACGGAAGGAAGCCCGGGGATACGGGATCTCCCGAGGTACAGGTTGCGATTCTCACGGAGCGGATCACGGAGCTCACAGAGCATTTGAAGGGGAATCCGAAGGACCACCATTCCAGAAGAGGACTTCTTATGATGGTCGGTCACAGAAGAGGACTTCTGGATTATCTGAAGAAGACAGATCTCGACAGCTACAGAAGCCTCATCGAAAAGCTCGGTATCAGAAAGTAAACATGAGAGGAGGTAGAGGCGCTTTCCGGAAAGCGTCTCTATTTTTTCTCTTTGGAAAGTAAGAGCAGGAGGTTTCCGAGATCACTGAAGAGGCGGCGGGCATTCCGCAGTCTGTTCAGTGGCTTTGGAGCTTCTGCTCGGCCAATCAGGAGGAAGGTATGTATAAAAGCTATTCAATGGAGCTTGCGGGCAGAACCCTGACCGTGGATATCGGAAGGGTCTGTGCGCAGGCGAACGGAGCTGCGCTCATGCATTACGGCGAGACGACGGTGCTCTCAAGCTGCACGGCGTCCGAGAAGCCGAGAGACGGGGTCGACTTTTTCCCGCTCTCCGTGGAATATGAGGAGAAGATGTATGCGGTCGGGAAATTTCCCGGCGGCTTTAAGAAGAGGGAAGCCCGTCCGGCCGACAGTGCCATTCTGACGGACCGCGTCATTGACCGCCCGATGCGCCCTCTTTTTCCGAAGGATTACCGGAACGACGTTCTTTTGGACAATCTGGTGCTCTCCGTGGATCAGGACTGCTCTCCGGAGCTTCTTGCGATGCTCGGCTCTTCCCTCGCGGCCTGTATCTCGGATGTGCCCTTTGACGGCCCCTGCGCATCCACTCAGGTCGGGATGATCAACGGCGAGTTTATCATGAACCCGGGAAATGCTGAGAAGACGGCATCGGATCTCCTCCTCACGGTGGCCTCCACCAGGGACAAGGTCATCATGATCGAGGCCGGGGCAAACGAGATCTCCGATGAGAAGATGATTGAAGCGATCTATCTCGCGCATGGCCTGAACCAGCAGATCATCGGATTTTTTGACAGCATCATTGCGGAGTGCGGAAAGAAGAAGCACGAGTATGTCTCCTGCTCCATCCCGGAGACGCTCTTTGAGAGGATACGGGAGATCGTGCCGGAGAAGGAGATGGAGAAGGCGGTCTTCGCCGACGACAAGAAGGAGAGGGATGAGAATCTTTCTGTCTTGTCCGAGAAGCTGGAGGAGGCCTTCTCGGAGGATGAGGAGGCGCTTTCCCTCCTCCCGGAGGCGATCTATCAGTACGAGAAGAAGACGGTCCGCAGGATGATCCTAAAGGATCACAAGAGGCCGGACGGAAGGAGAATCGATGAGATCCGGCCGCTGGAGGCCGAGGTCGATCTGATCCCGAGGGTCCACGGCTCCGCGATGTTTAAGCGCGGACAGACGCAGATCCTGAATATTACGACTCTGGCCCCCCTCTCCGAGGTGCAGAAGGTCGAGGGGCTGAACGAGTATGAGACGGAGAAGCGCTATCTCCACCAGTACAACTTCCCCGGCTATTCTGTGGGAGAGGCGAGGGCGAGCCGGGGACCGGGACGCCGGGAGATCGGACACGGCGCGCTCGCGGAGAGGGCGCTCCTCCCGGTGCTTCCCTCTGTGGAGGACTTCCCCTACGCGATCCGCTCTGTCTCCGAGACTATGGAGTCGAACGGCTCCACCTCCATGGCGTCCACCTGCGCCTCCTGCATGTCTCTCATGGCGGCCGGCGTTCCCATCCGGAAGATGGTGGCCGGAATCTCCTGCGGCCTTGTGACGGGGGAGAGTGACGAGGACTATCTGGTGCTCACGGATATCCAGGGCCTGGAGGATTTCTTCGGGGATATGGACTTTAAGGTGACGGGTACCCGAGAGGGCATCACGGCGATCCAGATGGATATCAAGATCCACGGTCTGACACGGAATATCGTCGAGGAGGCGATCCGGAGAGCGCACGAGGCGAGACTCTTCATCATGGACGGTGTCATGAAGTCCGCCATCGCGGAGCCCAGGAAGGAGCTCTCCCCCTATGCGCCGAAGATCATCACGCTCCAGATCAATCCGGAGAAGATCGGCGATGTCATCGGAAAGCAGGGCAAGGTCATCAACGGGATCTCAGAGGAGACCGGCGCGAAGATCGATATCGATGACAGCGGCATGATCTCCATCTCCGGCATCGATCTCGCATCGCTCGAGAAGGCGAAGTCCATCATCGAGTCCATCGTGAACGATGTGGAGCCGGGACAGATCCTAGATGGGACTGTGGTCCGGATCATGAACTTCGGCGCCTTCGTGCAGCTCAGCCCGAATAAGGACGGCATGGTGCATATCTCGAAGCTTGCGGACGGCAGGGTGAACCGGGTTGAGGACGTCGTGCAGATCGGAGATAAGGTCAGAGTGAAGGTGCTGGAGATCGACAAGATGGGCCGCATCAACCTGACCATGCGCCCCATGGATCTTTCGGGCTCCGGAAGAGACTAGGGAAGCGGAAGCGGGGACGGGGCCGGACTTCGAGAGGAGCCGGCCTCCTTTTCATCCCCATCCCGCAGCGCAGAGAGTGGCCTGCGCTTTTAATCGCTTTTTGCCCGGGAGAGGCCGCCGGGACTTTCATCATCGGGAGGAGGGAATTTATGAGGATCAGAACCAGGTATGCGCCGTCGCCCACCGGCAGGATGCATGTCGGAAATCTGAGGACAGCGCTCTATGCCTATTTGATCGCAAAGCACGAGGGAGGAGATTTCCTTCTTCGGATCGAGGACACCGATCAGGGAAGGGAGGTCGAGGGCGCCGTGGAGATCATCCGGCGCACCCTGATCGATACCGGGCTTTTCTGGGACGAGGGTCCGGACAAGCCGGGGGACTGCGGCCCCTATGTCCAGTCGGAGAGGGTGAAGGCCGGGATCTACCGAAAGTACGCGGAGGAGCTTTTGGAAAAGGGGGAGGCCTATTACTGCTTCTGCACGAAGGAGCGCCTGGAGGGGCTGAAAACCGTCGTGAACGGGGAGGAGATCCTGCATTATGACAAGCACTGCCTCTCCTTAAGCCCGGAGGAGGTTCGGGAAAAGCTCGCCTCCGGCATCCCCTATGTCATAAGGCAGAATAATCCCCGAAGCGGGAAGACGGTCTTTCACGATGAGCTCTACGGCGATGTAGAGGTTGAGAATTCCGAGCTGGATGACATGGTCTTGATTAAGTCAGACGGCTTCCCCACCTATAATTTCGCGAATGTGGTGGACGATCATCTGATGCGGATCAGCCATGTGGTCCGGGGCAACGAGTACCTCTCCTCCAGCCCGAAGTACAATCGTCTCTACGAGGCTTTCGGCTGGGAAGTCCCGAAATATGTGCACTGCCCCTTGATCACCGATGAGGAGCACAGGAAGCTTTCCAAGCGCTCCGGTCATTCCTCCTTTGAGGATCTGATCGAGCAGGGCTTCGTGGAGGAGGCGGTCCTGAATTTTGTCGCCCTTCTCGGCTGGAGCCCGGTCGGGGAGCAGGAGATCATGAGTCTCCCGGAGCTCGTAAAAAGCTTTGACTATAAAAGGATATCGAAGTCCCCGGCGGTCTTCGATATGGGGAAGCTCCGCTGGATGAACTCGGAATATATCAAGGCGATGGACTTTGAGCGCTATTATAAGAGAGCGCTTCCCTTCCTCAGAGAGACGATCCGGCGGGAGCTGGACCTTCGGAGAATCGCGGAGATGGTGAAGAGCCGGATCGAGATATTCCCGGATATCCCGCAGCAGGTGGATTTCTTTGAGGCGCTTCCGGAATATTCGGCGGAGCTCTATGAGAATCGGAAGACGAAGAATGATGCCGAAAATTCTCTTAAGCTCCTCCGGGAGGTCCTTCCGCTCCTCGAAAAGCAGGAGGACTTCTCGAACGAGGCGCTCTTTTCCCTCCTCTCCGCCTACGGAAAGGAGAGAGGGTATAAGACGGGCTTTATCATGTGGCCGATTCGGATCGCACTCTCCGGGCGGAAAATGACTCCGGCCGGCGCTACGGAGATCCTCTCTGTCCTCGGAAAGGAGGAGTCGCTTTCCCGCCTGCGGGACGGCATCAAGCGACTTTCTTCCTGAGAGAGAAGAAGAGGGAGAAGAGCAGAGCGGGAGGGGAGGGGAGGAGAAGCATTGGAGAGCCGGGGGATTTCCGAAAAGGGGGCGGAGAGCGGGAGGCGTTTGAGCCCTTCCCAGGAGAGAGCAGTCTCTCACGGGGAGGGTCCGGCCCTCGTCCTCGCCGGACCGGGCTCCGGGAAGACCCTTGTCCTGACGGAGCGGGCCGGAAGACTCCTGCAAAGCGGGGTCCCCGGGGGAGAAATCCTGATTTTAAGCTTTACGAGAGCCTCCGCGGAGGAGCTTCGGCTTCGCTTTTGCAGGAGATTTCCGAGGACCGGGAGAGAAGTGTGCTTCGGCACGCTCCACTCGGTCTTTTTCTCGATCCTGAGAAAGCGCTACGGCTTCGGGAAGCGGAATATCCTGACGGAGGGAGAGAGGCAGCGGCTTTTGGAAGAGATCCTCCGAAAGGACAAAAGGCCCTTCCCGGAGGGGGAGGAATTTCGGAGAGCGCTCCTCCTCTCCTTTTCCGAGAAGAAGCGGAGGGAGGAGAGCGGGGAAACGGACTGTGGGCAGGAGGGGCAAGGGGGAAGAGAGAAGGCGGCGGCGCTTTACTTTGGAAGCTCCTTTTCAGAAGAAGACTTCGAGAGGCTCTATCGGAGCTATCGGGAAGCGATGGAGAGGGAGCAAAAGCTCGATTTTGACGATATGATTCTCCATACTCTCTCTCTTCTTCGGAGCGAACGGGAAAGCCTTTCCTTTTGGCAGAGACGCTTTCGCTATATCCTTCTCGATGAGTTTCAGGATATCTCCGAAGCGCAGTACGAGCTGCTCCGCCTCCTCGGGGAGCCGGAACGAAATCTTTTCTTCGTGGGGGATGAGGACCAGAGCATCTACTCCTTTCGGGGCGCAAGTCCGAAAATCATGCAGCGCTTCCTCTCGGACTACCCGGACGCATCCCGCTATCTGCTCCCGGAGAATTACCGCGCAAGACGGGAGCTGGTCCGCCTCTCCCACCGACTGATCGAGAACAACCGCCTTCGCTTTGCGAAGAAGCTGAGAGCGATGCTTCCGGGGGGCGGAAAGGGAAGGGAGTATCTGTTTCCGGACACGGAGAGGGAATACCGCTTTCTCTCGGAGCTCCTCTCTAAGGAGCTTTCGGAGGGGCTTCCCGGATCGGAGATCGCGGTCCTGTACCGGAATAGACTCGTCCTCTCCTCTTTGATCCCGTTTCTCCTTCGCCGCGGGATCCCGTTTTCCCTCGGGGAGAGGACGGAGGATCCCTTCTCCCACCTCGTCACGGAGGATCTCTCCGCCTATCTCAGGCTCTCCCTTCGGAGGGGAAGCCGCGCTGACCTTCTCCGGATTCTGAACCGCCCTCCCCGCTTTCTTTCCGGAGAGGCGCTTCGGGAGGAGGGCTCCGGCCTTCCCGAGCTTCTCTCCTACTACGGGGAGAAGCCAAAGGCCCGCGAAAGGGTCCGGGAGCTTCGGACGGATCTTCAGCGGATCGCCGCCCTTCCGACGGAGGCGGCTCTTCTCTATATCCGGAAAAAGATGGGCTATGAGGCCTGGCTCCTCGGAAAAGGGCAGAGAGATCCCGCTCCCTTTTCCGAGATCCTCGGCATGCTTTCCGGGCGCGCGGAGGACTTCCCGGAAAAGGAGGACTTTCTCCGCTTCCTGCGGGAGGGACGGGAGGAGCTCCGGGGCGCCTGCCGCGGGAACGAGGGAGAGGGAATCCGCCTTATGAGCTACCACAGCGCAAAGGGGCTCGAATTCGAGATCGTGCATCTCATCGATGTGGTGGAGGGAATCGTCCCGAGCCGGAGGGCGGACGGAAGGGAGGGCCTGGAGGAGGAGAGAAGGTGCTTCTATGTCGCCCTGACCCGGGCCAAGCGGGAAGTTCACATATATGTCACAAAGGAACGCTACAGTAGAAGCGTAAGGCCGTCACGATTTTTGGAGGAGCTCACGGGCTAGGGGGGGGGAAGAGATGGAGAAGTTGAAGGTCCTTGTGGTGGACGACGAAGAGAGGATGCGGAAGCTGATCTCCGACTTCCTTAAGGCGAAGGACTTTGAGGTTCTGGAGGCTGCCGACGGGGAGGAGGCGATTGACCTCTTTTTCGAGGAGAAGGACATTTCCCTTCTGATCCTGGATGTGATGATGCCGAAGATGGACGGCTGGGCGGTGCTGAAATCGATCCGGGAGCATTCCAGAGTCCCCGTGATCATGCTGACGGCGCGCTCCGAGGAGACGGATGAGCTCAGGGGCTTTGAGTACGGGGCGGATGAGTACATCTCGAAGCCCTTCTCCCCGAAGATCCTGGTCGCCAGGGTAGAGGCGCTGCTCCGAAGATCCGGCATCCAGCAGGAGGAGACCGTCAGCGTCGGAGGGATCGAGATCGATAAGTCGGCCCATTCCGTCAGGGTCGACGGGAAGGAGCTGGAGCTTAGCTTCAAGGAGTACGAGCTTCTCCTTTATTTTGTGGAGAACCGGGGCATCGCGCTCTCCCGGGAGAAGATCCTGAACAATGTGTGGAATTACGATTACTTCGGGGACGCCCGAACGATCGATACCCATGTAAAGAAGCTCCGGGCGAAGCTTAAGAGTAAGGGGGAGTACATCAGGACCGTATGGGGCATGGGATATAAGTTTGATCCGGAGGACTAGATGAAGATCCTAAAAAGAGGCCACAGCTCGATTCAATGGCGCTTAAACAGCATGTTTTTTCTTTTGGTACTCTTTATCCTTACGGCAATGCTCGCCGCCAATACCTTTTTCCTCGGGCGCTACTATCTCCGGGAGAAGGTCCATGTGCTGGAGACGGCCTACGCCACGATCGACGGGATGCTGGAGGAGGCGGACGGTCTCGAGGAGCTTTTCCCCGCGGATGAGAATTCCCCGGATTCTCTGCAGGAAAATCGGGCGACCCGCTATATCCGAAGTCTCACGGAGACCCAGAATATCAGCGTCATCATCCTGGACACAGAGACCGACAGGACCTTTGCCTCCTCCGCAAACTCCGAGTTTCTCTCAAAGCGCCTCTCCAGCAATATCCTGGGGGCCATCAATGGGAGAAAGGGCAGGACTCTTCGCAGATTCAGCAATTATGTCATCGAACAGAGCGGGGAGAGCGGGGAGGAGACCGGCTATCTCGAGAGCTGGGGATATTTCAGCGACAATGTGAGCTGCTTTATGATGTCGATGCCGCTCTCCAGCCTCAGGGAATCCACCGCCTTCTTCAACCGCTTCCTCCTTGCGATCGGCGGCTTCGCCATCGTGCTCGGAGGGATCATCATCAGCTTTGCGAGCTGGGAGATCACAAAGCCGATCAATGCCCTCGCGAAGCTCTCGGAGAAGATGTCGAAGCTGGACTTCTCCGCGCGCTACTGCGGGGACTCGGAGGATGAGATCGGCACGCTCGGAAAGTCGATGAATATCCTCTCGGAGCGTCTGGAGAGCACGATCGCGGAGCTGAAGACCGCGAACAATGAGCTGCAGCTGGATGTGGAGAACAAGAGGAGACTTGCCCAGAAGAGGGAGGAATTCGTTGCCAATGTCTCCCATGAGCTGAAAACGCCGATCGCCCTGATCCAGGGCTATGCGGAGGGCCTGATGGACGGTCTTGCGGAGGACAAGGAGAGCCGGGACTATTACTGCACCGTGATCTCCGACGAGGCAAAGCGGATGAACCGGATGGTGCGGGAGCTCATGAATCTCTCGGCGCTGGAGCAGGGGAAGGACCTGCCGGATATCACGCTTTTCTCCCTCGCGAAGGTCGTAGACGGCATTGTCTCCTCCTCGGAGCTTTTCTTAAGACAGCAGGGCATACGGCTCGAGGTCGATATCCCGGAGGATCTCAAGGTCTGGGCGGATGAGTTCAAGATCGAGGAGGTGCTCACGAACTATCTGAACAACGCGATGCACCATGTAAAGGAGCCGAAGCAGATCAGCATCTTTACGGAGAGGGAGGGGGGAGACAGGATCTCCGTCCATGTCAGAAATACGGGAGATCCCATCCCGGAGGAGGAGCTTCCCAGGCTCTGGGAGAAGTTCTATAAGGTGGACAAGGCGCACACGAGATCCTACGGGGGCTCCGGCCTCGGGCTCAGTATCGTAAAGGCGATCGCAGAGGCGCATCATCAAAGCTGCGGGGTGAAAAATACCAGGACCGGTGTGGACTTTTGGTTTACATTGGACCGGGAGAAGGAGGATTAGCGCCGAAAGGAGAGGCCTTTCCTCGGGGGGGGAGATCATGGAGAGAAAGAAGACACTGCTTTTTATCAATGCCCGGGCGGGGATGGAGAAGGGGGGGAGCGAGAGCTACCGGATCATGGAGGCTCTCTGCCGCCAGGGCTGCGAGCTCACGGTATATCCGGTGCTCCCCGCAGTCCCCGAGCTTAGCATCGACAGCATACTTTCCGGGAATGCGGGCCGCTTCGAGCTCGTCTCCTGTGTCGGCGGGGACGGGACGCTCCATCATCTTGTAAATGCGCTGATGAAGGAGGAAGAGAGGATGCCGATTCTCTACTTCCCCTTCGGGAGCACCAATGACTTTGCGAGAAGCCTCGGGATTCCGGCCTCTGTCACAAGGAACGCGGCTTCTGTCACGAGAGGCTCCCTCTTTCCCTGTGATATCGGCTCCTTGAACGGGAAATATTTCAGCTATGTGGCGGCCTTCGGCTCCTTCACAAAGGTGAGCTATTCCACAAAGCAGGATCTTAAGAATGTCCTGGGCTACCCGGCCTATCTGCTCCACGGGCTTCAGACTCTCCCGGAGAATCTGAATTACAGCAGGAGGCTGAAAATCCTTCACGATGGAGAGGTCGAGGAGGGGGACTTTCTCTTTGGCGCAGTATCCAACACAAGCTCCATCGGGGGCTTCTCCGCCTTCGGGAGCTCTGCCCTTAAGCAAAAGCCGTCCCCCGCCCTGAATGACGGCCTCTTCGAGGTGCTTTTGATCCGCGCCCCGAAAAACATCCAGGAGCTCACGGAGATTATCGGCAGTCTGGTCTCCGCGCAGATGGATCGGGACAGTCCCTATATCCGCGCCTTTAAAAGCGCGGAGCTTTTCATCGAGAGCGAAAGGAGCATCGAGTGGACACTGGATGGGGAATACGGAGGGAAATTCCGGAGGGCGGAGATCCGAAATCACCCAAAGAGCATCCGGATTCTGCTGCCCGCGGAGAGCGGAGGCGCGGAGAAAGGCGGCGGAAAACGGAGAAGCGCGGACGGCCGGGGAAAGGGGGCAGAGCGAAAGGCGGCGCTGAATTAAATTATTATGGCGGTCTTTCCCTATGACAAATTTTCGATCACGCAGCAAATACTGTTCATAAGAGAAGAAAGAAGATCAAAGCTTTTTCCGTTTGCTTCGGTACATGCGGAAAGGGTGCACTCGCTCTTATAAGTAGATATCGCCAGTTGAAAGTACGGCACGGGTTTCGCCGCCGCGACGATAAAAGCGTCCGAAACAGAGAGCCCCTGAAACACAAGACGCGCTTCCTCTATTTTCCCTAAATTGGTATACGAAGTCAAAGGAACGGAAATTTTGGAAGGAAGCAGCTTTTTCAGGATCGGGAAGGGGAGCAGACGGTACAAAAGATGCAGTAAAATCGGCTCTTTCAGACAAAAGCTGCTGTTTTTCTGCGCGGAGATCTGCGTAGAAATCTCTTTGCAGATCTTTTCAAAGCTTTCATGCCCATGAAAGCTGATATGGCAGTAATAATTTCCTGTCAGATTACAGATTGCGCCGCCTGCGTCCGCGTTGAATCTGCGAAGATCGACCGGGCAGGGGATGCTGATTTCCTTCCAGCCGAAGAGCTGATGCAAGGTCAGAATATAGGCCGAGAGCAAAATATCATTTATGCTGGGCCTGTATCCTATTGCGCGAGAGCGATAGCACTCCAATTTCGATAAATCAATTTTTTTCGCTATCAGTTTAGGCTTTTGAGAGCCTTCATCTAAGGGCAAGTGCAGCTTCCTGTCCATAGCTTCTGTCCCTGCCCTCGAAAATAGGATTTTTGCTTTTTGCATCACGGTAAATTTACTGCTTATCTGAGAAAAACTTCTGTCCGTATTGATCCGCGTTTTTATCCTTACATCATCGTTCGAGTATAGCTCAGCCAAAAGATATAAGAGCTGTTCCAATCCCCTTCCGTCGCAAAGCAGATGACTTGCAATTACGCAGAGAGAGTCTCTTTCCTCACCGCATATCCAATAAATTTTCAGTGGCGCATCCATCCCGATTTCAAGAGAGGATAATAAGGAATCATTTTCAATCATTGAAAAATCGTGATTGGCCCTTATGCCTATCAATAAATTTTCACAGGAGATATCGCTCTCCTTCCACAGCCCCTTATTTACGTCATATTTACAGCGTAAAATAGGATAAAATGAAATTAGAGCTTTTACCGCCCCTTTCAGTTTGCTGCCCTTCAATTTTCCATTAAAACGGATGCAGCTTCTGATAAGAGGCTTTTGAACGAAGCTGTAAATGTATTGCATCAAATCAAATGCCTGTCCCTTTAATTCCATAAGACCCGTGCTTCTCCTTAAAGCCTGATACAAGATATCATAAAGTCCGCAGTATCGGCCAAAACCCTAGATGAAGTATTCCCCTGCTCCTTTTGAATGTCAAGGTCAAATTTCCGGGGAAAGCAATTTTCCGATTGACAGCTTATCCGGACTTTGCCGTGCATCTATTTTCTTCATGACTTTCTATCCGGATCTTCCGGCTGGAAATGCTTCTTCAAGGGGCAGAGCCTCTGAAGGAAATCCTGAATTTTCATAGTGCCAAATCCGGAAGACGGGGATTTGCCCCTTTTCAAGGCCGATATTTTGTACTATGATACAAGAGAAAACAGCATCTGTCTTCGGGCCCGGCCGGGAGCTCATTGTATCATCCGATAGGGTGAGAGGAGGGCCAAAGCGGCGAATCTATGAGGCAGAAACGATAAAAGGCTGGGATGAAAGGAGTTTCGATGGACGAATTCAGAAGAAACACAGAGCTTGAGGGAAGCGCCTATCAGGACGGCGAGCTCTCCCTCGGACGCTATAATATCCTGATCGGGCTCCACCTGATCTACGGCATTTTCCTGACGGCACTGATATGCTATACCATGAGCGGCATCCTCGTGAATTACTACGGGAACCACCCCTTTATATTCACGATCCTTTTCTTTGTCGTGAGCCTTGGCGGAAGCTCTCTCGCAAGGAGGGGGAGCTATCCGATCGCGCTTCTCGGCTATACGATCACGGTGCTGGGCTTTGGTTCTCTCCTTGCGACGGTACTGCCCTTCTATGCCCTTCCTTTGATCGGAGCTGCAGCGGGCATGACGCTGGTGGTGCTCCTCACCATGACGCTTGCGGCGCTCATCATGCCGAAGGCCTTTCTTTCGATGGGGCGGACGATCTTCATCGCGCTGATCGGGCTCATCGTCGCAGAGCTTTTGGCGATGCTCTTCCATGTCTATAACTACGGCCTCTTCGGCGTGCTCGGTCTCTTCCTCTTCTCCCTCTACATCGGCTACGACTGGGCGAGGGGACAGCGCTGCCCGAAGACGGCGAGCTTTGCGGTCTATACGGCGCTGAATCTCTATGTGGATGTCATCAATATCTTCGTTCGGATTCTCTCTCTCATGGGGAGAAGGCGCTGAGACGGAGAAGGCGGTTCGGGGAGCCGGGCCGCTTTTTTCGGATAAGCGAATTACTTTTAAAAGAGATTCGAATTCAAAAATAAGCCAATAAAGGGGGAAAAGTATGGGAGAGAAGGCGGAGGACGGAAGGGAGAGGAGGGGAGCGGAGGCGGGCGGAGCGCTTCTGTTTCTCCTCTTTTTCTTCGGCCTTTTATTCGCCGTCGGGATTTCCTTTCTGATCGGCCGCTATCCGGTCGGCCCGGGAACAGTGCTGCGGATGCTCCTCTTCCGTCTTTTCGGAGTGCCCGGAAACTGGAACAAGGCGGAGCTCACGGTCGTTTTGGATATTCGCCTCCCCCGCATCCTCGCCGCAATGCTGGTGGGGAGTGCGCTCGCGATCTCCGGCGCGGCCTATCAGGGCATCTTCAAAAATCCCATGGTATCCCCGGATATCCTGGGGGCGAGCGCGGGGGCGGGGATCGGAGCGGCGATCGCACTTCTCCTCGGCTTCCCCCCGGCCCTGGTTCAGATTTCGGCCTTTGCCTTTGGGATCCTCGCGGTTTTTCTCGCCTACAGCCTAAGCCGCGCCCTCGGAAAGGGAGAGGATGCGGTGCTTCTCCTCGTGCTCTGCGGCATGGTGATCTCCACACTCTGTCAGTCCGGAATTTCCTTTGTGAAATATGTCGCAGATCCCAATTCGACGCTTCCGGAAATCACCTACTGGCTGATGGGGAGCATCGCGAAGGTGAGCTACCGGGATCTTCGGACTCTCCTCCCGGCCTATGGGATCGGGCTTTTGCCCCTCCTTCTTCTTCGCTGGCGCTTAAATGTGCTCTCCCTGGGAGAGGAGGCGAAGGCGCTGGGCATCAATACCGGAAAGATCCGGCTGATCACGATCATCTCCTCTACCCTTCTCACGGCGGCGACGGTCTCCGTCGCGGGCATTGTGGGCTTTGTGGGACTCATGGTGCCGCATCTGGTCCGCTTTATCGCAGGACCGAATTACAGGAGAGTGCTTCCGCTCTCCGTCCTCGCCGGGGCCTGCTTTTTGCTTTTGACCGATGACCTCTGCCGGGGCATGCTCCCCTATGAGATCCCGCTCGGCATTTTGAGCTCGGTGATCGGCGGTCCCTTTTTCGTGCTGATCCTTTTTCAGAGGAGAGGGGGGAATTTATGAAGCTGGAGCTGCACCATGCAGACTGCGGCTATGGCAGGACGAGGATCCTGTCCGGGGCATCGATCCGTCTGCAAAGCGGAGAGATCGTCTGCTTTCTCGGACCGAATGGTGTGGGAAAGACGACACTTTTTAAGTCGATGCTCGGGCTTCTTCCGCTTCTCTCCGGAGAGGTACTTCTGGACGGAACGGATCGGAAGAGAATTTCGGACCGAAGCTTTGCGAGAAAGGTGGCCTATGTTCCGCAGTCCCACATTCCGCCCTTTCCCTTCCGCGTCATAGATATCGTCGTGATGGGAAGGAGCGCGCATCTCTCCCCGCTCGCCTCCCCCTCGAGAAGGGATTATGCGATCGCGGAGGGCATGATGGAGCGGCTTGGAATCTCCCAGCTGCGAGAGCAAAGCTATACGAGGATCAGCGGAGGGGAGCGGCAGATGGCCCTGATTGCGAGGGCACTCACGCAGGAGCCGGAGCTCATCCTGATGGATGAGCCGACCGCGAATCTGGACTACGGGAATCAGGTCAGGGTCTTAAAGGTCATACGGCAGCTTTCCGAGAGCGGGCTGGGCGTCCTTATGACCTCCCACGATCCGGATCACGCCTTTTTGCTCGCGACAAGAGCGGTGCTTCTTACAAGGGAGCGGAAGCTCCTGAAGGGAAGCGTGGATGAGGTGGTGACGGAGGAAAATCTGAGGAGAGCCTACGGGACGAGGGTCCGGATCGTCGAGGGGGAGGAGGAAGGGGAGCGGATCCGCGCCTGTGTTCCGAGCCTAAGACAGATGTAAATAAATGTAATTCTAAACAAATGTAATTTTGAAAGGAGTAAAGAAAGGATGAAAAGGAACGGGAGGATTTTTTTGCTGATCGCCGCGGCGGCGATGCTTTTCGCCTCTGCCTGCGGAAAGAGCGGAGGAGAGAGCGGAGATAAGACGAGTGCGGCGGGCACGGAAAAAGCGGGCGATGCCGCTTCGGAAAAGAGCTCGGAGAATGGGGCAGGCAGCACGGCCGCAGAGTCCGAGAAGGGCAGCCGCACGGTCACGGATATGGCCGGGAATCAGGTGACGGTGCCCGAAAAGATCGAGCGCTATGCAGATGCCTGGTATGCGCATAATGAGGTCATCTGCATGCTGGATCAGGCCAAGGGGCTGGTCGCCACTTCTCAGACAAAGAAGAAGGGGCCCTGGATGTATTATGTGCAGCCGAATATGAATAACGCCCTCTCCACCTTCGGGGATCAGTTTAATCTGGAGGAGCTCGTCGCGAAGAAGCCGGACCTTGTCTTTGACTCGAAGGAGGACTACAGGGAGCAGCTGAATGCAGTGGGGATCCCCCTTGTCAATGTGATGTTCAAAAATTATGACGAGATGAAGCGCTCCGTAAGTCTGACCGGCGAGATCCTGGGAGAGGAGCAGATGGCCTCGGATTACTGCGCCTATCTCGACGGAGTTCTCGCGGAGCTGAAGGAAAAGCTTTCCTCTCTCAGCGAGGAACAAAAGCCGAAGGTCCTCCACGGAAATTCTGTCTACAGCTTCAGCGTGGATGGCTCCGATACGATCATCGACGCCTGGATCAGCGCGGCGGGGGGAAGGAATGTGGCCTCCTCTGTAAACGGCAATATGCAGACAGTTACTCTGGAGCAGATCCTGGAATGGGACCCCGATTATATCATCACGGGAACAAGCGATGAGGTCGAGAAGATTCGGAAGGATCCGAACTGGTCCGGGCTCCGGGCCGTGCAGGAGGGAAAGGTCTATGCGAATCCGAAGGGAGTCTTTTCCTGGGACCGCTACGGCGTAGAGGAAGCGCTGCAGCTGCAGTGGGCCGCATCTCTCCTCCATCCGGATCTCTTCCAGACAGATATCAAAGCAAAGATCCGGGAGTTCTATCAGAAGTTTCTGAACTTTGATCTCACGGAGGAGCAGGCGGAGCTTATCCTCCAGGCGAAGCCGCCGGAGGAAAACTAAGGAAAGGAGGATGGATCCAGGACGCCTGTGCCATGGGCGTGTGCCTCAAAAGACACTCTCGTTCGGGGCTCCACGCAGCGGTACTAAACTCACACTTCGCTGCACTCGTGTTCGTTAAGTGCCGGCGTTCCGCACGCTTTTGCGGCATCACGCCCGTTGGCACGTGATTGTTCCGATGGAATCCGTTTCCCCGAGCGATAGACGCATCATCATGATGGTGAAGCGTTTCCAATTTCTGCGGCCGATCTGCCGTTTTGTCTGCCAAAGAGCGGGCCGTCTTTTGCCCCGGCGCTTAAGGACTCGGCTTCGCCCGGGAGGCTTCCTCTGGGAGCGACTTTCCGCCGTTCTCCAGGATCGTCAGCATTTCCCTCGGCGTCACCACATAGGGCTTCAGCGGGAAATGTTTGATGTTTCCGGTCACCAGATAAGCGTCGCTGTCTTTTCTGGCTTCCATAGTGATCGCATATAAGATCACGTCCTTCGGGTCGGGCAGGTTTTCCTCCAGCTTCTCCGGGTCAAGGAACACGCCGCGCATCCGGATCCCATCCGTCACGGTTTGGATATCCTCTTCCTTAAAGGGGAATTTCTTCCGCCGCAGCACCTCGTCGTATTCAGCCATGATCTCATCGCTGAGGAGCGGAACAATGCTTCCGACAAGGGCCTGTTCCAGCACCGCTCCGGGCACGGAATCCCAGCGAAGAAGAGCGGAGACCAGTACGTTGGTGTCTATCACTGCATAGAGCTTCATACGTTATTTCCCGCTTCTTACGGCTGCGATCTCCGCGTTGATTTCATCCAGTGTCATTTCGGCTACACCGGCTTCCTCCGCATCACTGCTCATGCGCTTCATGGCTGCGACAGCTGCCGTCGCCTTATAGTCCTCTTCCGGCAGGATCATGCTGAAGGGGATGCCGCGCACCTGCACAGAGCGAGTCAGGAACATGCGGATTGCCGTGGGCAGGTCGAGACCGAGCCGGGAATATACATCGGAAGCTTCCTTCCGAAGGGTGTCGTCTATACGAAGCTGAAGTAATCCATTTGCCATGGTTACACCTCCATTCAAATCTGCATTTGTTTGTAATGCAATCGTACCACATTCTCTGTAAGAAATCAAGTGCATTACAAAACTCTTTACGAACAAGTGTAGCAGTTCTGGCCCCGGCTTTCGGCACTTGCCAAAAGCCGCCGGAGGACGTAAGATGTTTTCGGTCCCGCGATAGGAAGGGGCGGGCGGTTCAGAGTGGAAAGGACAGAAACGATGAAATGCAGGCACTGCGGGGAGGAAATCCCGGATAAGAGTGAGTTCTGCCCCCGCTGCGGGCAGAGGATCCTTCGGATCCGGCCGAAGCAGATCTGCTCAAAATGCGGTGCGGAGGTGCCGGAGGGAGCAGATCACTGTCCGGGCTGCGGGGGAAAAGTCGTCGGAAAGAGACAAGAGGAGGAAGAGCCGGGGGAGGCTCCCGCGGCAAAAGCTCCGTTTTCGGACGCTCTCATCCCGCTTTCCCGCGCCGTTTTGCCCGGCCTGGGGGCCTGCCTTTTCTCCTTCCTCTTTTTCGCGTCGAGCGGGCGCTTTCCGCTTTCCAATGCGCTCCTTTTCTATCTGCTTCTGAGTGGCTTCTTTGCCTGGATTGACCTTCGCAGACTGGAGAGAGAGGGGATGCTTTTGGAGGAGGGAGGGGAACGCTTTTTGCTTTTCCTCCCGATCATCGGGCTTTGCAGGAGACTCCGTCTTCTCCCCTCCCCCGGCTTTTTCGACAAGGCCGCGCCGATTCTGGAGCTCCTTTTCCTAAACGGGGTCTTTTTGCCGTATTATATCCTGAGAGCGGCTCAGGGAGGACTTTCTTGAGAAGGGTTGAGACAGAGGAGGAGCTCTCGCTGGATAAGATCATAGAAAGCGGACAATGCTTCCGCCCGCTCTGCCTTTCTTCCGGACTGTACCGTTTTATTAAGGGAAGGGAAATCTTATATATTCGCCCGGAGCGAGGGGAGAGAGAATTTCGGGTTTCCTGTTCCAGGGAGAAGTGGGAGAGGATCTGGGCGGAGTACTTCGACCTTAGGAGAAGCTACCGAAAGCTTCTTCAGGGGATTCCGGAGGAGGACAGTTATCTTAGGAGGGCGGAGGCCTTCGGGAGGGGAATCCGGGTTCTTCGCCAGGATCCCTTTGAGGTGCTGATCTCCTTTATTATTTCCCAGAGGAAGTCCATTCCCGCGATCCGGGGCTGCATCGAGAAGCTGTCCGCTTGCTGCGGGAGGAGCGTGAGAACTCCTTATGAGGAGGAGCCGGTCTTTCTCTTCCCTTCGCCGGAGAGCATCGCCGCCCTCTCCGAGGAGGAGCTTCGGAAGCTGGGGCTTGGCTACCGGGCTCCCTATCTAAGGGACGCCGCCGAGAGAACTCTCCGGGGAGAGCTCTCGGTGGAGAGGCTCTCGGCGCTTCCCACGGAGAGACTTTGCGAGGAGCTCCTCCGCACCAGGGGCGTCGGACGAAAGGTTGCGGACTGCGTTCTCCTCTTTGGCTATGGGAGGACGGAGAGAGCGCCGATCGATGTCTGGATCCGCCGGACGATTGAGGAACGCTACTTGGGTGAGGATCCTTTTCCATCTCTTCCGGAGCCCGGGATTTTGCAGCAGTATCTTTTTTATTACGCGATTTTTCACAGGGAGGAGTTTGGAAGGTGAACTGTCATTTCTTTGCGACCCTGTCCCGGATGCGGTATATCGAGCGCTGGGCACTTATGAGAAACAGCTGCCCGGAAAACCTGAGTGAGCACAGTCTGGAGACCGCGATGATCGCCCACTGCCTCTGCGAGATCGGAAATCTTCGCTACGGCAGAAGTCTGAGCGGGGAGAGGGCGGCCCTCCTGGCTCTCTATCATGATGTCCCGGAGATCATCACCGGCGATATGCCGACTCCCGTGAAATATTCCGGAGAGGAGATGCAGAAGGCCTATCGGGAGCTGGAGAAGGGGGCGGCGGAACGCCTGCTCTCTCTCCTTCCGGAGGACCTGCGCCCGCGCTATGAGGAGCTCTTCTTTCCCGATCCAAAGTCCTACCTTCTCCGGCTTGTGAAGGCGGCGGACAAGCTCTCCGCCTATATCAAATGCCTCTCTGAGGAGCAGGCCGGGAACCGGGAGTTTCGAAGCGCGAAAAAATCCACGGAGCGGATTCTTCGGTCCCTTTCCGCAGAGCTCCCGGAGCTCTCCGACTTCATGCGCGATTTTCTCCCCTCCTACGGGAGGACTCTGGACGAGCTCATAGGAGAAGAGGATGGAGAGGAAATGCCGGCCGATCACAAGATCTAGTGAGGGAGAGAACTGTATTCTGTGCTTCAGGCTCTTAAAGATTATTCGGGGAAAAAGAGAGGAAAAAAGAAAAGAAAAATAAAGAAAAGCATTGACAGAAGAGGGGAGAGGAT
>NZ_KI273087.1:0-55692 GCF_000469565.1 Oribacterium sp. oral taxon 078 str. F0263 | reverse complement strand
TTCCGTGCAAGCACGCCGCGGAGGAGAGACTTTCGACGCTGGAATCATTATACAAAAATAGTTCTGGTTTCGAAATGGGGGAGCTATGTTTTCTTTTTTCTTTCTTGACAAAGCGGGGGAAAGAATGGAACATGGGGATAGATGGAGCTGTCCGATAGGGAGAAAGCGGGCAGAAGACGGGGAAAGGGAAGGAGAGGGATAATTATGGAGGACGAGATCAGAGAGAGAAAGGCGAGGGAGAGGGAGGAGGTGGCGGAGCTTCGGAGGGGGCTCAGCGAAGAGTACTGTCGGAGCGCGGATGCGGAGATCAGTTCCCGTATCCTTCAGCATCCGTATTTTCAGCAGGCGGACACGATTTTTTGCTATATCAGTGTGGAGAAGGAGCCGGACACAAAGCTGCTTTTGGAGAGCGCCTGGCAGATGGGAAAGAGGGTTTCCGTGCCGCGCTGCATTCCGGGAAGGGAGAGGCGGATGGAGGCGGTGGAGATCCGATCCTTTCAGGATCTCGGAGCCGGAGTTCTCGGGATACCGGAGCCGAAGCCGGGACTTCCCCTGGTGGAGAAGGAGGAGATCGATCTCGCCTTGATTCCCTGTATTTCCGCGGATCGGAGCGGAAGGAGACTTGGTCACGGGGCGGGCTATTACGATCGCTTCCTGGAAGGGCAGAGGATGCGTCGCTTTTGCCTATGCTATGAGAAGCTGCTTCTCGATGAGATTTCTGTAGATAATCACGATATCCCGATGGAGCGGGTTTTCAGCGAAGATGGCGTATATCCGTCTTTTTCCGCCAAAGGAGAGGATAAGCAGGTGGAAAATTCCGGGTCTTTCCTATCGAAGCTTCGGAGATTTTTTCATAGAATCTAACGGATTCCTCGGGAAAAGAGCAGGTTTTTGCACATTGGGTTTATGCACCTGTGCTAAATTAACAAAAATTTGCCTTTCATTTCTACTTGTGCTATTTTTTCCATCCGTATATGATTGCCTATAGCAAAAACTTTTAGGTTTCAAAATAAAATTTAGTTTCAGGAGGAAAAGGATGGGGAAGAAGGATGGAATGGAGGCGTTGTTTTGCTGGAAGGGAAATCCGCCGGTCTGGAGCGTGATTTCCCTCGCGCTCCAGCATCTGGTGGCGATGATTATCGGCTGCGTGACGCCGGCGATTATCATCGCGAATGTGGCGCAGCTGCCGATCGAGCAGCGAATTATTCTGATTCAGGCATCTCTTACGATGTCCGCGATCGCGACCTTTTTTCAGTTGTTTCCGATCGGCGGGAAATTCGGCTCGGGCCTTCCCGTCATCCTGGGGATCAGCTTTGCCTATCTCCCCAGCCTTCAGGCAATCGCCGAAGCGGGGGAGGGAGTGCACACCATCACGGGGGCACTTCTCGTCGGCGGAATCGTCGCGGTCTTTGTCGGTATCTTCGTGAAGAGAATCCGCCCGCTCTTTCCCCCGCTCATCACCGGGACCGTAGTTTTTACGATCGGCGTATCCCTCTATCCGACAGCCGTCAACTATATGGCCGGCGGCGTCGCAAATACGAGGGAGCTTGTTGTGGAGAAGAAGCATCTGACGGAGGCTCTGATCTACGGCTCCTGGCAGAACTGGGCGGTCGCTGCGGTGACGCTGCTTATCGTGCTTCTCTTAAATAACCTCGGGAAGGGGATTTTTAAACTCGCATCCATTCTTCTCGGAATGCTGGCCGGCTATCTCACGGCGCTCTGCTTTGGGATGGTGAACTTCTCGGAGATCGGAAAGGCGTCCTGGTTCGCTCTCCCGCACTTCCTTCCCTTTGGTGTGAGCTTTGATCCGGCGGCCTGCATCTCGATCGGCCTTCTCTTTGCGATCAATTCCGTCCAGGCGATCGGCGATTTCACCGCCACAACCATAGGAGGCTTTGACCGGGAACCGACGGACGGAGAGCTTCAGGGCGGGATCATCGCCTATGGCGTGACAAACTTCTTTTCCGCCTTTTTCGGAGGACTTCCCACGGCGACCTACTCTCAGAATGTCGGCATTGTGACGAATAACAAGGTCGTAAATCGGAAGGTCTTCGCGACTTGTGCGGCTTTGATCCTTTTGTCCGGGCTTTGCCCGAAGTTCTCCGCAGTTCTCACGACGATTCCGCAGTGTGTCCTCGGCGGGGCGACGATCACCGTTTTCTCCACGATCGCAATGACGGGGATGAAGCTCATCACCTCGAAGCCGCTCACGGCGAGAAGCTCCACGGTCGTGGGCCTCTCTGTGGCGCTCGGAGTCGGCATCGCGCAGGCTGCTGGAAGCCTGAACCAGTTTCCGCTCTCTGTGACGATGGTCTTCGGAAAATCTCCGGTCGTCATCACGACGATCAGCGCGATTCTCTTGAATCTCTTGCTCCCGAAGGAGAAGTCAGAAGAAAAGTAAAGCGATCTTATATGCGTCGTGTGAGCTCAGGAAACGCCTGCCCGCGGGCAAGCTGTTTCCTGAGCTTTCCTGATGCCATCCATATTGAGGGAAAGGATAGAGTGGCTTTTCCGGGATATCTGGGCTAAGATAGTGGAAAGGACTATATTTTGGCCATAGGGAGGAGGGCGCAGATGGAAGAGAAGAGAGAGAAGCTTCGGAAATGGATCGGGGAGGCCCGGAATATCGTATTTTTTGGGGGAGCCGGAGTCTCCACGGAGAGCGGGATCCCTGATTTTCGGAGTCAGGACGGGCTTTACCGGCAAAGCTATGCTTATCCGCCGGAACAGATCATTTCCCACAGCTTTTTTGAGGCAAATCCGGAAGAGTTTTATCGTTTTTATCGGGAGAAGATGCTTTTTCCGGAGGCGAAGCCGAATCGGGCACATCTTGCGCTTGCAAGGCTCGAGGAAGAAGGGAAGCTCCGGGCAGTTATCACACAGAATATTGACGGACTCCATCAGAAGGCCGGGAGCAAAAAGGTATATGAGCTTCACGGCTCAGTTTGGAGAAATCACTGCCTTCGCTGCGGGAAATCCTATCCTCTCGATTTCATTCTCTCCGGAAGCGGAGTGCCGAGATGCAGCTGTGGAGGCATCGTGAAGCCGGATGTCGTCCTCTATGAAGAGGGGCTGGATCAGGCGGTTTTACAGGGAGCAGCGGAAGCGATCCGGGAGGCGGACCTTCTCATCGTCGGAGGAACCTCGCTCGTGGTCTACCCCGCCGCGGGTCTTCTTCGTTACTTTGATGATTCCGCTCACATACTTGTTTTAATTAATAAAAGCGAGACCGCCTGTGACGGCCGAGCAGATCTTGTGATCCGGGAAAGTATCGGAGATGTTCTGGGGTCTGTAGTCCTTGACGAATCCTGAGGGAGGGAAGAAGATGCAATGAGAAGCCGGAGGCAAGGCCTCCGGCTTCTCATTGATGTTTTATGCGGATAACAGGACTTGAACCTGCACGGTCTCCCACCAGAACCTAAATCTGGCGCGTCTGCCAATTCCGCCATATCCGCAGAGCCGCCAAAATCCTGCGGCCCTTTATTCTATCATCAAAGGCAGGTGCTGTCAAAGCCGGGATCGCCCCGGACGGAGGATCCGTCATGGCTTTTGCTGCTTGCGAAATTCCGTACTCTGACAGTCCCTGCGGTCATCGCATCCCGCAGTGCTGGGGTGCAGAGCATCGATCTGCCGTTTTCCGATCCGGAGAAGCATAAATGCTTTTCTGGATCGAGACGCTCTTCGGCTGTCTGCCGGGATAGATGTGTTTTTTCTGTAATTATGGAAACAAGGATCGGAGGCCCTTTTTCTCTGAAGCTTCAGAGAGAAAAGCTTCATTCCGGGCCTTCCATATAACAAAGGATGAGACAGACCTTTCAGTCCATCTCATCCTCGCCGTGAAGAAGCTCTGCTCCTCTTCCCTTTGACAGAACGAAAGATTTTCAAGTCTATCCGGGAAGCAGGGCCTGAGCTCTTCCTTCACCGTTTAGTATTGAGGGATTCTATTGCCTTGCGGCACCTTGATCCCAGCTTCCGTCCTCCTTCAGGAGATAACCATCCGGTGATCTCTGACTCTTCAGCATCCTTCCCTGGCTTCCGTCAGAAACTGTATGGAAGTAATACCACTTGCTGCTGATCAGCTGCCATCCGATGCGCATGGCGCCTCTTGTGCCGTCGGAGACGGGATTCAGATAGTACCATTCTCCCTTTCCGTCTTCCACCCAGCCATCGCGCATGGAGCCGGAGCCGTCCATAAAATACCAGCTTCCGTCGACATTCGCCCAGCCTGTCATCATCTCTCCCTTCTCGTTGAAGAGATACCAGTTTCCTGAGAGATATGCCCATGCGGACGTTGCTGTTGCTCCGTCGACATCCAGCTTCCACACCGTTCCTTCCTGCTTCCAGCTGCCATGATCATGGATTCTTCCGTTGGTCCGGATATAGGAATACGGATTGACAGAGATATTCCCGAAATCAAGGCTTCTGCGGCCGCGGAAAGAAGATCCTGAGCTGCCTCCGCCGGAATTTCGAGACTGGCCCTGATTGTCCGGGTTCAGATCGGAGGGCGTTGCCGTTCCGGTGTTGCTGTTGTTGGCATTGCCGTTGTTGATGTTGCCGTTATTGGCATTGCCGTTGTTGGCGTTGCCGTTATTGGCATTGCCGTTGTCCGCCGATCCTTCCGTTACCTGCAGGGTAAAGCTTGCGGTGTAGATCAAGCCTCCGGAATCCTTCGCTGCGATCCGGAGAGGAATGCTCGATCCTATAGCGTCCTCTACACGCACTCCCTCCTTCAACTTCAGCACGCCGTCAGAGTTGGCCTCAAAGCGCGAATCACTCACGGTGTAGCTGTGTGTATCGCCGACATCGGGATCTGTCGTCGTAAGCTGCCCTACGATTTCTCCCGCCTTGCCTGCCGCGACAGTATTGTTGGAAAGCGTGACCTTTTTCGGAGGCTGGTTCTTGGGCCTTGCCACCTCTATGGTAAAAGCTTTTGTCAGAGAAGCGCCGAGCGCATCGGTTGCCGTTACATGGAGGGTTATCGTAGACACAGATCCAAAGGGAATATAGTTGTCTCCTTTCAAACGAAGCAGATTATCATATATTATCTCAAAGCGATCATCGTCAACCGTATAGGTATGCACATCTCCGGCGTCCGGGTCTGTCGTGCTCAGGAGCCCCACTTCTGCCAGATATTGATTGCTGTAGATGAAGAGAGGGTTGAGCGTGATGTCCGTCGGCGCTTGATTTGCATAGTCTACCGGCAGGGTAGGAGGACTGACGGCATCCTCCGCATTTCCGGCTTTATCCGTATACTGCACCTGCACGGTAAGCCTTTTTCCGGAATCGGATGCCGTCGGGACATAGCTGGACTGTGTCGCACCGCTGATGGCCGTTCCATCGGCATACCACTGATAGGAAGAGATTGCTGAGGCCGGGACCAGTACGACATTATGGACATGAAGATCTCCATAATCGCCGTCGTATACCTTGGCGTTCAGCGTCTTCCCGGCATGGGCGATGCCGCGGATGTAGACAGCAGCTTTGAAAACGTTGTCTTGAATCGTATTGCTTTCTCCGGTGCTGTCAATGATATTGGCACCGTAGATGGTATTGCCGCTGACTGTCACATTGCTTGTCGCGTGAACCCCGGAGTTGCGAAGCCGGATCCCCCAATGTGTATCATTTTCCGTACTCTGATCATGATAGACCGTATTGCCGATGATCTTACCGCCCTGCAGACCTACCAGATTGATTCCGGTCCGGTTATCACGGACGATATTATCGGCAAAGGTGATATTCGCCGCGACACTGTTTGAATAGTGATTGCCAACCACAAAGCCGGTACTGCTTCCGGAGAATTCACAGTTTCGTATCTCCACATCCTTGACGACCGGAAGGTCCCCCTCGGGTTCGATGTCAATTCCTGATTTCGGGGGCGTACCGTCGGAGTGGTTGAATTTCGAGTTCAGAATTTTGACATTCTGACCGCCGACAATCGACATTCCCTGACGGCGGTTATGGTCGCAGACAACATTGTAGATGGTGATATTTTTGCTGTCCTCTCCCAGAAACAGGCCGTCTCCCCAGAATTCACCGGCATGCAGATTCTCAATGACCACATTGCTGGCATCGGTGATGCGAACGCCATATCCGGTCTCTCCGATACTCGAGGTATGATGATCGCGATCACCGATCAGTGTGCCGCCGATGATATGGACATTATCGACATGCGTGATACTGAACATCTGATAGGACCTCTCCCCGTTCGGAATCGCCTCAAGTACGGCGTTGTCATTGATGCGAACGATGATGTTGCTTTTCAGCACAAGCCCCGCTTTCTCATAGCTCTTTCCCGTCTGGTACAGAGTGTTGATCCGGTAGTGGCCCGCCGGAATGTCTACGATCCCGCCGCCCGCCGCAGAAACGGCATCGATGGCCTTTTGTATTGCGGCAGTATCATCACTCACGCCGTCTCCCACCGCGCCATAGGCCGGGTCCCGAACATTTGCCACGAAGCTGGTCACAGGGTCAGGTACATAGACACCTGTGGACGCTGATACCCTCTGTGAAAGAATACAGAGGAAGCAGAGCAGCATCGGCATAAAGTACAGAGGCCATTTCTTTTTTGAATTCATTCCTTTTCATCCCCTTCGTTGGATATTGATAAATGTATGACAATACCTGGGCCAAACAGCTTCCTGCACGAGTGTGGAGGATCGCTGTGTGACCCGCGCTCCTCTTAGTTCCCGAATCCCTTTTCGTAATCCCGCGGAAGCTTCTCGCTGCCGCTGTCTCTAAGTGGGTGCTTTGCTGTTTTGCTCGTCTTGAAGGACAGGGCATGTGCACTGTACGATATGCACCGGCTGCCAGACAGAGGCAGAGATCCTCTGACGGTCAATGTCCGGGTAGATTCTGAAACCTTCTGTGATATTCCATGCCGTCTGCGGAGCGATTCCTCCGCGCTCCCTGGAATGGAGAGAGATACGGAAAGCCTTGATCGGCTGCGCGGCAGAGAAAATCACTTATATTACAGCGGATGGCCTCGGCAGCGAATGATTTGGACAGCCTTCTGCCCCTCCCGTGCCGGTACATTCGGAAGAAGACTGAGCGGCATAATCGGAAGAAATTCCTCCGGCATAATCGGAAGAAGCTTCTCCGGTATAATCGGGAGAAGCCCTGCACCCTTCCATCTCTCAGCGGCTATGGTCCCGGCAGCTGCGAGCGCAGCGCTCATGGTTTCCGTACGCATGACTTCAGCAGCCATGGCTTTTGTGCTCATGGGCTCAGCGGCCATGGTCCCGGCAGTTGTGAGCGCAGCGCTTACGGCTTCTGTGCTCACGGGCTCAGCGGTCATGGCCTCGGCAGCTGCGAGTGCAGCGGTCGTGGGTTCGGCGCTTATGGCTTCTGCGCTCACGGGCTCAGCGGTCATGGCCTCGGCAGCTGCGAGTGCAGCGGTCATGGGTTCGGCGCTTATAGCTTCTGCGCTCACGGGCTCAACGGCCATGGGCTCAGTAGTCGTGGCTTCCGCGCTCATGGCCTCGGCAGTCGTTTGCCCAGCTTTTTCTCTTCCCTCTCCCTCGATCCGGCCCGGACTTACCAGGAAGGCGGGATACTGTCTTTGTGCTTCCGCATCCGTATGTCCGGCTCCCTTGAGCAGGATCAGACTTACTGTGAAGGCGAAATTCTGCCTTTGCAGCCCTGCATCCGTATGCCCGGCTTCCTTCGTGAGAGAAGGGCTTACGCTAAGCCCCGTATCCCGTGCTGGATGAAGCCTCTCTGTATCAGCGGCATCCATCGAAGATCTCATTGCTTTCCTCCTTTCTTCTGTTTCCTTCAGAAACTATTTTCAGCATCAGTTTACCCTACTGTGCGGGTAAATACAAATACTATCGCAGGATAGAATACTGTAAATCTTTACTATTTTTTCACTTATGCATTACTCGAAGAGAAAATCATTACAAAAAATCAGCCAGAAATCACATCTGTCCTCAGCGATAAGGGCAGGGCCGAAGGGAGAACGATCGAAGCCCTGCTGAGGGATGAGCTTGCCGGCACTGACTTTCGAGAGTCTTTTTGGAGGATCCTGGCGGTATTGCCCAGGCGCATAAGCGCATATTTGCAGTTTCCGGCAAATAGAAGCAGCGAGGATTCTCCTGGAGCTGTCCGTCGAATGCATGCGCTCGTTTTTTACCGGAAAAGCGGGAGCAAGGATGGAGCGCCCTGCCTCACTGAGTGCTCAGGGAGAGCGGTCCGTTTTGAGAAAATACAGCATCCAGCACAGCGCGAGCAGATCCGCACTGCCGCCGGGGGAGAGATTTTTCTGGATAAATTCCCGGTCCAGTTCTTCGATTTTTTCCTTAGGGGGGCAGGGGGAGTGTTCCAGCAGCTCTCCGGCCCGGCGGGATGCTTCCTTTTGGGTCGGCAGATCGCTTCTTGCGATGAGATTGGTATCCGTCGTATGAGAAAGGATGGCGAGCAGGACCGCTGCGCCGACTTCATCCGTACTCCTTCCCTCGGCTAGGAGCTTTTCCAATAGCGGAAGGCCATAGGCGGATACCGCAGGAAGACCTTCTTCCATCTGCCCGCGGACTCCTGTGATGCCATATTCCAGGTAGAGCCTTTGACCGGCGGTCTTTGCGGTATCGACCGTCAGATTCTTATAGTCCTCGGCCATAATTCCTTTTGTCATCCTGGCGCAGATGGAAAGGATGGTTTCGCTTTCATCCCAGCGATCCGCCGGGAGACTTGCAGCGGCGGCGCAGAGGATTCCCATCGAGAAGATCGCCCCCTTATGGGTATTGACGCCGCCTGTGGCGCGGAGCATCTGGTTTTCCGCAAGCTTTCCGGGCAGGCGAAGGGAGCGGAAGAGCTCCGGCAGATCTTCCTTTTCTCCTCTTTCCGCCTTTTCCGCCGCCTGAATGCCGAAGGCAGCGCATTTTTTAAAATACGGCCAAAGGGCGGCGGCACTGTTTAAAAAGGAATAGAAATCCATATCCCTGTGGCTGCCGTTATTCGCCCTGTCCACAAGGCCGGGCTTTGGCGTTATGGCGACCTCATAGAGGAGAGATCTTGTGGCAAGCTCCGCGATT
Organism: Oribacterium sp. oral taxon 078 str. F0263; assembly: GCF_000469565.1. Classification (NCBI taxonomy): domain Bacteria; kingdom Bacillati; phylum Bacillota; class Clostridia; order Lachnospirales; family Lachnospiraceae; genus Oribacterium; species Oribacterium sp. oral taxon 078. Next base: position 46,663 of record NZ_KI273087.1, on the reverse strand, counting down.
CTTATGGCCGTGCGTTCCCGTATGGCGTTTTTCAGAATCTCATCGGTCCTGGCGACGAGCTCGCTCAGGGGATGGATTCTTCTGGAAGCGCATTCCTTCGCGGGCCTTTTGCATAGAAGGCATTGCCTTCCGGAAAACCCCAGCTCCTCTCGCTCCATCTTGCGAAAGCCGGAGGCGGAGTCTTTCGAAGGCATAAGCAGGTCCATGTCATAGAGCCGTCCCAGGGGATCGGCATCCTCCAGTTCGCAGGCAAGCGTTTTGACTGTAGAAGGCGAAGCGTCGATCACGAGGAAGGCTTCGTTCCCCGTCGCTTCATCCCATATCTTCCGGTACAGAATCTCGGCCTTCACCCTCCGGAGCTGGAGGGAGAGGTCCTCCAGGCCATATAGAAAGCCCTGCCGGATCAGAGGGGAGTTTTTCACGGGCCCTGCAATATTCATCGTAAAGCAGAGCAGGGGCTTTTTATACTGAAGGAGCAGTTCCTTTTGACGCAGCACCCGTTTTTCTCTGGCGTCCAGGACTTCAGGCAGTGAAACTTCGTGGTAGTTCTTCCGCATTTTTCCTCCGGCTTAAGCGAATGCCTTTCATTCTCCGGAAAAGCTGTGAGCCGCGGCCCTTTGCTTACTCCAGGTAGCCTCCGAGCTCGAGCTTCCGCCCCGTCTTCTTCCGGTAGAGGATCAGGATGCCTGTGAAATTCGCAAAGACATAGAGCATGGTGATAGTGATCGCGGAGAAGGGGGAACGGCCGAGGAGCAGGACCGCCGGGACATAGAGGAGGATGAGGGCGCCGGTGCAGAAGAAGAGACGCCCCATGCTCCGGAAACAGTCCTTCGCGTAGCGGTCCACACCGACCAGAAGGATGTAATAGGATATCATGCTTATGAGCAGGAAGAGGAGCCTCGGAAACTGCGCCATTCCCTCCCGCGAAAAGAATTCCAGGGCGATGGTCACGGAATTGATGGAGCAGATCAGGACGACGTGGAGAGAGAGAAAGCCGAGTCCGCTCGTCCTTTTATGATGATCCAGGATATTGTCGAAGTAGAAACCGTACTGCAAAAACATGCCGACCACGGTCAGGAAGGCGAAGAGATTCAGGAGGATATTTGAGCCGCCGTGGAAGAATTCCGAGATGCCGATGATCATTTCTCCGAAGGTCAGGATCACAAGCAGGAGCACCCGCTCCGAAAGATGCGGGAAATCGACGGTGCGCTTTTTATAATAGCGGTACTCAAAGGCCCTTGCGGTATAGCCAAAGAGAAGCGCGGCAGGGGCCAGGACGGGGCCGAAGAATGCCTGGACCGGGATCGAGAGGAGAATGATTCCCGCCTCGGCGCTTTCGATAAAAACGTTATTGCCCAGAATTTTCCGGTCCAGCTCATCCAGCTGAGGCCCTCTCTTTCGCTTGTCCCAGTTTCGGTAGGCGAGATTCAGGAGGATTAAAGCCCAGGCAATGCAATAGGGAAGATAGTGCTTCTGCCAGTCCAGATTGGCGCCAAAGGACATATAGTACAGGAAAAACATGCTGGCCAGGATCATGAGATAATCCCGGAGAGACTTTCTCCCGTAGCGATTGAAATACATGGTCGCAAAGTACCAGACCTGCAGTGCGACAAGCATCAGAAAGAAGAAGGAGAAAAGAGTGGGAAGAGGCGGAAATTCTGTCTCAAAGTCGTGAAAGAGCGCGTTGATCGTCCGAAGAGTGAAGACGAAAATGAGATCGAAAAAAAGCTCGATGTATTCTACCTTCTTTTCGCCCTTTCCGCCGGGCAGGTCCTGCGTTTCGTTTTCCTTCTGCTTTTCCATATTTTCCCCTTTGCCGTCGCATCCTGGAGACGCGCTTTGATACCGGAATGATGCAATGGCTTCAGTATAACGAAAGTGCGGGCGATAAGCCAGCACTTTTCCTGTCTGAACAGATCTCCGCCTGCAGCGCTCCTTCCCATTTTGAAAGCTGTCTTTGAAAGCGGTCTGCTTTCTTCTTCGCTCAATGGAAGCGGACTGGAAATTTTGTCCGATATGGGATACAATCTTGCACGAGTATCCGGATATTTGACGGGATAAAGGGATAGAACCGCAGCGCTGCCGCATTTTTTGTTTATGCTTGGCGCAGCCTGGCGAATAAGCGACGGAAAAGCTCAGATGCCAAATACGGAAGAGGCGGACAGACAATCTGCGGGAGGGGCATTGATATGCCCTTTAGCAGGGCGGAATTGGAACGCTGGGAAGGGGGAAGAGGATATGGGACAGATCAAGGTGACGGAAGCGCCGATCAGAGGTCTTTATATCATAGAGCCCGCGGTGCACGGTGACAGCCGCGGCTATTTTATGGAGACCTATAATCAGAGGGATATGGAGGAGGCCGGGCTCAATATGCGCTTTGTGCAGGACAATCAGAGTATGTCCGTGCGGGGCGTGCTGAGAGGCCTGCATTTTCAGAAGCAGTATCCGCAGGGAAAGCTGGTCCGCGTGATCCGCGGCAGGGTCTATGATGTCGCGGTGGACCTCCGGGAGGGGAGTGAGAGCTATGGGGAGCACTTCGGCGTGGAGCTCACAGCGGAGAATCACCGGCAGTTTTACATCTCCGAGGGCTTTGCGCACGGCTTCCTGGTGCTCTCCGAGGAGGCGGAGTTTTGCTATAAGGTGACGGACTTTTACCGCCCGGGGGATGAGGGCGGGATCGCCTGGAACGATCCGGAGCTTCACATCGAATGGCCGGAGCTTACGGGAACCTATCCCGGTTCCACGGATGCATCCCCCTATTGCCTTAAGGACGGGACAAAACTGATCCTTTCGGAGAAGGACCAGAAATGGCTTGGCCTTCGGGAGAGCTTTCACTTCACCGGGAAGGTCTGAGGGAGCAGGAGAGAGGAGGGCAGGGATGAGAATCAATAAATGCCTCTCGGAGCTCGGGCTTTGCTCGAGGAGAGAGGCGGACCGCTGGATCGCCGAGGGGAGAGTCCGCCTGAACGGGGAGACCGCGGAAATGGGGCAGCAGGTCGAGGAAAAGGACCGCCTTGAGCTGGACGGAAAGCTGGTGAAGAAGGCGGGAAGGGCTGTCCGGGCGCAGGCTCCGCGAAGAGTCCTTCTCGCCTGCTATAAGCCTCGGGGAGTGGTGTGCAGCTGCTCCGATAAGGACAGAGCGAAGAATATCGTGGAGCTTGTGAGCTATCCGGAGCGGGTCTATCCGATCGGACGGCTGGACAAGGATTCGGAGGGACTCATCCTCCTCACCAATCAGGGCGAGCTTGTGAATCGCATCAACCGGGGAGGACGGAATGAGAAGGAATACGTCGTCACCGTGGACAGGCCTCTCACGAGGGAGGCGCTGGACCGCCTCGCGGACGGTGTGGAGCTTCCGGAGCTCAATCAAAAGACGCGCCCCTGCGAGGTCTGGCAGGATCTCCGCCTCCCGCCGGGAAGAAGGCAGAGGCAGTTTCATATCGTATTAAGCCAGGGACTGAACCGGCAGATCCGGAGGATGTGCGAGGCGCTTGGCTATGAGGTGAAACGCTTAAAGAGGGTCCGGATCCTCTCCTTAAGACTGGAGGGACTCAGACCCGGTGAGTTTCGGGAGATCGGGCTTTCAGAGCTCGGACTTTCGGAGGAACTTTGGCCGGAGTGATGCCGGAGGAAAGGATGCGGAAGCTTTGATGCAGATCGAACGAATGAAGGAACTGGTCGAGATTTTGAACCGGGCGTCAAAGGCCTATTATCAGGACGGAGACGAGATCATGTCGAATCTCGAGTACGATAAGCTCTACGATGAGCTCCAGGGGCTGGAGAGGGAGACGGGGATCGTGCTTTCCGCTTCTCCCACAGAGCGGGTGGGCTATGAGCTTCTCTCGGAGCTTCCGAAGGTGCGGCATTTATCCCCCATGCTCTCTCTCGATAAGACAAAGTCCCCGGAGGCACTCGCGGAATGGCTCGGGGACAGGGAGGGGCTTCTCTCCTGGAAGCTGGACGGGCTCACCATCGTTCTGAACTACGAGGGGGGAGAGCTGGTCCGGGGAGTCACCCGGGGGAACGGAGAGATCGGGGAGCTCGTCACGCAAAATGTCAGAGTTTTTGACAATGTGCCGACCCGCATCCCCTTTTCGGGGAGCCTCGTGCTCCGCGGGGAGGCGCTCATCCGTTACTCGGACTTTGAGAGGATCAATGACGGCATCCTGGACGCGGAGGCCCGCTATAAGAACCCGAGGAATCTCTGCGCGGGCTCTGTCCGCCAGCTGGACCCCGGGATTACGAAGGAGCGGCATGTGAAGCTGCTCGCCTTTTCTTTGGTCTCCGCAAAAGAGGAGGACGGGAGCCCCGTGGATTTTCAGAACAGCAGGAGGAGGCAGTTTGAATTCCTCCGGGAGCAGGGCTTCTCCGTCGTGGAGTACAGGCTGCTTCGGGGAGAAGAGGTCCCGGCTGCCGTGAAGGATTTTTCGGAGAGGGTGAAGGACAATGACTTCCCCTCCGACGGCCTGGTTCTTCTCCTGGAGGACATCGCCTATGGGGAATCGCTCGGCAGGACGGCGAAGTTTCCGAGGAATGCGCTTGCCTTTAAGTGGAGGGATGAGGAGGCGGAGACCGTGCTCCGGGAGGTGGAGTGGTCTCCCTCCAGGACCGGACTCATCAATCCGGTCGCGATCTTCGATCCGGTGGAGCTCGAGGGGACGACAGTCTCCCGGGCGAGTCTCCACAATCTCTCCTTCTGCGAGGAGCTTTCCCTCGGGCTGGGGGACCGCGTCTCTGTCTATAAGGCGAATATGATTATCCCTCAGCTTTCGGAGAATTTCACAAAATCCGGGACGCTCTCCCCGCCCTCCCGCTGCCCTGCCTGCGGGGAGGAGACGGAGGTCAGAAAGGATAAGGATGCGAAGTTTCTGTACTGCAAAAATCCGGACTGTCCGGCGAAGAGAATCAAGAAGTTTTCCCTCTTTGTGAGCCGGGATGCTTTGAATATCGAGGGACTTTCCGAGATGACGCTCGAGAAATTCATCGGGCACGGCTTTATTAAAAGCTATCGGGACCTCTACCATCTTGAACGGCACCGGGAGGGAATTCTCTCGATGGAGGGCTTTGGTGAAAGGTCCTATGAGAGACTGATGGAGGCAGTGGAGAAATCCAGAGATACGCTCCTCTATCATCTGATCTACGGACTCGGGATCGACGGGATCGGGCTCGCCAACGCGCGTCTGCTCTGCCGGCATTTTCACCAGGAGCTCAGTCTTATCCGGGGGGCAAAAAAGGAGGAGCTCCTGGAGGTGGATGGCATCGGAGAGGTGCTTGCGGAGAAGCTCTATGCCTATTTCCACTCGGAGAAGCAGCTTTCAGAGCTCCATGAGCTTCTCCCGGAGCTTCGGATCGGAAGGGAGGAGGAGAGAGAGGAAGAGGGGGGAGCGCTCCGCGGAAAGACCATCGTCATCACGGGAAATCTCACACATTTTGAAAACCGAAAGGAGCTCGAGGAGGAGATTCTCCGGGCGGGGGGGAAGTGCTCGGGCTCCGTCTCAAAGAAGACCTCCTATCTTGTGAATAACGACAGCTCTTCTCAATCCGGAAAGAATAAAAAGGCCAAGGAGCTCGGCATCCCGATCGTCACGGAGGAGGAGTTCCTGAAGATACTGGGAGAGAGCCGGGAGAGTGCGCAGGGAGACTGAGAGCTCCGCGGCAGGACTAAAAAACCGCTCAGTACCGCTTAAGACCGCCATTGACTGCCCCATAGACCGCCATAGAAGCTTCGAAGCGGATTTTTGGGATCGGAAAGGAAAGACAAAGGTGAATTCATACGACGTATATTTTCCGCATCTTGGCATCGGCATCCGCCATCTCGTGAATTCGATTTCGCCCTTCGGCTTTCGAATCGCCTTTTACGGGATTATCATCGCCATCGGGATGCTGATCGGCATACTGGTCGCCTCCCGGGATTATCAGAACAGGGGAGGGAAGGCGGACGATATTCAGGATTTCGCGCTCTACACCATCGTGCTTGCGATCCTCGGCGCGAGGGCTTACTACGTGATCTTTGAATGGGGCTATTATTCGAAGCATCCCGCGGAGATTCTCATGACCCGCCACGGGGGGCTTGCGATCTATGGCGGCGTTCTGACCTCGATCCTCTGCTGCTTTCTCTTTACGAGGTGGCGGAAGCTCCGTTTCCTGAATATGGCGGACAGCGGCGTCATCGGCCTGATCCTCGGACAGGCGATCGGACGCTGGGGGAATTTCTTTAACGCGGAGGCCTTCGGGGGCTATACGGATTCGCTCTTTGCGATGCGTCTCCGGGAGGATATCGTAAATCAGAATATGCTGACCCGCTCCGTACTGGATCGGGAGATCCTCGTGGACGGCGTCCGCTATATTCAGGTCCATCCGACCTTTCTCTATGAGAGCGCCTGGAATTTCGCCGTCTTCCTCTTTCTTCTTCTCTGGAGCCGCTCCGGAAAGAAGCTCTTTGAGGGGCAGATCTTCTTCCTCTATCTCGGCCTGTACGGCTTTGGCAGGTTTTTCATCGAGGGTCTGCGGACGGACTCCCTTCTCCTCTGGGGGACAAAGCTTGCCGTGTCTCAACTTCTCTCCGCCTTTCTCGTGCTTCTTTCTCTCGCGGCGCATATCCTTATGCTCCGAAGGAGGAAGGAAAGGGAAGGGAATCCGGGAGGGAATTCCTGACAGCCTCTCCTCCGCGCTTTTAGAGATGCGGATTTGCGCTTTCTTCTCATACGTGCTATAGTACTGCAAATGTCGGTCTGAGGGAAAGGAGAGACGGGCCGCATAGCGCCGGGACCGGAGACGGTTGACGAGGCTGGCAGTGATCGAAGGATTCGGCGGATGCTGCCACGGAGTAGTGAATCGAAAGAGGGAATGGAAAAAGCGGAATCAAAACCGTAACAGAGCTTCTCTCACTCACCAGGTCATGGAAAGAGAGCGGGGACGGTCTCCTCGCCTTTGTCTTTTATAAGATAAGAGGCGGAGGACTTCCCTTTATTTTGGGATGCTTTCGGAGAGCTGTCTCCCGCTCAGGGATGATTTTGGATCTGTGAGAGGAGCTTTTTATGTGCGGAATTGTGGGATATGTCGGGAGAAAGCAGGCGGGTCCGCTCCTTTTGGACGGGCTTTCCAGACTGGAATACCGGGGCTATGACTCGGCGGGGATCGCGGTCTTTCGGGAGGACGGCGGGATTTCGATCAGCAAGGCGGTGGGAAAGCTTTCGAATCTGATCAAAAAGACGGAGGGAGGGGCGCTTCTTCCGGGGAGATGCGGCATCGGACACACGCGCTGGGCGACGCACGGCGCCCCCTCCGAGCAGAATGCGCATCCGCATGTCTCCATGCATGGGGGAGTGACGCTCGTCCACAACGGCATCATTGAAAATGATCGGGAGCTCCGGGAGGAGCTTCTCGGAGAGGGCTTCCGCTTTTACTCCGAGACGGATACGGAGGTCGCAGCAAACTATATCGAACATTGCTTTGATAGAGCGGAGGGAGAGCCGAAGCAGGCGATCCGGCGTTTCATGGAGCGGGCGAGAGGATCCTATGCCCTGGCGATCCTCTTTCAGGGGAGGGCAGATGAGATCTGGGCCGTCCGGAAGGACAGTCCCATGATCATCGGGCGCGGAGAGGATGGCTGCTGTCTCGCCTCCGATGTCCAGGCGATTCTGAAGTACAGCGATTCGGTCTGCTATATCGGAAACCGGGAGATCGCGCGTCTCACGGAGAGAGGCATCAGCTTCTTCGATGAAAAGGGAAGGACGATCGAGAAGGAGATGGGCCGGATCGAGATGGACGGCCGGGCGGCGGAGAAGGGCATCTATCCGTATTTTATGCTGAAGGAGATTCATGAGCAGCCCGCTGCGGTGGAGGAGACACTTCGCTCCATGCTGCGGGATGGCAGGATCTCTCTCTCCGGGATCGGAATCTCCGATTCCGCTCTTCAGAAGCTTCGCTCCGTCTGGATCGTCGCCTGCGGCTCGGCCTTCTACGCAGGGAGCGCGCTTCAGTACGGGATAGAGGCCCTCGCCGGGATACCGGTCCGGACGGAGCTTGCCTCGGAGTTTCGCTATCGGAAGCCGCTCCTCTCTTCGGAGGATCTGGTGATCCTGATCAGCCAGTCGGGGGAGACCGCCGATACACTGGCCGCGCTTCGGGAGGCGAAGCTGCGGGGCGCTTCGACGCTTGCCATCGTAAATGTCCCCGGCTCCTCCATCGCGAGAGAGGCGGATTATGTCCTCTATACGCTTGCCGGGCCCGAGGTCTCTGTCGCGACCACAAAGGCCTACAGCGCACAGCTCATGGCGGGCTATATCCTGTGCCTCGCCCTTGCGAGGGCGAGGGGGAGACTAACGAGAGCAGAGGAGGAGCGGCTCACAGGGGCGCTCCGGGAGCTCCCGGAGAAGATCTCCCTCTGCCTCTCGCTTTCGGATTCTCTTTCCGGGATTGCGGAGCGCTGCCGGGATGCGCGGGATGTCTTTTTCCTCGGGAGAGGGATCGACTACGCGGCGGGGCTGGAAGCTGCCCTCAAGCTGAAGGAGTTAAGCTACATCCACGCAGAGGCCTACGCGGCCGGAGAACTGAAGCACGGGGCGATCAGCCTGATTGAAGAAGGCGTACCCGTGATCGGGATTCTCAGTCAGCCGGAGCTTTTCGAGAAGATGCGGTCCAATATGGCGGAGGTGAAGAGCCGGGGAGGCTGTCTCTATGCGCTTTTTATGGGAAAGGACAAAGAGCTTCTCTCCGGAACGGACGGCAGCATTCTCCTCCCGGAGACAGAGCCGCTCTTTTCCGCGAGTCTCTCTGTAATCCCGCTCCAGCTCCTTGCCTACCGGGTGAGCGTGCTCCGGGGACTGGACGTGGACCGCCCGAGGAATCTCGCGAAATCCGTGACGGTGGAGTGAAAAGATCCTGCTAGGCAGGAACTTATTGTAAAAATCTAACAGCGAAAGCAAAGAGCCATCAGAAAGAATCATGCACTAAATCCAATGCATGGTTCTTTCTTTGCTTGTCGGAAGAATTTTTCTCATCTATAATGATAAAAAGAGTCTGCGGAATCATATTTGGGAGGTATCAAAAATGGGTATTTCCACTTTCAAGGGCGGAGTCCATCCCTATGACGGCAAGGAGCTCGCAATGGGGGAGGCGATCCGGGAAATCAGGCCGAAGGGGACCATGGTCTATCCCTTGTCCCAGCATATCGGCGCGCCCGCAAAGCCCGTGGTGCAAAAGGGGGACAAGGTTCTGGTCGGACAGACGATAGCGGAGGCCGGCGGATTCATTTCCGCGCCGGTCATAAGCTCCGTCTCGGGGAGCGTGAAAGCGATTGAGAAGAGACTGACGCCGGGCGGTGCCATGGCGGAGTCCATCCTCATCGAGAGCGACCAGAACGACGAGAAGATTCCGGGCTTCGGGGAGAAGCGCGATTACAAATCTCTCAGCAGAGAGGAGATTGTCTCCATCGTGAGAGATGCGGGGATCGTGGGGCTTGGGGGAGCGGGATTTCCGACTGCGGTGAAGCTCTCTCCGAAGGAGCCGGAGAAGATCGACTATTTCCTGGTAAACGGCGCGGAGTGCGAGCCGTATCTGTGCTCGGACTACCGGGATATGCTGGAGTATCCGGAGCGTCTGATCGGCGGTCTTCGCGTGCTGCTCCGCCTCTTTCCGAATGCGGCAGGGAAGATCTGCATCGAGGACAACAAGCCGGAGGCGATCAAGAAGCTGTCGGAGCTTGTGAAGTCGGAGGACAGGATGGAGGTCCTGTCCCTTCGAACGAGATATCCCCAGGGGGGAGAGCGGCAGCTCATCTACGCGGCGACAGGGCGGAAAATCAATTCCTCCATGCTCCCCGCGGACGCGGGAGTGGTGGTAGATAATGTGGACACCGTGATCGCGATCTACGACGCGGTCTGCGAATCCATGCCGCTCGTTCGGAGGATACTCACGGTGACGGGGGACGCGGTGGTGAAGCCGGGGAATTTCCGGGTGCCGCTCGGCATAAGCTATCAGGAGATTATCGATGCCGCGGGGGGCTTTAAGGAGGATCCGGAGAAGGTCATCTCCGGCGGCCCCATGATGGGGGTTCCTCTCTTTAAGCTCGATGTGCCGCTTGTGAAAAATTCAAGCTCCATCCTGGCCTTTTTGAAGGACCCGGTCTCTGCGGAGCCGACGACAGCCTGCATCAACTGCGGGAGATGCGTCTCCGCCTGTCCGGAGAATTTGATGCCGACTCTCATGATGCAGTCGGCTTTAAGAAAAGATACCGCCCGTTTTACGAAGCTGTATGGGATGGAATGCATCGAGTGCGGATGCTGCTCCTATGTCTGTCCGGCGAAGCGCCCCCTGACACAGGGCTTTAAGGAAATGAAGCGAAGGGTGAATGCGGAGCGGAGAGCCGCTGCCATGAAGGCGCGGGAAGCGGAAGGGAAGAAAGAGGGGGAAAAGAAATGAAAATGCTGAATCTCTCTGCGAATCCTCATATAAGGGACAGGATCAGCACCGCGGAGATCATGCGGGATGTCGTGATCGCCATGCTGCCGACCGCGATCTACGGCGTGATGCAGTGGGGCTTAAACGCCGCTCTCGTCATCGTTCTCACCACCGCGGCCGCAGTTCTTACGGAGTATCTCTATGAGCTGTGCATGAAGCTTCCGAACACGGTGAAGGACTGGTCCGCCGCGGTCACGGGGCTGATCCTCGCCCTGAACTGTCCGCCGGATATCCCGCTTTGGATGCCGGTGGTCGGGGCGGTCTTTGCGATCCTCGTCGTAAAGCAGCTCTACGGCGGTCTGGGAAGAAACTTCATGAATCCGGCCCTTGCGGCCCGCTGCTTTCTCCTGATCTCCTTTGCGGGACCGATGACGAAGTTCCGGGGAGTCGGGGCAGATGCGGTCTCCTCCGCGACGCCGCTCGCCCTGATGAAGGCGGATCCCGCGGCGGTGCAGAGCCTCCGCACTCTTTTCCTGGGGCAGATCCCGGGGACGATCGGCGAGGTCTCGAAGCTCTGCCTCCTGATCGGAGCGCTCTATCTCATCCTGAGAAGAGTGATCTCCCCGAAGATTCCGCTTATCTATATCGGGACCGTCGCGCTGTTTACGCTTCTCTTCGGGGGAAGAGGCTTTGACCTCCATTATGTGCTCGCGGAAATCCTCGGGGGAGGCCTGATCTTCGGGGCCTTCTTCATGGCGACTGATTATGTCACGGGGCCGATCACGCCGAAGGGCCAGATCATCTTCGCACTGATCCTCGGGCTTCTCACCGGGCTCTTCCGCCTCTTCGGCGGCTCCGCCGAGGGCGTGTCCTACGCGATTATCCTGACGAATATCCTTGTGCCCGTGATCAATGAAAAAACGATTCCGAAGGCTTTCGGAAGGGAGGGAGAGAAGTCATGAAGAAGGATTCCTTTGTCAAGGACGCAATCGTCCTGACTGCCATCACCCTGGTCTCCGGACTTCTCCTCGGCGGAGTTTACGGTCTCACGAAGCAGAGGATCTATGAGGCGAATATGGCGTCCACGATCGAGTCCTACCACAAGGTGATGGACGCGGAGAGCTACGATGAGGAGAGCCTGACGGACGCTCTTGAAAAAGCGAAAACGGACGGAACGGTCTCCGCGGACAACGGCGGTGCGGAGCTTCTCTCCGCTGTCGCCGCAAAAGACGCGGGAGGAGAGGCGATCGGCTATATCGTGAAGGGGCAGGCGGCCGGCTACGGAGGGAATGTCATCGTGGTCGTCGGAGTGACCCCAGACCTGAAGGTCTCCGGGATCTCCTTTCCGGAGACGCTTCCGGAGACGGCGGGGCTCGGGCAGAAGGCCACGGAGCCGGAATTCTATCAGCAGTTCGCGGGAAAGGGCACGAAGCTCTCCGTGAAGAAGGGCGGAGGCGCCGGGGAGAATGAGATCGATGCGATCTCCGGGGCCACGATCACGAGCACCGCTGTCACGAATACGGTAAACGCCGCGACACAGTTTATCGGGGACTATGTCCTGGAGCAGGGAGGAGGCGGGAAGAATGGATAAATATACGGAAAGGATTTATAACGGCATCGTAAAGGAAAACCCGACCTTCGTCATCATGCTCGGCATGTGTCCGACCCTTGCGACGACGACCAGCGCTCTGAACGGACTCGGCATGGGTCTGTCCACGACCGCGGTCTTGATGTTTTCCAACCTTTTGATCTCGGTGCTTCGGAAGATCATACCGGATCGGATGCGGCTCCCCGGGGAGATTGTCGTAGTGGCCTCCCTCGTTACGATCGTTCAGCTTTTGATCCAGGCCTATGTGCCCTGGCTCTATGAGGCGCTCGGCATTTATATCCCGCTGATCGTAGTGAACTGCATCATCCTCGGGAGAGCGGAGGCCTATGCGCTCTCCCATGAGCCGATGCTTTCCTTCATGGACGGTCTTGGAATGGGGATCGGCTTTACCCTCGCGCTCACGGTGATCGGAGCGGTCCGGGAGCTCATCGGCGCCGGAACGATCTTTAATTTCCGCCTGATCCCGGAGGCCTTCAGCATCAATATCTTTGTCCTTGCGCCCGGCGCCTTCCTGGTGCTCGCGGTGCTCACGGCGATTCAGAACAAGCTAAAGCTCCCCTCCGCGACAAACGGGGACGCTCCGGCGGACTTTGTCTGCGCCGGAAACTGCATGGGCTGCTTTGCCTCCTGTGAGAGCAAGGAGCCTAAGAGCGCTGCGAAGCCGAAGACAGAGGAGAAGTCGGTCTCCCAGAAGAAGGAAAGCGCCGCTGTCTCCGCTTCGGAGGGCGCGAAGGAGGAGGTACAGAAGCCTGCGGGGCGCTCCCGTTTAAGACCCGGGAGCCGGAAGGCGGAGAGCTCCTCTGAAGTACAGGCGGAGAGTAAGCAGCCGGAGGAGGAGAAGGACAGCGGGAAGCAGCAGGCAGACAGTGCGGATAAGGGCTCTGATCCTAAGGAGAGTCCGATCGGAAGGGAGGGATAAGGATGCTGGGGCTTTTACTGATAGCAATCAAATATTCTCTGGTCAGCAATGTGGTGCTTTCCCAGTTCCTGGGCATCTGTCCCTTCCTCGGCGTCTCGAAGAAGACGGAGTCCTCGAAGGGAATGGGGGGAGCCGTGATCTTCGTCATCGCGATCGCCTCCGTCATCACCCATGCGATCTATATCCTCTTTCTGAAGGCCTCGGGGCCGCTTTGCAGGGCGCTTGGGCTGAAGGACGGGCTGGAGTTTCTGAACACGATCGTCTTCATCCTCGTGATCGCGGCTTTGGTCCAGTTTGTGGAGATGTTCCTGAAGAAAAATATCCCCTCTCTCTATGAGTCGCTCGGCGTCTACCTTCCGCTCATCACGACAAACTGCGCGGTGCTCGGCGTTGCGCTGAACAATGTGACCTATGGCTACAATTTCATCGAGTGCCTGGTCTATGGGATCGGGATCTCCGTCGGCTTCGCTCTGGCCCTTCTTCTTATGGCCGGGATCCGTGAAAATATCATCGCGGACAATGACAGGATTCCCCATGCCTTTCAGGGCTCCCCGATCGTGCTCATCACCGCGAGCCTCATGGCGATCGCCTTTTTCGGCTTCAGCGGTATGATTTAAGGAGGGAAGGATTATGGAAAATATCACGACATTTGTCCTGGTAGCCGCTCTCCTCGTGGGCGCGACCGGGCTCATCCTCGGTCTCTTTCTGGGAGTGGCTTCGGAGAAGTTCAAGGTCGAGGTCGATGAGAGGGAGGCTCTGGTGAGAGCGGCGCTCCCCGGAAATAACTGCGGAGCCTGCGGCTTTCCGGGCTGCGACGGCTGCGCGAAGGCCATCGCGAAGGGGGAGGCCCCGGTCACGCAGTGCCCGGTGGGAGGCGCCCCCACAGCTAAGAAGATCGCCGAAATTATGGGGACAGAGGCGGGGGATCTCGATAAGGTGAAGCAGGTGGCCTTCGTCCACTGCCAGGGCTCCTGTGATAAGGCGAAGCAGAGCTATCATTACAGCGGCATCGCGGACTGCTCGGATCTCGCCGTCGTTCCGAACGGCTCGGAGAAGGAATGTCCCTACTCCTGCGCGGGCTACGGCTCCTGCGTGAAGGTCTGCCAGTTCGATGCGATCCATGTGATAAACGGCGTCGCCGTCGTCGATAAGGAGAAGTGCACCGCCTGCGGTGCCTGCATCAAGGCCTGTCCGAAGAAGCTCATCGCCTTTGTGCCCTATAAGAAGAAGCGTCTCGTCGCCTGCAAAAATCTCCTGAAGGGAAAGGATGTGCGGACTTCCTGTTCCATCGGCTGCATCGCCTGCGGGCTCTGCGAGAAAAACTGTCCCTTTGACGCGATTCACGTCACGGATAATCTCGCAGTTATGAATGAAAAGTGCACCGACTGCGGAATCTGCGCTCAGAAATGCCCGACGGGGGCGATCACCGGGAAGCGGCCCGTAAAGCCAAAGCCCGCGGCGGCAGCTCCGCCGCCTCCCCAAAAGGATGCGCTCAAGGCAGCGGAGGGGGGAGCACAATAAGCTTTGGACCTTTCGCGGCTGTCCTTGAAAACCGGCAGGGGCGCCGGGGAATGATTTATCGTAAAATGCAATAAGTAAAAAGCCGGGGAAACAGTCGTTTTCCCGGCTTTTTACGACAAATTGCCCGATTCCAAACCTTGATTTATCCCCTTCGCTGCGGTAGAATTTGAGTTTGTAGCGGCATTTTGGAAGTCTGTGAAATCTGAGTTTTTTCGGCATCTTTAACAGCGAAAGCCGGACGGCGCCGCGGGAGGAGCTTCAGTATGCGCAAATGGTCAAATATTTATCGGAATATCTCCATCCTTACGCAGCTGGGTCTTTCTCTCGCGATGCCGCTTCTTTTATGCCTTTTTCTGTGTCAGCAGCTGAGCCTTCGCTTCTCTCTCGGAGAGTGGGTCTATATCCCGGGGTTTTTCTTCGGGCTCGGCGGCTCCTTTATGACGGCGTGGAAGCTCTTTCGCTCGATCATGAAGCGGGAGGAAGAGGAGAAAAAGAAGCGGGAGACAGCGGCATTCAATCAGCATCGGGGATAGAGAGATGAAGGTACAAAAGACGGTAAAGGAGGAGAGCGGGAGAGTGGCGCGGGGCAGTATCCTCATGATGCTTTTGATGCTCGCCGTCTTTTTTCTTCTTCACCGCTGCTTTCCGGAGAGGATCCCCTTTGACTATCGGGTACCGCTCAGCGCAGCACTCGGCACGGCAGTTTCCGTCCTGAATTTCTTTATGATGGGGATGACGGTCCAGAGCATCGTGAATACGGAAAAGGAGGAGGACGCCTATCAGAAGATGCGTCTTTCCTACCGAAACCGGAATCTCATGCAGCTTCTTTGGATCATCCTGGCGCTGGTCGCCCCGCCGTTTCAGCCGGTGGCGGCGATCCTGCCCCTCCTTTTTCCGGGGACGCTGATCCGGCTCCGGGGGATTTTTTCGGGGAGAAAGAGGACGGAAGAGACAGAGGGAGGTGAGAAGTAATTTATGAACTTTGATATCTCGGGTGCGAAAATTTTCTTCCGCATCCCGACGGGCATCCCCGTTCTCGGGGATATCCTGATCACAGAGACCATCCTGGTCTCCTGGCTCGTCATGGCGATCATCACCGGGCTTTGCATATTCCTGACGAGAAATCTCAAGGTGGAAAAGATCGGAAAGCGCCAGGCGGTGGCGGAGCTTCTCGTGGAGACCGCGACGAATCTGGTGCGAAGCAATACGGGGGGGAAGCGCTTTGACCGCATGATTCCCTTTGTCGCGGCTCTCTTTTCCACAAGCGTCGTCTCGAATCTGATCAGCTTAACCGGCCTCAGAAGTCCCACGGCGGATCTCTCCGTGGAGGCGGCCTGGGCCGTCGTCGTTTTCATCATGATTACGGCGAACAAGATCAAGGCGGGCGGTGTCCTCGGCTACCTGAAGGGCTTTACGACGCCGATCTTTGTGATGACCCCGTTCAATGTTCTCTCCGAGATCGCGACGCCCATCAGCATGGCCTGCCGTCATTTCGGGAATATCCTTTCGGGAGTTGTCATCAACGGCCTCATCTACGCGGCTCTCGCCCTGGCTTCCTCCGCGATTCTTCACCTGATCCCCGGCGCGGCGGGGCAGCTTCTCTCCCAGATTCCGATTCTGGATGTAGGGCTTCCGGCGATCCTTTCGTTCTACTTCGACTGGTTCTCCGGCATCATGCAGGCCTTTATCTTCACCATGCTCACGATCATGTATATCGCGAACGCGGCGGAGGGCTAGGAAGGACAGGGGAGTTATACTTACTACAGAAACGTCCATGCCGGAAGCACCGGCAGACAGCTTTAGGAGGAAAATAAAATGACAGATTTTCAGTTTCTTGCGAGAGGAATTGCACTTGGCGGCTGTGGAATCGGAGCGGGATGCGCATTGATCGCCGGTATCGGACCCGGTATCGGAGAAGGAAATGCCGTCGCGAAGGCACTGGAGGCGATCGGACGGCAGCCGGAGTGCAAGGGCGATGTCACGAGCACGATGCTGCTCGGCTGCGCAATCGCGGAGACCACCGGTATCTACGGCTTTGTCACCGGACTTCTTCTGATCTTCGTTGCGCCGGGAATGTTCATGAACTTCCTGAAATAAACGTCCGTCCCAATGCTCGTGCAGGCAGGCCTGTCCGGCATTTGCCCGCTTGGCGGAGACTTATACACTTATTTCGGAGGCAGTAAATGGAAACTCAGCAATTAGTAACCATTGTACCCTGGACCTTCATCGCGACGATTCTGAATCTTTTTCTTCAGCTCTATCTCATCAAGCGCTTTTTGTTCAAGCCGGTGCAGGAGGTGATCAGAAAGCGGCAGGAGAAGGCGGATCAGGATATCCGGGCCGCGGAAAAAGCCCGTGAGGAGGCGGAAGGCGTCCGCTCGGAGTACGAGAAGAATATGGCGAATGCGAGAGCGGAGGCGTCCTCCATCATTGACAGGGCGAAAAAGGACGCGGAATCCCGCTCCGAGCAGCTGCTTCGCGCGGCGGAGGAGCAGGCAAAGAATCTGAAGACGAAGGCGGACCAGGATATCCGGCAGGAGCGGAGAAAGGCGCTGAATGAGCTGAAGGGCGAGATCGGCGGCATCGCGATGGACATCGCCGGAAAGGTCGTGGAGAAGGAGATCGATGAAAAGGATCACCGAAGCCTGATCGAAGACTTCCTGAAAAACGTGGAGGAGGCCTCATGAAAAACGCGGCGGAGCTCTACGGCAAAAGCCTCTACGAGCTCTCCCGCGAGGAGGGGCTGGATCAGAGGATACTCTCGGAGATGCGGACGGTGGGGAAGCTTTTTTCGGAGAATCCGGACTATATCCGTCTTCTCTCTGAGCCCTCTTTGCCGAAGCTGGAGAGGCTTTCCCTTCTGGACAAGGCCTTTCGCGGCAGCATTGAGCCCTATTTTCTGAATTTCCTGAAGCTCCTCGTGGAGAGGGGCCTTCTGAGCTCCTACAGCGGCGCGGAGAGAACATTCAAAAACGCCTACAACCGGGATCACGGGATACTGGAGGCGACGGTTTTCAGCGCCGTGGCGCTCACGGAGGAGGAGAGGAGAGAGCTCCTCTCCCGCCTGAGAGAGCGAAGCGGGAAAGAGGTGGAGCTTACGGAGAAGCTGGATTCTTCCCTTCTCGGAGGACTTCTCGTCGAGATCGACGGAAAGAGACTGGACGGCACGGTATCGGGCCGGCTCTCCGCGATCCGAAAGAAGCTTGATGAATACGTATTGTAAAGGATGGGCATAGAATGGAATTAAAGCCAGAAAAGATTTCGGAGGTCATCCGAAGTCAGATCAAATATTATGAGAATGCCATCATCCAGAATGAGACCGGAACGGTCCTGACCGTCGGAGACGGGATCGCGAGGGTCAGCGGCCTGACGAACTGCATGTCGGGGGAGCTTCTGGAGTTTCAGGACGGCACTTATGGTATGGCGCAGAACCTGGAGGAGACCAGCGTGTCCGCAGTGCTTTTCGGCTCGGACGTCGGGATCCAGGAGGGACAGACCGCAAAGCGCACCGGAAGAGTGGTCTCGGTGCCCGTGGGAGAGGCCATGATCGGCCGCGTCGTCAATGCGATCGGACAGCCGATCGATGGGGCGGGCCCGATCGAGAGCAGTGAGTTCCGCGCGGTGGAGAGTCCCGCCCCCGGCATCATCAAGCGGCAGCCTGTCAAGGAGCCGCTCCAGACCGGCATCAAGGCCATTGACTCCATGATTCCGATCGGAAGAGGGCAGAGAGAGCTGATCATCGGGGACCGCCAGACCGGAAAGACGACGATCGCGATCGACACCATCATAAATCAGAAGGGGAAGGACGTCCTCTGCATCTACGTGGCCATCGGTCAGAAGAGATCGACCGTGACCGCTCTCGTGAACGAGCTGAAGGAGGCGGGGGCGATGGATTATTCCATCGTCGTCGCGGCGACGGCCTCCGAGCCGAGCCCGCTCCAGTACATCGCCCCCTACTCGGGCTGCGCGATGGGGGAGTACTTCATGAATCAGGGGAAGCATGTCCTGATTATCTACGATGATCTCTCGAAGCACGCGGTCGCCTACCGCGCGATCTCGCTTCTGATCCGGAGACCGCCCGGGAGAGAGGCCTATCCCGGAGATGTCTTCTATCTGCACTCCAGACTGCTGGAGAGAGCGGCGAAGCTTTCCGAGGAGATGGGGGGAGGAAGCCTCACGGCTCTTCCGATCATCGAGACACAGGCGGGCGATGTCTCCGCCTATATTCCGACCAATGTCATTTCCATCACGGACGGACAGATCTTTCTGGAGACCGAGCTCTTCCACAGCGGCATCATGCCGGCCGTAAATCCCGGCATCTCCGTCTCCCGTGTGGGAGGAAATGCGCAGATCAAGGCGATGAAAAAGGTCGCGGGCACCCTGAAGCTCGTTTACTCCCAGTACCGGGAGCTCCAGAGCTTCGCACAGTTTGGCTCCGACCTCGACGCGGACACCAAGGCGCGTCTTGCGCAGGGAGAGCGGATCGTGGAGGTGCTGAAGCAGGGCAAGTCCTCTCCGGTTTCGGTGGAGAAGCAGGTCGCGATCCTCTATGCCGTGGTAAAGGATGTTCTGAGCTCTGTCGAGGTCAGAGATATCCATGAATATGAAGAGGAGCTCTTCTCCTACCTCGATTCGGATGCCGACGGGCTCTATGCCATGGAGGAGATCCGAAAGAGCGGAAAGCTCGAGGAGGAGAGCGAGAAGAGACTCAAGGCCGCTCTTCTCCGTTTCACGGAGGACTTTACGGCGAGAAAGGCCGCTGAGCGGGACGCGAAGTAAGGGGGGACAGAGATGGCTGCTGCGAATATGAAGTCAGTCAAACTCCGGATCAAAAGCATACAGAATACGATGCAGATCACGAAGGCGATGGAGCTTGTGGCCTCCTCGAAGCTCAGAAAAGCAAAGGAGAGGGCGGACAGAAGCAAGCCCTATTTCCGGATTCTCCGCCAGACGCTTTGCAATATTGCGCTTGGAAACTATGATTTCACCTCCCCCTACACCAGGGAAAACGGAGAGGACAGCTACTGCTATATCGTCATCGCGGGAGACCGCGGCATGGCGGGCGGCTATAATGCGAATCTCTTCCGTTTTCTGGAGGAGGAAAGCGCGGGAAAGCGCTTCTCTGTGCTTCCGCTCGGAAAGAAGAGCCTGGAGTATGCGAGACAGAGGAGTTTTCCGATCGTGACGGAGCAATATGATCTGGTCTCTGCCTTAAGGGTATCCGACTGCTATGCCATCGCGAAGCTTCTCTGTGAGCGCTACCGCGAGAAAAGCTTCGGACATATCGCGCTGATCTATACGGAATTTCTGTCCATGATGAGTCAAAAAACCGGCTCCACCAGTCTTCTTCCGCTCTCGGACTTCCGGGAGGATGCCTGCGTGATCTGCGGGAGGGAGGGGAAGGAGGAGAAGATTGCTCAGAATCTGATTCTCTATGAGCCGAGCGCCGAGGAGGTCTTCAACGCGATTGTTCCGGAGTATCTCTCCGGGCTCCTCTACAGCGCGATCGCGAGCTCTGAGGCGAGTGAGCTGGCTGCGAGGAGAAGCGCGATGGAGGCGGCGACGGACAATGCCGGAGAAATGATTGATAAACTGAGTCTCTATTACAACCGCGCGCGTCAGGCGTCGATCACCCAGGAGATCACGGAGATCGTCGCGGGCGCCGAGGGACAGTGATAGGGCGGGAACAAGGAGAGCGATACATGAGTGAGCAGCATATAGGCAAGGTAATACAGATTATGGGCGCTGTGCTCGATATCCGCTTCGAGGAAGGGCAGCTGCCGTCGCTTCTCAACGCGATTGAGATCAGCCACGACGGCGGGAAGCTCATCGCTGAGGTCGCTCAGCAGATCGGGGACGATGTGGTGCGCTGTATTGCCATGAGTTCTACCGATGGCCTCGTGCGGGGCATGGAGGCGAGGGACTGCGGCGGACCCATCACCGTGCCGGTCGGGGATGCCTGCCTCGGGAGAATTTTCAATCTCCTGGGAGAGCCGGTCGATGAGAAGCCGGCGCCAAAGACGGAGGAGCGCTGGGCGATCCACCGTCCGGCTCCTTCCTTTGAGGACCAGACTCCGGCGACGGAGATTCTGGAGACCGGAATCAAGGTCGTGGACCTGATCTGCCCCTACGCAAAGGGGGGAAAGATCGGCCTCTTCGGGGGAGCGGGAGTCGGAAAGACCGTTCTCATCATGGAGCTGATCCACAATGTCGCCACGGCGCACGGCGGCATCTCCGTCTTTACGGGAGTCGGAGAGCGCACCCGTGAGGGAAATGATCTCTACGGAGAGATGAAGGAGAGCGGCGTCCTGGATAAGACCGCTCTGGTCTACGGGCAGATGAACGAGCCGCCCGGGGCCAGAATGAG
Source organism: Oribacterium sp. oral taxon 078 str. F0263 (assembly GCF_000469565.1). NCBI lineage: Bacteria > Bacillati > Bacillota > Clostridia > Lachnospirales > Lachnospiraceae > Oribacterium > Oribacterium sp. oral taxon 078. Next base: position 25,846 of record NZ_KI273087.1, on the reverse strand, counting down.
GGTCGGCCTCTCCGGCCTGACCATGGCGGAGTATTTCCGCGATGAGAGAAATCAGGATGTGCTTCTTTTCATCGACAATATTTTCCGATTCACGCAGGCGGGCTCCGAGGTTTCCGCCCTGCTCGGGCGTATGCCGTCCGCGGTGGGATATCAGCCCACCCTCGCAACGGATATGGGAGCTTTGCAGGAGAGGATCACCTCGACGAAGAAGGGCTCCATCACCTCGGTTCAGGCGGTCTATGTCCCGGCGGACGATCTGACGGACCCGGCCCCGGCGACGACCTTCACCCATCTCGATGCGACCACCGTTCTCTCCCGGGATATCGCCAGCAAGGGAATCTACCCGGCTGTGGATCCGCTGGATTCCACGAGCCGCATCCTGACGCCGGAGGTCGTGGGACAGGAGCACTATGAGATCGCAAGAGCGGTACAGCAGGTCCTGCAGCGCTATAAGGAGCTCCAGGACATCATCGCGATCATGGGTATGGACGAACTGTCCGAGGAGGACAAGATCACCGTTTACCGAGCGAGAAAGATCCAGAATTTCCTCTCCCAGAGCTTCTCTGTCGCGGAACAGTTTACGGGACTTCCCGGGAAATATGTCCCCCTGAAGGAGACGCTCCGCGGCTTTAAGATGATTCTCGGCGGTGAATGCGACTCCCTGCCGGAGAGCGCGTTTCTCCTCGTGGGAGGGATCGACGAGGTCTTCGAGAAGGCAAAGAAGCAGTAGGAGGAGAGCAGGATGGCGAGCTTCCATTTGGAGATCGTCTCGATCGACGGTCTGAAATTCGAGGATGAGGTGGAGCGGGTAACGCTTCGCTCCATCGCAGGAGATGTGGCGATCCTCGCGGGACATACGAATTACTGCACAGCGGTCGGCATGGGGACGGCGAAGCTGATCCTCCCGGACGGGACGGAGAGACATGGCGCCTGTATCGGCGGCATGCTGTCCGTGATGGACAAACGCTGCCATCTTCTCCCGTCCACCTGGGAGTGGAGCGATGAAATCGACGTGGAAAGAGCGAAGGAGGCAAAGCGGAAGGCGGAGGAAAAGCTCCGGGAGGAGCGGCTCTCCGAGGAGGCCAGACTGAGGGCGCAGGCGAAGCTCTACCGCGCTCTGATCCGCCTCCAGACCGCCGGGGCGAAATAGACGATGCTTAAAATACGGACTGCGGCGGGAGGACCCGGCGCAGTCCTTTTTCGCGGGAACAGCCCCTTTCAGGCGGATCCATGCGAAAAAGATCACCCGCAGGGGCGCATTATTGGATGGGAAAAAGAGAAAAGCCGCGGGGATCATGATTTGTGAATTTTCTGACAATTTTCAAATTCGCTGATGACAATCCGGACTTTCTATGTATAATAGTAGAGAAAAAAATGTTTTTTTTCAAAGACAGTTGGCAGCAGGCGCGCTCTCCCGCGCTCTGGCGGGGCGGAGCACAGCGGATCAGGGAAAAGAGGTTAGGGAAAATGGCAAAGATTGATCTTGGAAGCTATGGCATAAAGGATACGACGGAGATTGTCTATAATCCCTCCTACGAAATGCTCTTTAAGGAGGAGACGAAGGAGGGACTCGAGGGCTTTGAGAAGGGGCAGCTGAGTGAGCTCGGGGCGGTGAATGTCATGACCGGCATCTACACGGGGCGCTCCCCCAAGGATAAGTTTATCGTGATGGACGAGAACTCAAAGGACACGGTCTGGTGGACCAGCGAGGGCTATCCAAACGACAACCATCCGGCGACGGAGGAGGCCTGGAGGAGTGCGAAGGCTCTTGCGCAGAGGGAGCTTTCCGGAAAGAGACTCTTCGTCGTGGACGCCTTCTGCGGTGCCAGCAAGGAGACCCGGATGGCGGTCCGCTTCATCATGGAGGTCGCCTGGCAGGCTCACTTCGTGACGAATATGTTCATCAATCCGACGGAGGAGGAGCTTAAGAATTTTAAGCCGGACTTCGTCGTCTACAATGCCTCTAAGGCGAAGCTTGAAAATTATCGGGAGCTCGGCCTGAACTCTGAGACTGCAGTCCTTTTCAATATCTCGAGCCGGGAGCAGATCATCATCAATACCTGGTACGGCGGAGAAATGAAGAAGGGCATCTTCTCCATGATGAACTACTACCTGCCTCTGAAGGGCGTCGCATCCATGCACTGCTCCGCGAACACGGACCTGGACGGAAAGCACACTGCGATCTTCTTCGGTCTCTCCGGGACGGGAAAGACGACGCTCTCCACAGATCCGAAGCGTCTTTTGATCGGAGATGACGAGCACGGCTGGGACGACAAGGGCATCTTCAACTTCGAGGGCGGTTGCTACGCGAAGGTCATAAATCTCGACAAGGAGTCCGAGCCGGATATCTACCGTGCGATCCGCAGAAATGCGCTCCTCGAGAATGTCACGCTGGATAAAGAGGGCAGGATCGACTTTGCGGACAAGTCCGTGACGGAGAACACCCGGGTTTCCTATCCGATCGAGCACATCGAGAAGATCGTCCGGCCGGTCTCCATGGCTCCGGCCGCGGAGAATGTGATCTTTCTCTCCGCGGATGCCTTCGGCGTGCTGCCGCCGGTCTCCATCCTGACCCCGGAGCAGACGCAGTATTATTTCCTCTCCGGATTTACCGCGAAGCTCGCCGGCACAGAGCGCGGCATCACGGAGCCGACCCCGACCTTCTCCGCCTGCTTCGGTCAGGCCTTTTTGGAGCTTCCCCCGACGAAATACGCGGAGGAGCTTGTGAAGAGGATGAAAAAGAGCGGCGCGAAGGCTTATCTTGTGAACACCGGCTGGAACGGCTCCGGAAAGAGGATTTCCATCCGGGATACCAGGGGAATCATCGATGCGATTCTGAACGGGGAGGTCCTGAAGGCAGAGACGAAGAGGATTCCCTACTTCGATTTTGAGGTTCCGACGGCCCTTCCGGGGGTGGATTCCGGGATTCTGGATCCGAGAGATACCTACCGGGATGCCTCCGAGTGGGAGAAAAAGGCGCTCGACCTCGCGGGGAGATTTGTGAAAAACTTCAGAAAATACGAGAGCAGCGAGGCCGGAAGGGCACTGCTTTCCGCCGGGCCGAAGGAGACGCGCTAGAATCCGATCCTTCGGAAAATAAAAATATTTCCGCCGTCCCGCCTCCCGCCTCTTTCTTTGGAAAGCGGGCGGGGGCGGCAGGCCTTTTTGAGGAAGCTTGGGGATGAAAAGAGAAGAGAGCGAGGAGCGGAGACGCCGAACGGCGCCCTCCGCGAGGCATGAGGAGAGGGAAAAGCTGCGCATGGAGGAGCCGGAGCGCGGGAGAGATTTTTCGGAGGATCCCCCGCGTCGACCCTATTCCTCTCATGCCCGCCCTGCTGCGCCGGGGAGGGGGAGAGGGAAGAGGAGGGGGAGAGTGTTAAAGCCGCTTCTCCTCCTGTTTCTCTGTCTCCTTCTCTCCTATCTCGCCTGGAGCTTTCTCTCCCCCTACTTCGGAAAGCGCTACTGGACACTCGCGGTTTTCGGTGTGGATTCCCGGGATGGGAAGCTGGAAGCGGGGGCGCTTTCGGATGTCATCATGGTGGCGAGCCTCGACAGGAGGAGCGGGCGGATAGAGCTCGTCTCTGTTTTCCGGGATACCTACGCGAAGATCGGGGAGAAGGAATACCATAAGCTCAACGAGGCCTTCTTCAAGGGAGGACACAAGCAGGCGCTGGAGGCTCTGGAAAAAAATCTGGATCTCTCGATCGACGACTATGTGAGCTTCAACTGGGCCGCAGTGGCAAAGGCGATCAATGCGCTCGGCGGGGTGGATCTCGAGATCAGCGATGCGGAATTCTTTTATATCAATGCCTTTATCACGGAGACCGTGGAATCGACCGGGATCGGCTCCGTTCAGCTGGAGCACGCGGGGATGAACCACCTGGACGGCGTGCAGGCCGTGGCCTACGGCAGGCTCCGCCTGATGGATACGGACTTTAACCGGACCGCGAGGCAGAGAAAGGTCTTAAGCCTTGCTATGGATAAGGCAAAGAAGGCGAACCCCGCCGTCCTCATCAATGTCGCCCGCTCCGTTTTCCCGGAGATCTCCACCAGCATGGGGATCGGAGAGATCAGCGCTCTCGCCGTGCGGGCGAAGAGCTATCAGCTTGCGGAGACCCGGGGCTTCCCCTTCTCCCGGGAGACGAAGAACATCGGGAAGCTGGACTGCGTCGTCCCGACGACCCTAAGCTCCAATGTCACAGAGCTCCACAAAATGCTCTACGGTGTGGATGACTATAAGCCGTCCGCTGCCGTGGAGGAGATCAGTGCGCACATCGGGAAGGTGAGCGGACTGACCAAGGCAGGGCAGGATGCCGAGGAAGCGGGAACCGGCGGAGGCAGTATCCGAAAGAAGGATCAAAAAGGCGGGAAGAAGAAGCAAAAGGCGGAGACAGCAGCCGGAGAGAACGGACAGGCGGGGAAGAAGTCGGAGAAGCCGAAGAAGAAGGAGACGGCGCCCTCTAAGGAAACGGCTGCCTCTTCGGAAAAGAAGGAGACGGAAGAGAGAAAGGGCGGAGAAGCGGAGAGAGAGACAGAGAGCACGGCGCAAAAGAGTGCGGAGAGTAAAGAGCAAAAGAGCGAGGAGGAGAGGAAGGAGAGCGGAGCTTCGCGGAAGGAAGGGGAAAAGTCCGGGAGCGACGCGCAGAAGGGAGAGATCTCCGCAGAGGATCCCGGCGATGACGCCGCCGGACCCGGCGCGGCCTATGCGAAGAAGCAGGAGCAGTCCACATAGTCGACCGGCGATAGCTCAGACAATAAAATAGAGAACGGCCATTGATGTGATAAAGTATTTAGCGACCAAACTAAACCAAATCACGAAAGGCGTTCTCTATGTTTAACAGTATACAGCAGTTTGAAACAGCAGGCATTAAAAATCTCAGAAAAGCAGAGGATGAATTCATTAATACTTTCCCAAAATTCGGACCGTCAAGGGCGGTGGCTTCTGGAAGTGGTATTCAACCGTTACAAGAACGATGAATGCCTGGACCACACCGACTGCCAGGGCGACTTTTCTGTGATGGGAAACGAGTTCATCAACTTCCTCTCTACAGTTGCCACCTGCAGGATCATCAGGAAGGCAGGGAAAGCCGGCCTTCTCGATAACATGTCCTATGCAGAACTGATGGACGATCTTTCCTCTGCATGGAGACGGATGGATTCCCCGACCGAACCAGCAACAGACGACGGCATATCCTCAAGACCGTATTTGCTGAGCTGGAGGCTCTTGGATTATCCAAACCGATTCCAAAACCAGAACCTAAGAAGCGTGGGCGCAAGCCCAAACTGAAGGACCCGGCAACTATGAAGCCGAAACGTCCGCGTGGCCGTCCGCGGAAGAATCCATTACCTGCCGGCTAGCTATAGTCCGGCAGATTGGGAAATTATTACTGTAACTATCGTAACTATTTCAACAGGCTGTCAAGATCACGTTTGGCATACAGGACACGGCGAACTTCCATTGTGTCGCCAATGACAATGTAGAATACTGAAAAATTTCTCACATTGATTCGGTAGTAAGGATGTGGTCTGCTTTTTGATGACGGATAGGGTGCGAAAGCAAGCGGAGTCTCAAGCCGTTTATTGATCGCAATTTCAATATCATCAATCAGCCGGAGCGCGGCATCTGGGTTTTGCAGATGGCTTGCAATATAGTCCGTGATTTCGTCCAGGTCTTTCTCAAAGAGAGGAAGAAATGACAGCTTATACCCTTGCGTGCTCATTAATTCTGCTCCTTGCTCTGCCAAAGACTTCGGATGCAGAGTACCGAACGGTGGTTTGTTCCGCAGCGGCATCAGACTCATCCAGTTTCCGCTCGATGTTATCTGTGAGCTCAGAGTATTGTTCAATACTCATGAGCACCATCGTTCCATAACCATTCTTTGTAAGAAACACAGGCGCATTGGAATGAATAACCGTTTCCTCAATCTCTGAAAATTTATTTCTGAGATCCGAGACAGGACGAATGTTGATCATAGCGGCACCTCCTTTATATCGTTATATTATCATTATTTTATCATAATCACAATAAAGAATCTGCAGGGAATGGAGCGGATGTCAGAGAAAAAACCACTCTGGCATCTGCTATTTTTTCAAGGAGGATTTGATGGCAAGAAAATCAAGATACATAGGATATCAGAACGCATTGAAGACTATGAGAAATGCACCGGAAGCATCGAAGCGTGGAACCGCACCCCCCTGCCTTGCTGAAGCCGATCTCCCGACCGAGCTTTACGGTCTGGACTTTAAACTCTTTGTCGCAAACTTTTTTCTGTGCCATTTTGACCTCCATCTTCACCTGATTTCTTATTTAAATCCGTGAATGAGAAGTGTCAAGATTTATGATACAACACCACTGTAGCACAGTCGGATACGCCTTGACAAAGATCCCGCTTTTTAGTATGATTCTCCCGTTGCGGCGATCTGTGGGAGCCGGATTGCCGGCATGGCGGAACAGGCAGACGCACAGGACTTAAAATCCTGCGGGACTTAATCCCATACCGGTTCGATCCCGGTTGCCGGCAGCTCGGAGGGAGACCTCCGAAGAGGATGGAGATGTACCCAAGAGGCTGAAGGGGAGGCACTCGAAATGCTTTAGGCCGTGTGAGCGGCGCCAGGGTTCAAATCCCTGCATCTCCGTGAATGATTTTGAAAAGCATTAAGATCTGCGGCGGAAAGGCACAGCTGTATCCTCCAGCTGTGCCTTTTTCCGTGGATCAGGCATCTGATCCTTTTCTTCCGGACGGGTTTATCGGAGCCACTCTTTTTTCAGCATCCAAAGAGCGGCCTGTACGCTGTGGACACAGCTGTAGTCGCCGGAGCGGATCAATGGGTCAAAGCGGAAGAGCCGGGACCAGCTTTTCAGGATTCTCTCCTTCCACTCCGGGTAGAAGGAGCTCAGCATGACCTTATTGCTGTCGAGCCCCCTGAGGGAGAGCTCCCGGGAAAATGCCTTTTCCTCCTCCTCGTTCTCTCCGATATAGGAGAGACGGAGGACCTTGTACCAGTCCCATGCGTCGAAGAAGAGAACTTCGCTGACGGGAACGAGGAGGCGGCTCAGGACTCCTCCTCCCGACAGATCGACACTCCTTGGGTCGAGAAAGGCCCAATAGGGATACTCCGCTTTTTCCGGCTTTGGCAGGAGCTTTTCCGCCTCTCGGACGAAGGAGCTGTAGGCGAGGAGGAAGATTTCCGCGCTCTCTCCATATTTTTTTCTGACATATTCCGCCCGGGAGCAGCAGACGCCGTCCCGCTCCAGAATCGAAAGGACCTGCTCCGTCTGAGAGCTGTAGAGTTCAATTTCGCACATTTTTGACCCATTCCCTTCGGATTTCCCATATATTTCCATAGTACAGACGGCTTCCGAAGAGGATTTCCTCATCGAAGAGGCGCTTCCAGCTCTCCATGATCTCTCTTCGGATCTCCGGGTAGAATTGCGTCATGACAGCTCTTGCGTCGTCAATCCCGCGTAGGCGGAGGAGCTCCCGATGCCGTCTTTCGTCCTCCGCATTCTCCGGGAGATAGGAGTAGTTCAGGATTTCTCCCCATTTTGTGATATGGATCGGCGTGATGAGACTGCTTTCGACCTCGAGCTCCAGCACAAGCTCCTTCTCTCCCGGAAGCATGACCGTGTCCTCATCGAAGGAGAGCCAGATCGGATAGTCCGCGTCCCGGGGCTTCTCGGAAGCGGCCGGGCTGTTTTTTACAAGCCAGTCGTAGGCTCTCAGCAGGATCTCGGAGAATTCCGGCATATCCAGGGCGATGCAGGAGCGCTTTGCCGTGTAGCGCCCCTTCTCCTCTAGGAGCTTCCAGACATTTTCATGCTGCCTGGTCCAGACCCGGAGCTTCCCCTCCTGCGCCATCCCTTTCATCTTAGCTTTTTTCCTCCCTGTCCTCTGCGAAAATCTGCCCTCTCCTCCCTGAAATTGCCATGATTATACAGGAGAGCGGCCCCTTATGCAAAGAGGGAATCTATGCTATACTTTTAACGGATAGCTCCCTCGTCTTTTCGTCCCACAGGCTGAGTTTCTGTTTCTCGGAGCAATGCGGGGGATTGATCGTAAAATGCCGGGGCGGCAGACGGAAAAACAGCGCGCAGGCGCTTAATTATATTCTTCGGCTCTGACGGCGGATCGAGAGGTGATGCTTTGGATATCATAAAGGCGAAGGTCTTTTTACATGCGGTGGATTCCGGCAGTCTGGCCAATGCGGCCGCGCAGTTTGATTATACCCCCTCTGCGATCAGTCATATGATGATGGCGCTCGAATCGGAGGTGGGCTTTCCTCTTCTGATCCGGACAAAGAGCGGCGTCACTCCGACCAGGAATGCGGAGAGACTGATCCCGATTCTCCGGGCGCAGTGCAGCTTTGAGGAGCAGTTTCGTCAAATGGTATCGGAGATCCATGGCCTCAGCAGCGGGGAGCTCAGGATCGCATCCTACGCAAGCATCGCCTGTCAGTGGCTTCCCTCCGTCATATCGCGCTTTCACGCGGATTATCCGGGGATCCGGATCGAGATCATGGAGGGGGTCTGGCAGGATCTGGACTCCTATCTCAGGGAAAACCGGGCGGATCTCGCGTTTTTCAGCCATCAGCCCTCCCTCCCCTATCACTGGATTTTTTTGAAGAAGGATCCCATGGTGGTGGCAGTCTCCTGCTCTCACCCTCTCGCGTCCCGCTCCTCTATCTCCCTGCGGGAGCTGGAGAAGGAGACGCTTATCATGCCGGCCTATGGGGCTGATCTCGACGTTGAGAACCTGCTTCGATCCCGGGATCTGAAAATCCACAGCTCTATCTCGACGATCCAGAATTATTCCGCGATGGGCCTGGTAGAGCAGGGGCTCGGAGTTCTCATCATGAATGAGCTCATCACGAAGGGGAGACTCAACCATCTCTGCCTTCTCCCGCTGGATCCTCCGCAGTATATCAAGCTGGGGATCGCGGTCAGCGATTTGAACCGCAGTTCTCCGGCGGCGCAGCGTTTTATCAGCTACGCGAAGGAAATCATCCCAAAGCTTTAAATCTTTGGATCTGTTTGAAGATAAGGTCCCGGCCATTCGGACGGGACCTTTTTAGAGTGCCGGAAACGATCCGAAACCTACGGAGGGGAGTCTGACTTTGCCGCTATTTCCAAGGGGGATCTCCCTTGTTTAATTTGTGTTTTTTTACAATTCTATATCAGCATAAAATTATGTATCATGAAAATTTCTCAAGTCAGCATTGAAAAATCCCAACTTCCTATTCAACTTTTCAGGCATTAAAATAGATACATAGATTTATAGAGAATATCAATAAGGAGGACGGGGATGGAGAAAATCTATCTGCTTCTCAGCAATAATCCGATGGCGGCGGAGAAATACCGGGAGGACCGGGACATCGAGCTTTCCTACCATGAGGAGGACAGCTTCCGGGATGTCCTCGTCCGGGCGAGGGATCTGATCCACCGGGGCTGGCATCTGATGACGCATCCCCAGGCGAGCAATCTGAAGCCGAACCAGTGTCCCTATAAGACGGTTTTTCTCTCGAAGGGGAGAGCCGCGGAGTCCGAGGAGCGGGAGATCGAGTTGATCGAGGCGGCCATCGCGGCTGTGGACAAGTTTACCAGGGGGATGCAGGCGCCGCGCTGGACGGAGAAGGCGCTCCGGGATTTTCAGACGGTTGACCTTTCGGTCATCGAATCCGCTCTGAACAGCTCTCTCCTTCACCAGATGATACTGAATCATCAATAAAATCCGTTCTTTAACCCAGCCGGGGTTATAGATATAGAGGAACCATGGAAACAGTTTCTTGAAAGCCAAGGAGGGTTTTTAATGTATGAAGCTTGAACTGGGAAAAATCCATATCCACGATGTGAAATTCGGAGAGAAGACGGAGATTCGCTCCGGCGTTCTCTATGTCAATGCAGATGAGCTTCGGGAGCTGGTGCTCCGGGATGATCGTCTGATCGACTGCCATGTGGAGCTCGCCCATCCCGGGGAGTCTGTCCGTATCACGCCGGTGAAGGACGTCATCGAGCCCCGACTCAAGGTTGAGGGACCGGGCGTGGTCTTCCCCGGCGTCATGGGAAAGGTCACGGAGGTCGGACACGGAAAGACCTACTGCATGGACGGCCTCTGCGTCGTCACGGTCGGAAAGATCGTGGGCTTCCAGGAGGGAGTCATCGACATGAGCGGGCCTGCGGCGGAGTACTGCCCCTTCTCGAAGACGCAGAATGTCTGCGTCGTGATCGAGCCGAAGGAGGGTCTGGAGACCCATGTCTATGAGAGCGCGGGCCGCATGGCGGGACTCAGCGCCGCGACCTATCTCGCGAAGGCTCTGAAGGATCAGACGCCGGATGAGACCGAGGTCTTCGAGACAAAGCCGCTCCTGGAGCAGGCAGCGCAGTATCCGGATCTTCCGAGAGTCGGATATATCCACATGCTGCAGAGCCAGGGACTCCTCCACGACACCTACTACTATGGTGTGGACGCGAAGCAGATCGTGCCGACCATCATGTATCCGGAGGAGATTTTCGACGGAGCCATCATCTCCGGAAACTGCGTGGCGCCCTGTGACAAGGTGACGACCTACCACCACCTTCATAATCCGGTCATCGAGGATCTCTTCCGGCAGCACGGAAAGACCGTGAACTTCATGGGCGTGATCCTGACCAACGAGAATGTCTTCCTGATGGACAAGGAGAGACATTCCGATATGACCTCGAAGCTCTGCGAGTATCTGGGGCTCGAGGGAGTGCTCCTCACGGAGGAGGGCTACGGCAATCCGGATACCGATCTCATGATGAACTGCAAGAAAACGACGCAGCGCGGGACGAAGGTCGTTATCATCACCGACGAATTCCCCGGAAGAGACGGAAAGTCCTATTCCCTCGCGGACGTGTGCAAGGAGGCGGATACCATGATCTCCTGCGGAAACGGAAATGTGGTCATCCACTTCCCGGCGATGGATCGGCTCATCGGCACGCAGGACTTTATCGAGATGCAGATCGGCGGCTGGGTCGGATGCAAGAACGAGGACGGAAGCTTCGACGCGGAGATTCAGATCATCATCGCCTCTACCATCGCGAACGGCTTCAACAAGCTCTGCGCGAGAGGGTATTAAGGAAGTGACGCGGAGCCGGGCGGGCCGGAAAAGCGCGCCCCGGGACTTTTCGGAACTTTTGAGAGGAAGGAGATAGAATATGGCAAAAAAAATAGTTCATTATATTAACCAGTTCTTCGCCGGCATCGGCGGCGAGGAGAAGGCGGACATCGCCCCGGAGCTGAGAGAGGGAGCGATCGGACCCGGACTCGCCCTTCAGAAGGAGCTGGGGGAGGACTTCCAGATCGTCGCGACGGTGATCTGCGGGGACAACTACTTTGGCTCTCATATCGAGAGCGGCGTGGTGGATGAGATTCTCGAACTCATCCGTCCCCTCAGCCCGGATGCCTTCGTGGCGGGGCCTGCCTTCAATGCGGGGCGCTACGGCGTGGCCTGCGGCACGATGGCGAAGGCCGTGCAGGATGCGCTCTCGATCCCGGTCGTGAGCGGAATGTACCGGGAGAACCCGGGCGTCGATATGTTCCGGAAGGACATCTACATCATCGAGACGAAGGATTCCTCCGCGGATATGCGGAATGCGGCGCCGAAGATGGCGAAGCTTCTGAAGAAGCTTGTAAACGGCGAGGAAGTGCTCGGGCCGAAGGAGGAGGGATACCTTGAGAAGGGGATCCGTGTCAACTACTTCAATGAGCGCCGGGGCTCGGAGAGAGCGGTGGAGCTTCTCGTCCGGAAAATAAAGGGGGAGGAGACCTATACGGATTATCCGATGCCGGTCATCGATCATGTGGCTCCGGCTCCGCCTCTGAAGGATCTTTCGAAGGCGAAGATCGCGCTCATCACCTCCGGCGGCGTCGTGCCCCAGGGGAACCCGGACCATATCGAGTCCTCCTCCGCGACGAAGTGGGGCAAGTACTCGATCGCGGGCATGGATCACGCGGACAAGAAGGATTTCATGACGATCCACGGAGGCTACGACCGGGCCTTCATCACGGAGGATCCGGACCTGTGCATCCCGGTCGACGCGCTCCGGAAGCTGGAGAAGGAGGGCGTGATCGGAAAGCTCACGGACTACTTCATCACCACCACCGGAACCGGTACGGCGACCAATTCCTCGAAGCGCTTTGCGGAGGAGTATATCCCGCTCTTAAAGGAGGACGGAGTCGACGCGGTTTTGATGGTAAGTACGTGAGGAACCTGTACTAGATGCGGTGCATCTATGGTTAAGGAAATTGATCGCGCAGGAATCCCGGTTGTGCATGTGTGTACGGTTGTCCCGATCTCTCTCACGATCGGTGCGAACCGGATTGTCCCGGCTATCGGCATCCCCTATCCGCTGGGAAATCCGACTCTCGGAGAGAAGAAGAGCTATGAGATCCGGGAAGGGCTTGTGAGGCGTGCGCTGAAGACGCTGACGGTCCCGGTCGAAGAGCAGACAGTTTTCGAGGAAGATTTTTAAAGGGGGCAATCTATCGCGCTCTTCCTCTCTGAGGGATCAGGGGGGAGGAGCGCGTGCCGGCCGCCCCGTGGACCCCGGAATCCTCTCCGGGACAGGAAAGGGATGACATGGACGGGAAAAAACGAAATTTAATGACGATTATCGGATTCTGCGGGGCCTGTATCGCGTTTTACATCGGCGCGGGCTTTGCGACCATGCAGGAGGTCATGCAGTACGAGGCCTCCTATGGCTCTCGGCTTCCGATCGTGATCGCCGTAATCTCTGTAATTTATATTTACACGAATCTCTCCTTCGCAACCAACGGCTCCCGGCTTCAGATCCAGAGGGGCGGTGACATCTATAAGCATTACTGCGGGAAGTATATCGGGAGCTTCTACGACTATTTTTCGGCATTCTTTTGCTATATGTGCTTTATCGTCATGTGCGGCGGAGCCAATTCCACGGCCTCGCAGCAGTGGGGACTTCCAAACGGCGTGGGCGCCGTGATTCTGACCATTGCTGTCATCGCCACCGCGATCTTCGGTCTCGACGGGATTCTGAATGCCCTCGGGAAGCTGGGTCCGCTCATCATCGTCATCATCATCGTGGTCTCCGCGGCTTCTCTCTTTACGGGAGGCGGGAATTTCCAGGAGAATCTGCAGGCGGTGGATGCGGGAAAATATGAGCTTGCCCAGGTCGGAGGGGGAAATCCCTTCGCATCGGGTGCCTCCTACGGAGGCTTCGTAATCCTCTGGTTTGCCTCCTTCCTCTCGGAGGTCGGAGCGAAGAACAAGCTCTCTGAGGTCAACGCGGGCATGCTTCTCTCCACTGTTTTCATCATGGGGACTGCGGTTCTTGCGAGCGTCGCGCTGATTATGCATATTGATATGACGGCCACCGCGGATATTCCGGCCCTGGTCCTCGCGGCCAGAGTCTCGCCGCTTCTCGCCCAGGCACTCGCTGTCATCATCTTCTGCGGAATCTATACGACTTCCGTGCCGCTGCTTTGGACCGGCGTGGGAAGAGTGGCGACGGAGGGCACGAAGAAGTACAAGCTCCTGACTGTCATAGGAGGAGCTGTCGGATGCATTATCGCCTGCTTCCTCCCCTATAAGGGACTTGTCAATATCCTCTATGGGATGAACGGTTATCTGGGATTTCTCCTGATCGCTTTCATGCTGGTCTACGATATCCGAAGCAGGATGAGCAGCAAAAAGATCTGATCCGGAAACTTTCTCTTGACAGTAAAGGCAGTGTGGAATCATAATCCTTCATAAAAGAAAGGTCCGCCGTCCGGGAACGGCCGGCAGGACCCTAAGACATCTCCTCAGGGGCAAGGAATGAAAATGTGAGGAGTGCCTTTTCCAAGGAGGATTTTCCGTGAAAGATTCCGTGAAATATCTGGCTCCCCGAAGGAAGAGGGGGGCCTTTTTCTCTCTTTTTCTCCGCTTTTTTCTCATCCTTTCTCTTCTCATCCTTCTCCCCGGATGCGGGAGGAGCGCTCCCTCTCTTCAGCGCTTTCAGTCGCAGTTTATGGATGTCTTCGACACGGTCTCTGTGCTGACAGGCTATGACAGGGACGAGAAAAGCTTTCAGGAGAAGGCGGAGGCGGTGCATAAGGAGCTCCGCGACTGCCATGCGCTCTTCGATATCTATGATGATTACGAGGGCGTAGTGAATCTGAAGACCGTAAATGAGAGAGCGGGGCAGGGTCCCGTGAAGGTGGACGGCCGGATCATCGAGCTTCTGAAATTCGGGAAGGAAATCTATCGCCTCACGGGGGGGAAGGTCAATATCGCCTACGGCGCGGTTCTCTCTCTCTGGCATGAGAAGAGGGAGGAGGGAATCGCGGATCCGGAGCATGCCTCCCTTCCGGAGGAGGACGCGCTCTTAGAAGCGTCGAAGCACTGCCGGATCGAGGATATTGTGATCGATGAGGACGCCTCCACGGTCGCTCTCATGGATCCGAAGATGAGCCTCGATGTCGGCGGAATCGCAAAGGGCTACGCCGTACAGAGGGCGGGAGAAAAGGCCGCAGAGCTCGGCGCGAAGAGCTTTCTTCTCAATATCGGGGGGAATCTGAAGGCGATCGGCCGGAAGCCGGATGGGGAGAAGTGGATCTGCCCTGTGGAGAGCCCCTTTTACATCGACAGCGGAGAAGGGGAGAGGTATGCGCTTACGACGGGGCTTTCGGAGCTCTCTCTCGTCACAAGCGGGGACTATGAGCGCTATTATACGGTGAACGGCGAGAGGTATCACCATATCGTGGATCCGGATACGCTTTATCCCGGAAAGCTTCACCGGAGCGTCACGATCCTGACGGCGGATTCGGGACTTGCGGATGCGCTCTCCACCGCGCTTTTTCTCATGAGCCGGGAGGAGGGAGAGGCACTCCTTCGGAGGATCCGGGAGGAGCATTTCTGCGGCCTCTCGGAGGGGGATGCGCTGGAAGCGATGTGGGTGGAAAATGACGGCGAAAAGCCGATGACGCAGGGCTTTTCGAAATATCTCCTCCCGGACTGAGGAGAAAATACTTGACAAATCCCACCGCCTCGAGTATCCTTTATGAGTCTGAGAAAAGCTCAGGCGGTTTTTGTCCAGGGCTATAGCCAAACGGTAAGGCAGCGGATTCTGATTCCGTCATTTCATGGTTCGAATCCATGTAGCCCTGCGAGGTCTCCGGATTTTCCGGAGACTTTTTTCTTTTCCTTTTCTTTTTTCTCATAATCCCCTCTCCCTCCGTCTCTTTTCCGGCTTTCTTCCGTTTCTCTTATTATTTGACGGATAAAATAGAGAATGATATTATTAAAATTAACGAAACGAACGGGAATCCACTCAGGAGAGGGGGAGTTGTGATGCTAAGAAAAAAATGTGCAATTTTTCTCGCGGCATGTCTTTTTGCCGCGGGATTGACGGGATGCGGGGGCTCGGTGCAGGGCGATGAGGGGCGGGAAAAGGTCCGCCTCATGGTCTGGTCTCCCTCGGAGGATCAGTCAAAGGCAAGCGGGGAATGGCTGCAGAAAATGTGCCGCTCCTTTGCGGAGGAGAATCCGCAGTGGGATATCACCTTCGTCTACGGCGTCGCCGATGAGGCGACGGCGGCGACACAGGTATCGCAGGACCCGGAGGCGAGCGCGGATGTCTTTATGTTCGCAAATGATACCCTGACCACCATGACGGACGCCAAGGCTCTCGCCAAATTCGGCGGGAAATACCGAAAGGAGATCGAGGAGGAAAATACACCGGAGCTCCTCAAGTCCTTGACCCTGGACGGTGAGCTCTACGGCGTGCCCTTCACCACCAATACCTGGTATATGTACTATGACAAGGCCGTGTTTACCGAGGAGGATGTGAAAAATCTGGAGAGCATGCTCTCAAAGGGGACGGTTTCCTTCCCGCTCACCAATTCGTGGAATCTCCCGGCCTTTTATTTCGGGAACGGATGCAGCCTCTTCGGGGACGGTACAGACGAGTCCAAGGGGGCCGATTTCGGAGGGGAGAAGGCAGTGGAGGTCACAGACTATCTGATCGACCTTTTGAAGAATCCGAATTTCAAGGTGGATGAGGGAGGCTCCGGCATCGCGGGGCTTCGGGATGGAAGCATCCACGCCATGTTCTCCGGCTCCTGGGATGCCAATAATGTGAAGGAGGCCCTGGGGGAGAACATGGGAGCCGCGGCTCTTCCGACCTATACTCTGAACGGGCAGAAGAAGCAGCTGTATTCCTATGCCGGCTCCAAGGCGATCGGTGTGAACCCGAGTGCGAAGAATATGGAGGCTGCCGTGAAGCTCGCCGTCTATCTCGGAGGAGAGAAGGGGCAGAAGCTGCACTATGAGCTTCGGAACGTGATCCCGTGCAATAAAAAGCTTCTGGAGGACAAGGACATCCTCTCAGACCTCGTCGTGGCGGCGCAGACCGAGACCTTCGACAAGACCTCCGTCCTGCAGCCCTTCGTTCCGAAGATGAGCAACTGCTGGGTCCCGGTCGAGAACATGGGAAAGGGGATCCGGAACGGAAGCGTCACGCATGAGAATGCGAAGGAGCAGGTGGAGGCGATGAATAAGGCGATGAACAGCGACGGCATCTAGGCGCGGAAAAAGAGCGGCTGCGCATTCAGGGAGAGGAGAAACATGAAATTATCAAAGAAATGGGTCAATGAATTTCCGACGCCTTATACCTGTGAGAGAGCGATCCGGGAGGGCGGTCTGGAGACAAAGCTGTCCATGCTTTTGATGGGCTTTGGGAATTTTGTCCACGGACAGAGAATCAAGGGACTTCTGTATCTCGCTCTGGAAGTTATCTACATCGTATTCATGGCGGCGGCGGGCCTCAGCTTCCTGGGGATGCTCCGCGGCCTTGGGACGGTGCCGCAAACGGAGGTCTGGGACGAGGCGAAGCAGGTCTATCTCTATGTGAAGGGGGATCAGTCCGTATTGATCCTTCTCTACGGGGTGACGACGGTGCTTCTGAGCGTCCTCTTTTTCCTCGCCTGGAGAGGAGCGCTTCGGAGCGCCTACAAGGCGGAGTGTCTCGCAAAGGAGGGAAGGCATGTCAATACCTTCGGAGAGGATCTCTCCTCCCTCCTCAATGAGAATCTCTACCGTCTTCTGATGACGCCTCCGATGGCGTTCATCCTGGCTTTTACCATACTGCCTCTGATCTTCATGATCTGCATGGCCTTTACGAATTACAGTAAGATCGGGAATCACCTGCTGCTCTTTGACTGGGTGGGGCTTGAGAATTTCCGGACCCTCTTTGACTCGAGCAGTATCCTTGGGACCACTTTCTGGTCCGTCCTCCTTTGGACGCTGATCTGGGCGTTTTTCGCAACCTTTTCGAACTATATCTTCGGGATGATTCTCGCGATTACGATCAATCGGAAGGAGACGAGGGCGAAGGGCTTTTGGAGGTTTTGTTTCGTCCTTTCCTGTGCAATGCCGATGTTCGTCTCGCTCCTTATCATGAGGACCATCCTGCAGCCGGACGGGGCAGTCAATGTCCTTTTGCGAAATCTCGGATGGATCGCGCCGGATGCGAGTCTTCCCTTCTTTACGGACCCGATGTGGGCGAGAGTGACCGTCATCGTGGTCAATATCTGGGTCGGAGTGCCCTATACCCTTTTGCAGCTGACCGGAGTACTCCAGAACATTCCGTCGGATCTCTATGAGGCCGCGCGGGTGGACGGGGCCAATGCTCTGCAGATTTTCGGAAAGATCACGCTCCCCTATATGCTCTACGTGACGACGCCCTACCTCATCGCCACTTTCACCGGAAATGTCAATAACTTCAATGTCATCTACCTTCTCTCCGGGGGAGGGCCGGTCACGGACCTCTCCTCTACGGCGGGGAGCACGGATCTGCTCGTGACCTGGCTTTATAAGCTCACGATCGACAAGCAGTACTATAATATCGGCGCAGTGATTGGCATCCTGACCTTTGTCATTCTGGCGATCGGGGCCCTGTTCAGCTATCGGAGGAGTAAATCCTATAAGGAAGAAGGAGGATTTTAGAATGAGCGGACAAAGAATGCCGTCGGCGACGGGAAGGCGAAGCGTAAAGAACGGGATCGTGCACATTGTCCTGGCTCTTCTTGCGGTGATCTGGCTCTTTCCGATCGTCTGGGTCGTGCTGACCAGCTTCCGGGAGGAGAAGGGCTCCTATGTGTCCAACTTCTTCCCTAAGGCCTACACTCTGGAGAACTACAAAAGACTCTTTATCGACACTACGGTTCTGAACTTCCCGAGGATGTTCATGAATACTCTGATCATCGCGGTCTGCTCCTGCATCCTCGCGACCTTCTATGTCCTCGCCGTGTCCTACTGCCTCTCCAGGCTCCGCTTTAAGATGCGGAAGCCCTATATGAATATGGCGATGGTGCTCGGACTCTTCCCGGGCTTCATGTCCATGATCGCGGTCTATTTCATCCTGAAGGCGATGGGACTTACGGAGGGGGGATGGATCCGTCTGGCCCTGATCCTTGTGTATTCCGGAGGAGCGGGGCTTAGCTTCCAGATCGCGAAGGGCTTCTTCGATACGCTCCCGATGGCAATCGATGAGGCCGCACTTCTGGACGGCTGCACGAGATGGCAGATTTTCAGCAGGATCACACTGCCGCTCAGTAAGCCCATCATCATCTACACGATTCTGACCTCCTTCATGGCGCCCTGGCTCGACTTCATCTTCGCCAAGGTGATCTGCCGCGCAAATTCCGACCAGTATACAATCGCGATCGGACTTTGGAAGATGGTGGAGAAGGAGTATATCGACAGCTGGTACACAAGCTTTGCGGCCGGAGCGGTGCTGATCTCGATTCCGATTGCAATCCTCTTCCTCTGCATGCAGAAATTCTATGTGGAGGGTGTCTCCGGCGCGGTGAAGGGCTAAGTGCTTTTTGGAAGACGGAGATCGGAGGAGAAAGCTGTCGGGCGGCGGCTTCGGGAGGGCCGCCTGCCCGGATTTCTTAAGAGGGCGGCTCTTCCCTGAGAGCCGCCCTTATTCGGGAGTGAGGAGATTTCGATGGAATTTGCCGGGGTATATCACAGGACATCGGAGCAGATGTGCTATCCCTTAAATGAAAGGGAGCTGGTCATCAATCTCAGGACAGGCTATGATGTGAAGAGGGTCTTCCTGCATTACGGAGACCCTTTTGAAGCGGGAATTCTCGGGGGAAAGGAGCAGTGGACGGGACAGCGCGAGGAGATCTGCTTTAAAAAGAGGCTCCGCCACCAGCTTTGGTGGACGACGACCCTGGTTCCGAGATATAAAAGGTGCAAGTATTTCTTTGAGCTTTGGACGGAGCAGGAGCTTTGGTATTACTTCGAGGACGGCTTTCTGACAGAGGAGCAGAGGAAGCTCGAGGGCAGGATGCTGCAGTGCTTTACCAAGCCCTGGATGAATCCGGCGGATATCAATGAGACTCCGGCCTGGGTCAATGAGACGATCTGGTATCAGATCTTCCCGGACCGCTTCTGCCGGGGCAAGGGGAGCCCGGAGGATCGGAGCCTGAGTCCGTGGAGAGAGGGGGAGGTGACGAGGGAGGAGCGCTTCGGAGGCAATCTGAACGGGATCCGGGAGAAGCTTCCCTACCTCCACTCGCTCGGGATCAGCGGGATCTACCTAAATCCCATTATGCAGGCGGAGTCAAACCACAAGTATGACACAGAGGATTATACGAAGGTGGATGCTGACTTCGGAACGGAGGAGGAGCTTGCCTCCCTCGTAAGAGAGGCGCACGGCTACGGGATCCGGATCATGCTGGACGCGGTCTTCAACCACTGCGGAAGAAACTTCGCCCCCTGGAAGGATGTGCTGGAGAAGGGCAGGGCATCGGAATACGCGGACTGGTTCATGGTACAGGACTGGGAGCATATCCGGGACAGGGGGAGCACCAGAGACGGGCGCTTCTATTCCTTTGCCTTTTCGGACGGAATGCCGAAGTTAAATACAAACTGCGAGGCGGTCATCCGTTTTTTCACCTCGCTCTGTGAGGACTGGATCCGGAAATTCGATATCGACGGAATCCGCTTCGATGTGGGAGACGAGGTCTCCCACCACTTTCTGAAGCGGCTTCGGAGGAGCTTAAAGGAAAAAAAGCCGGATCTCTATCTCCTCGGGGAGATCTGGCACGATGCCGGACCATGGCTTTTGGGGGATGAATATGATGCGGTGATGAATTATCCTCTGATGAGCGGGATCCACGATTTCTTTTTGGACAGGGAGCTGAAAAAGGAGGACTTTGAGTATATGGTGAACCGCTGCTATACCATGTATATGCAGCAGAGCAACAATGTCATCTTTAATCTCCTGGATTCCCACGATACCATGAGGCTGATGAGCCGTGTTCAGAATCCGGATATCTTCTATCAGCAGCTCGCTGTCCTCTTCACCATGCCGGGGAGCCCCTGTATCTACTATGGGACCGAGATCGCGCTGGAGGGGGGATATGATCCGGACTGCAGGAGATGTATGCCCTGGGAGAGTCTGGAGAGCCCGGAAAACAGGGAAAAGCTCTCCGCCATGAAGGCACTGATCGCCATGCGGAAGGGAGAGGCGGCCTGCCGGAGCCCGCACTTTCATTTCCCGGGGGAATACGAGCAGGAGAGGATGGTAGAGTATATCAAGCTGGATCAGGAGGGGAGAGAGCTGGAAGTCCTTCTGAACTGCTCTTCCGGCCCGATCGGAATCAGGGAAGGGGGAGAGATCCTCTTTTCCAGAGGCCTTCAGGGGGACAGCCTCCTGGCAAACGGAAGCCTGATCCGGAGAAAACGGAGCGGCTGATGAGGAAAAGCTGCGTGCGGAAATACTGAATCGGCCGGGGCCTTCCGACTTGCTTCGAAATGGCCGGGTTTACAAGCCGCGCCATACTGTGTTACACTTTTCGGCGGGCGAGCCGCCCACGGCATCCGGATGCGGAAAGCATAGCCAATCCATGAGCAGACGGCGCTTTGTGACTTGCCCTTTTGCTTTGCAGATCTCTGCGGAGCGGGAGCGTGTTCTGTCGGATGGAGGAAAGGGCGGCATATCAGAGGAGGGCAGGATGAAGCAGGAGAGGACGAAATTTTTGGCGCAGGCGGCTTTGATCGCGGCGATCTATACGGTATTGACACTGATCTTTCAGCCGATCAGCTTCGGAGCGGTGCAGTTTCGGGTTTCGGAGGCACTCTGCATCCTCCCCTATTTCAGCTTCGCGGCGGTGCCGGGGCTTTCTGTCGGTTGTCTTCTTGCGAACGCGCTGGCCGGAGCGCCCCTTCCGGACATTGTCTTCGGGACGCTCGCGACCTTGATCGGAGCCGTCGGAAGCTGGCAGATCCGGAAGCTGTCCCGCTTTCTCGTCTGTCTTCCGCCGGTGCTTTCCAACGCGCTCATCATTCCCTTCGTGCTTCGCTATGCCTATGGCGCAAAGGAGCTCATCCCGTGGATGATGCTCACAGTCGGCGCGGGGGAGCTGCTTGCCGCTGCACTTCTCGGAAACCTGCTGCTTTTGATTTTGGAGCAGCAGAGGGAGTTCATCTTTGGGAGAGAGTATGGATCAGATCAGCTTTGATAAGCCGCTCCACGTACATTTTATCGGGATCGGCGGCATCTCCATGAGCGGCCTCGCGGAGATCCTCTTGGACCGCGGCTTTACGGTCTCGGGATCAGACCGGGAGAGCTCGGCACTGACGGAGCATTTACAGAAGCTCGGCGCGAGGATCCGATATCCGCAGAGCGCGGAGAATATAGAAAAGGGGATCGAGCTCGTGGTTTACACGGCGGCGATCCATCCGGACAATCCGGAGCTTGTCGCGGCGAAGAAGGCGGGGCTTCCCATCATCAGCCGGGCGGGGCTTCTCGGAGAGATCATGCGGAACTACCGAAATGCCATCAATATCTCCGGAACGCACGGGAAGACGACGACCACCTCGATGATCGCGGAGATCCTCCTGGAGGCGGACTGGGATCCCACCGTGACGGTGGGCGGCATGATGCGGGATATCGGCGGAAACATCCGGGTCGGACAGTCGGAAAACTTCATCGCGGAGGCCTGCGAGTACACCAATTCCTTTCTCTCCTTCTATCCCACGATCGAGGTGGTCCTGAATGTAGAGGCGGACCATCTGGACTTTTTCAAGGATCTGGAGGACATCCGGCACTCCTTCCGAAGGTTCACGGAGAAGCTTCCGGAGAACGGACTTCTCGTGATCAACCGGGATATCCCCCACTACGAGTATTTCACAGAGGGGCTCCGCTGCAGGGTTTTGACCTACGGGCATGACCGGGACGCGGATTATACCGCGAATTTCATCAGCTACGATCATTACGCGCACCCGAGCTACACCCTCTTTGAGCGGGGGAAGGAGCTTGGTCCGATCAGCCTCGGCGTCACGGGGGAGCACAATATCTACAACTCCCTCTCCGCGATCGCCGTGGGCCGGGCGCTTGGGATCGAGCTGGAGACGATCCGGAGGGCGCTCCACCGCTTCCAGGGCACGGACCGCCGCTTCCAGAAAAAGGGAGAGGTCTGCGGCTTTACGATCATAGACGACTATGCGCATCATCCCCAGGAGATCGCCGCCACGATTGAGGCCGCGAAGAAGTATCCGCATCGAAAGCTCTGGGTCGCCTTCCAGCCCCATACCTACTCGAGGACCGCGGCGCTCATGGACGATTTCGCGGGAGCTTTGTCCCAGGCGGATGAGATCGTGCTCGCGGATATCTACGCCGCGAGGGAGAAAAATACGGTGGGCGTGAGCTCCGAGGATCTGAGGCGCCACATGCTGGAGCAGAACACGAATGTCTACTATATCCCGGATTTTCAGAGGATCGAGGACTTCCTGATGGAGCGCCTGCAGCCCGGAGATCTCCTGATCACTATGGGGGCCGGGGATATCTACCGGGTCGGAGACGCGCTTTTAGAGAGAGGCGGTGCGGAATCAGAGAGCCGTTGAGGAGGAAAGCTGCGCTCGCCCTCCCGCTCCTTCTTCTGCTTTTCCTTCTTTTTTGCCTTTTACTGCGCGGGAAAGGGGCGGAGCGGGACTACGGGGTCTTTCTCGGCATCGGCGGAGAGGAGGCGGAGCGTCTTCGGGGCTTTCGCACGGTTGTGATCGAACCCTCGGAGTTTCAAAAGGAGCAGATCCAAAAGCTTCGGGAGGCGGGAAAGACGGTCTACGGCTATCTCAACATCGGGGCGATCGAGAGCGGCCGCCCTTATTTCTCCCGCTTCTCGGATCTTTCGCTCTCTGCCTATGAGAACTGGCCGGAGGAGAGCTGGATCGATGTATCCTCCCCCCGCTGGAGGGACTTTCTCGTAAATGAGCTTGGAAAAGAGTATGCGGAGCTCGGACTGGACGGCTTTTTCCTGGACAATGCGGACGTTTACTATCATTATCCGGAGGAGAAGACCTACCGGGGACTCTGCGAGATCCTGGAAGGCCTGAGAGGCTTCGGCCTTCCGATCCTGATTAACGGGGGAGATCTCTTCGTCTCCCGCTGCATGGAAGAGGGAAGAGCCCTCGCTCTTTTGGACGGGATCAACCAGGAGACGGTATTCAGCAGCATCGACTTTAAGAGGAAAAGCTACGGGAGGCAGGGAGAGGAGGAGAGCGCATACTTTCGCTCTTATCTTTCCCGGGCAAAGGCCTGCGGCCTCTCCGTCTATTTGCTGGAATACCGGGCGGATCCCGGGCTCTCCGCGCGGATCGACCGCTACTGCCGGGAAAACGGCTTTCACTGGTACAATGCGGAGGGGCTAGAGCTTCGATAGAACGGGAATGGAACAGAGAAATTTCCGAGGAGGGAGGAGTCCCTCCTTTTTTATTATAATTAAAAAACAGTATTGACAAATATTTCATTTAATATTAGTATAAAAACAGAAGAACTAATTCGCTAAAATTCCATTCTGGATTCGGAAGAGCCTAGGAATGGAACAAAGATGAGGAGAGATATGGTGAAAGACAATCAATCGTTGAACAAGTGGGAGATGGCGGTCATGCGGGAGCTCTGGGGCAGTGAGAGCGCACTGACCAGCATGGAGCTGAGAGAAAGAAGGGCAGATATTTTTCATTATGCCGCGCCCCTTCACACGGCTCTGAACTCCCTTCTCGATAAAAAAATGATCGCTGTCTCCGGTCTTATTATATCGGGGAAAAAGAATGCGAGACTATTCAAACCCTGCATCAGCGAAAGGGATTTTTCCGTCCGAGAAGCGGTAAAGAACTATGGAGAAAGCCGCGTCCTCCCCAATGTGGCAATGGCCCTTGTGAAGGCGGCTGTCGGGAAGAAAAATACGAAGGAAGAACGGGAGAGCGACAGAAAATTCATGGAAGAGCTGGAAAAGTTTATTGACGACTACAGGGAGGGCAGAGACAACTCCTGAGAGAGGAGGGGGCCGTGAGCATTACTCTATTTTCCGTGCTGACGACGGTGATTTGTTCCGGGATTTTGGCCGCTGCTTTGTGCATCTTAAAAAGGCTGAGAGTTTTTCGGGGAAAGAGCTATATAAACGCTTCGATTCTCCTCTATATCGCGGCGCTCCTTCGTCTCCTCCTCCCCTTCGAATTTTTCTTTACCAGATCTTGCGGATTCCCCGCTGTCTGCAATCCGCTGAGAGAGGTGATGATCTATCCGGTATACGGTGATTCGATAAATAAGGAGAGGACACAAAATATTATATATCGGAAGAGACCATGAGAAAGCTGAAGGCTGATAACGCTCTACCATAAGAAACGGAAAGGAGGGAACAGACATGAATAAAATAAAGCTAGTTTTGGGAATCTGCGTTCTATCCGTATTTTTGGCTTCCTGCGGAGGAAGTGATCGTGGCAGCACGGGGATCGGAAAAGAGAGCAGTAAAGAGGCTTCGGAGGCAGAGCCCTCCGTATCGAAAGAGCCCGGGGGAGACATGCTGTCCGCTGTGCCAAGAGAGCTTCCGTCTTCGGAATGGCCGAAGTTTTCTTCTGACAATACGGATCTGAAGCTGGTGGATTTTAGGAGGATAGGCCCTTACCTGTCTCTGACTCTGCAAAATGAGAAGCTGAGCTTTTCGGATGAGGCAGCGGAGAAGGAGAATCCTTATTTGAGGCTTGTTCAGCTCGAAGCTCCCACTTCGGAGGAGAATAAAATTTCCATGGGCGGGAGCGGCATTGAAGGGAATAAACTGCACTTTTCCCTCATGAATTCGGGAAATGCCTCCGAGGCGGTCCTTCAGGTGAGCGGCTCGCAGTGCAGCTTGAGCAAGCTTCCCTCTGCATCGTATCAGGAGAAGGAGCGAAAACAAAGTTTGGATGGGATGGAGCTTCTCTCTCTCCGGGAGTATCCGGATTCTGTCTGTCTCGTTTTTGATTTCTCGGGGAAGAAAATGACAGGAGCAGAGCTGGATCGTTATGCCTCTTTGCGCCTTGGAGCAAAGGACAAAGCGGATTTAGGGGAGCCGATTGTCATTACAGATCCAGACGCATGGGAGAACAGGAAGGCATATGTGCTCTTTGCCTTCCCTGAAGGTGAAAATCCTTCTGCCGCCGATGCCCTTACGGAGTTGAGCTGGGACTCCGGGAGCGCAGTGCTGGAATAGATAAGTTAATCCTGCTTTTGAGAAGACTCAAGGACGCTCCGAGTCTGCCTGATGGCAGACTTCTACGCTTAAGGCACGGCTTCAGAGAGGAGTGAATCGATCTGCCGTTTGCCTGCCCAACGCAGGACGCTCTCGCTCCGACTGCCGCGGCCAGCGGACGCATAAGCGATTTTGAAGGACCAAATCGCTAAGCGCCGGGGCGTCAGACGGCCTGCTTTTTGGCAGACAAAACGTCAGATCGGCAGCAAAAAATGGGAGCGCTCCGACCCTGTCCGCTTAGTCTGTCAGCAAAGCAGCTCAGCGACTCGGCTTCGCCCGGGAGGCAT
>NZ_KI273086.1:0-2252 GCF_000469565.1 Oribacterium sp. oral taxon 078 str. F0263 | reverse complement strand
CACTCCTGTTACAACTATAGTATATCACAACAGTCTAACTGGTTGGGAAAGTACTATTTAAGGTACTTTTCCTTATCTTTTTTTAATGCAGACCAGATAGTTTTTAATGCAGACCAGATAGTGTATATAACGACTACTGCATTTACAGCCTTTGAAATGTATGCCGGGATTTTTGAGTTGCATTTGCTTTCTAAAACAGCCAATACTACAACAACTCCTAACTTCCAGCCAATACTCCGAATAAACCGAAGTACATTTCGGCGACGGTTCTTTTTCTGCAAAGCTGCTTCTTCTTGCTGGCGATATTTATTGAGTTCATCGCGGAGTAAAGCGTTTTCTTCAGATGAATTTTTAATTGCATTCGCTTGCGCTACAATGACAGTTTCCTTTTCTCTAAGTGCTTTCTTATCATTTTTGACCTGTTCTTCATATCTGCTCAAGTATTCGGGAGTGAAATCCATCATTTCATCAATATCATCTCCTTGCAGATCTTCCGGAAGAACGGGTTTGTTCTTAAGCGTAATAATGCGAGCAGCAACCTGGTCATTATCAATTAAACCGTCTGCATACTCCTTTTTAACCTTCGCAAATTCCTTTTCTGCATTTTTAGCAATGCTGGCCGACAATACAATTCGAGCCTTTAATACAGCACTTACACTAGAAGGGAACTTGGCTTTTGAAAAACCATTTCCAAGTTTATACCAAAGCAGACTGGTTATTCTATCAAGAGAAACAGCAAAATTGCAGATACTACCTAACCCTTCTGTTTCTTTGATGTTATCCGATACATCTTTAGATATAAGTAGGGTGGTCTTGGTATTTGTTACAATGAGATGTTCAGATTCGATATCATTGTGGAAGCGGCATCCATTACGAAGCTTGTTAATATGGCTAATTAACTTAATTGCCGTTTCCTTTTTCTTTCTTTTATCGTTCTCATCATCGTAATCAAAGCTCTCCAGATTACTAGTGAAACATTCTTCGCTGTAATAATTACTTGTGGAATCTTCTGTAATGCCAAATGAATACTGTATTTTGTGGTAAAAGTCGGATTTCTTTACATCCACATCAGCTGTTGTGCTACAGCCGTCTGTTATCGCTTTCATAGCAGGCTTATCAAGAAGACGACGTCGTTTTCCTTCCACTATTTCACTTGCTGTATCAAAGAATTCTTCAATCTCTTTCTTGATCTCCGAGAAATAACGAAGGTGTATTTTTTGAGTTTTACCAGGGTTAGCTGTGCGGACTTGAGTCAAAAAATCGTCAGCAAACTGCTGAAATATTTCTCCGTTATATCCGACAAGACTAAATAAAATCTCTGTTCCCAAGTAAAGCGTTAGTGGCTTTGTAATACTTCCGGTTTCTCCAATACTATGACTTAAACCTATGTAAAGGATACTGCCTTCACGTATTTTATCAATTCCATCTTGTATTTCTCTGTTCTGTTCATTTTTTAGAACGAACTCTCCGATGAGCTCAGAATATTTAGTTGACTGTGAGGGCGCATCTTCCACCAAAAAATTAGTAAGTTCTTGTGAAAGTGTCTCCACACTAATATTATTACCCGTTCTAAAAGATATGTATTCAGATAGCAGTTCGATTATGCGTGATTCATATTCGTCTGATTCTGTTTTCGTTCTCTCAAATAACGAATCTGTGCATACTTGATTCTGCGAGATATTATATATACCATCTGCTAAGGTTGCACCGGGCAAGTTTTTGAGGGCGGTCTTAATAATAGCCTCCGGAATAGAAAAACAGAAATGACTGCTCAAGCGATTCTTCATTTCAATGGCTGAAAATGAATACAATGAATCCTTCAGAATGATATAACTAATGAACTCTCTAAGAATCTGATATGGACTTTGGTATTGTTTTGCATCTGATAGGCTTTTTATTGTTGCAAACGATGCCATGATTGACGTTGTATTCGTTTGTTGCGTTTTCATTCTTTTTACCTCATTTCAGTCGTTCACACAGCGGCAGCAGTTCTTCGATTTTTGCAACGATGCGCTTTTGCTCAGCAAGGGGCGGGAGCGCAATAAGCCCATTAAAAAAGTCTTTCTCTCCAATTGCAGGATAAGCAACTCCCTTTGATTTATCGCTCGCATTAGCAAAACGCATAAAAGTGGGAGACAGTAAATAGTAATACAGGTACTTATTAACTGAAACTTCCCACATGGGAAATGTCTGTGAACCTTGAGAACTCCCAGATCACCCTTATTTTCATCAATGAATCGATAAGCCTCTAA
>NZ_KI273085.1:0-29471 GCF_000469565.1 Oribacterium sp. oral taxon 078 str. F0263 | reverse complement strand
TGGATGGTGCAGAGACGGGGCGAATCAGATGGCTTATTTAAGAGCTTATTCTTTTAACAGGGGGAATATGCTGGAGCTTGTAAAGAACCAGAAGCTCCCTAAGGCTGCCGGTGCTGAAAATACGTTCATCGCAGATCCTCATAAGCTTGGAGAAACGATGTACAGCGAATGGGGAAAGTACGTAGATCATGCGAATCATGAGCTCAGCGAAATCGCGCAGAAGTTTGCCTGGTTCAATGCTGGAATTACTCTGATTTGACATGGGCTGTATCGTGGGGGTATATTTATAAAATACCCTTTCGCACCATTGGTGGTTCTCACACAATCAAATCCTACGGTAAACTTACTCTGTTATGCACGCGAAAAACACTTGAAATATACATATCGTGATGCTATGCTCCTGATTTAGGAGGTGAGTGAAATGGCTAAGACAGTGGAAATGTCCAACTTCACGTTTAAGATGGATAAAACAACAAGAGAGCAGTTCAGTTCGCTATGCAATGAATTGGGACTTACGATGTCGGCGGCTACCCTTGCACTAATTAAGCAAGCAGTTCGTAATCAGAGCATGCGTTTTTCCCTTCGCGATGAAAATGGTTTCACTCTGGAGGAGGCAGCAGAACTCGCGAGACGAATTCGTGAAGTCCAGAACAACGAGGCTGTTCGCCATGATCTAATGGAGACCTGATGTGAGAGATCTGTATTGGCAATCTGATGCATGGCTAGAGTATGTCGATTTACAGAAAGACAAGATTCTTTGCAAAAAGATTAATAACCTAATCAAAGATATTTTGCGGAATGGGTATCAGGCTGGTTATGGAAAGGTGGAGTTGCTGAAGGGAAATATGTCCGGATATGCAAGTGTTCGCATTGATAAGAGGCATCGCTTGATTTTTACAGCAGATGTGGGGCGAATTACGGTAATTCAGTGCGGAGGCCATTACGGTGATCATTAATAGGGCGTAAAGCCATTATGATAACATTCCGTGATAACAAATTGATAACAGCAATTCGTATACCTTGTAGAAATAGGATAAGCAGAGTCAATCGGAATCAAATTGTACCAAAGAGCAGAACCAGAACGGATTAGAAAGTGTATTTCATTTTCGAGCTGGAATAATGAAAGTGAAACAGGAATGGCTTAAATACGTCATTTCTGAGCCTTTAAACAGTGATTTGACAGCATTCTACGTTGATAGGATTATTGAATATGAAATGGCCATCCGGGAGGAATTGATAAGGCTGCTTCAAAAACACGGAAGTGTAATAAGAAGCAGGAAATCTTTATGACAGGGGAATGAATAGGACCGTGAAAGCGTTACAGAGCTGAATTGTGACGGTCCTTGAGATTGGTAACGGAAAAGGGGAGAGATCTGCTCTTGGTATTTTACGCGATTATGATCTGGGGGTTTAAATACGATAAAGAACGGTAAGGGGATACAGAAGATAAGCAAAGTACTGGGATAAACAGCTTTATCCCATGCAAATAAAAAGGAGCAGATCGTGTCGACAGACAATAAAAAAATAAAAATGCTGCCGAGGTACATCGAGGTACGCGGGGCAAAGGTCCACAACTTGAAAAATATTGATGTGGATGTCCCGCTGCATGAGATCGTAGCGATCGCCGGTATTTCCGGCTCGGGGAAATCATCGCTTGCGCTTGGCGCGCTGTATGCGGAAGGGTCCCGCAGGTATCTTGAATCTCTGTCTGCCTACACGCGCCGGAGGATGACACAGGCGGAACGGGCAGATGTGGATGATGTCAGATATGTACCGGCGGCGCTTGCGCTGCGCCAGCGCCCGGGAGTTCCCGGCATCCGCAGTACGTTCGGGACGCTTTCGGAGCTTTTGAACAGTCTGCGGCTTATGTTTTCCCGGCTTGCAAGTCACCGCTGTCCCAATGGGCATTACTGCCCGCCGTCTCTTTCCGTCGCCGCCATGCAGGAAATGACCTGTCCGTTCTGCGGGGAGAAATTCTACGGGCCCGGAGCGGAGGAGCTTGCCTTCAACAGTACCGGTGCCTGCCCGAGCTGCGGCGGAACGGGAGTCGTCCAGACTGTGAATGAGGCAGCCTTGGTGCCGGATGATTCAAAGACGATCGATGAGGGCGCGGTCGTTGTCTGGGGGACGCTGATGTGGTCACTGATGAAGGATATCGTGCGCACGATGGGAGTGCGGACAGATATCCCATTTCGTGATCTGACGCCGGAGGAGAAGGAGATTATCTACCACGGCGAGTTGAAGAAACATCACATCCACTATGTCAATCCAAACACGCTGGAACCTGCGGAGATGGATTTCAATTATTACAGCGCGGTCAATTCCGTGAAAAATTCCCTTGCCAAGGTAAAGGATGAGAAGGGAATGAAACGGCTCGAAAAATATCTGGAAGAGGATGTCTGCCCGGACTGCCATGGAACAAGACTGTCGGAAGCCGCCCGTGCGCCGCGGCTTCGGGGAATCGGGCTGGATGAGGCGACAGCTATGACGCTCTCGGAGCTGATCCCCTGGGTACAGGGTGTTCCGGCTTCTCTGCCGGAAGAGATGCGTCCCATGGCGGAAAATATCAGCGAATCCTTCATGGATGTTTCGAAGCGGCTGATGGATCTGGGGCTTGGATATCTGTCGCTTGACCGGGCGGCCTCGACGCTTTCCACCGGTGAGAGGCAGCGGGTACAGCTCGCAAGGGCAGTCCGCAACCGCACGACAGGTGTCCTCTATGTTCTCGACGAACCGTCCATCGGCCTGCATCCTTATAATCTCAAGGGTCTGACCGGTGTGATGGATGATCTGCGGGCGGATGGGAACTCCGTCGTCATTGTCGATCATGATACGCAGGTGTTGAAGCACGCCGACTGGATGATCGAGATGGGAGAGGGTGCCGGAGCGGACGGAGGGATGGTTATTTCCGAGGGAAGTGTCGAAGACGTTTCGAAGAATCCGGGATCTGTCATCGGGCCGTATCTTTCCGATCAGTATGAATCAAGAATCCGCCCGGTCATGCAGGCGGGTGGCATGTTTGAGAAAGCTGTCATTCATCTGGAAACAGGGGCAATTCACACCGTACATCCGCTGGATGTGCGGATACCGGTGGGGCGGCTTACCGTGGTGACGGGGGTTTCCGGGTCCGGAAAGACGACGATGGTGCTCGAAAGCCTGATCCCGGCGCTGAAGGCAAAGATCAGCGGGCAGAAGCTGCCGGGACACGTGAAAAACATTGAAGCGGAAGGAATCACTGAGGTCAAGCTGATCGATGCCGCGCCAATCGGCATCAATGTGCGTTCTACCGTGGCGACTTACGCCAATGTCCATGACGAGCTCAGGAAAGTATACGCGAAAACGGCGGACGCGAAGGAACGCTCCTGCAAGGCGGGAGATTTCTCTTATAATACAGGGAAGCTTCGCTGTCCGATCTGTGACGGAACAGGGGAGATCTCTCTGGATGTCCAGTTTCTGCCGGATGTGAAAATTCCATGTCCGGACTGCCGTGGCTCCCGGTACAGCAGGGAGGCGTTTGACATCCGCCGGAGGGCGAAGGACGGTAATGAATACAGTCTGCCGGATCTCATGAATATGAGTGTGGATCAGGTTTTGCATGTACTCGGCGGACTCAAATTGCTGCAGCAGCGCCTGCAGGTGCTGCACGACCTCGGACTCGGCTATCTGACACTCGGAGAGGAAACGCCGGGCCTTTCCGGCGGCGAGGCGCAGCGCTTAAAGCTTGCCAGTGAGATGGGGAAAGGGCAGAGCGATTCCGTTTTTGTTTTCGATGAACCGACAATTGGCCTGCATCCGCAGGATGTGAAGACACTGCTGCATGTTTTTCAGACTTTGATTGATCATGGAGCGACTGTCGTGGTCATTGAACATGATCTTGATGTAATAAAGAATGCCGATTACATCATCGATATGGGACCGGGCGGCGGAAAGGAGGGCGGCCGGATCATTGCATATGGCAGTCCCGATGAAATCCGGCAGAGTCCGGAAAGCCTGACGGCCAGGTTTATGTAAGGTGAGAAGTGGCAATGATACAAAGTATGTGGTTTTTGATGTAGAAACATCGAACCGGATGAACGACCGGATGAGCGCAATCGGAATTACCTCTGCAAAGTTTGATACGTCATACTTTGAAAAAACGATGTGAAAAGTGTGGAATGCGTCTGAGCTGCAGCGGCTGCAGTAGATGTGGAAAGTGCCTATAGGAGGAGGTCAATATGCAGCACGAATGCAAAATTACCGTTTTGGAAACGAAATGCTTCCCGGAGCTTCAGGAAAAATACCTGGCTGATCCGAAATCCGGCCCGTGCCCGTTCTTCAAGCCGGGAGACACCTTCCTTCTAAAACGCACACCGAAGAAGGACGATTTTTATCACCTGATGGATGGCAAGTTCTGCGGAGAGGCGTGGGATGCTGTCAGCAGATATGTTTACACCGCTCTGCAGGGTGGCTCTATCATGAAGGGATGGACGAATGATGACCGAATGATGATCGCTTGCTGCAATGATGGGACGCGGCCCGTGATTTTCAAGATTGAACGGATTGATATAGCTGAGAATGATGAGGAATGGGAGTGGCTGGCAAAGCAGAATTTCAAGAATTCGATTGAAGATGCATATACCGGCTGATTATGCAAATTCCGATTTGTAAGGGGAATCAGATAGGATTTTAATGCAAAATTTACTGGAAAGACTGATGATGAAACAAATAGGAATAGAATAAATATGGAGGAAATAATGACATAGAAATATTCACGAAAACGTGACAACATTAAACCAATAACTTATTAGACGGGGGAACCCTATGTCTGTCACATATAAAAACTCCTTCAATTTATCATGCATCAAGAAGTGCAACCGCAACATCGTTTACATTGGTTCCGGTCGGACCGGTCATGATTAAGCCGCCTACCATTCTCAAGGCATGATAGGCATCATTTTCCTGCAGAACCTGGTACACATCCACATTTTTTGTCTGCAATGCTTTCATTGTAGTGTAATCCACATATCCGCCCGCCGCGTCCGTCGGACCATCTGTGCCGTCAGATCCGAAAGAGAATACGCATGCTCCTTTAAGGCCTGAGATCCCCGGCGCAGCAGCAAGGGCAAGTTCCTGATTCCTTCCGCCCAGACCTTTCCCGGTCAGACGAACTATGGTTTCGCCTCCTGCGATGAAGGCGAGTCTTTTGCCGCTTCCGGCATGTGTTTTCAGTATACTGGCAAGAAAAGATCCCGCTTCTCTGGCCTCACAGGACAACTGATCCGTAAGCAGAACTGTAGAATAGCCCATCTCCCGGCATTTCTTGTCTGCTGCCGCGCAGAGTTCTTTTACCGATCCAGTAACCCTGGTTGTTACGTTATCAAGCTGCTTTGGCGTCTCAATGTCCAGGAGACTCTCTGCTTTTGGAGAAATTTTGAGACCGTACTTAGAGACGATTATCTCGGCCTGTGCACAAGTTGTGGAATCCGGATAGGCGGGACCGGATGCAATCATATCCAATGGATCGCCGAGAATGTCAGAGAGAACAATACTGAAAACATGTGCAGGTTCACATTCCTTGGCGAACCTTCCGCCTTTGACTGCAGACAGGCGCTTGCGTATCGTATTCATCTCTGTAATATCTGCGCCGCAGGCCAGGAGCCGCCTGGTGATATCCTGCAGCTCTTCTCCGGAAATCAGAGGCTTTTCAAACAACGCACTGCCGCCACCGGAAAGAAGAAAAAGGACTGTATCCTCAATTGTAAGTCCGCTGACCGATTCCAAAGCATGCTGCGTTGCCGTAAAACTGTTTTCATCCGGTACGGGATGTCCTGCTTCATAACATTGAATGCCTGGGATTTCTCCTTTTACATGTTGATATTTGGTAATGACAATTCCGCCATCAATATGTCCAAGAAAATCCACTGCCGCCTTTGCCATCTGCCATGCGGCTTTGCCTGCAGCGACCAGAATAACCTTTCCCTTACCAGACTTGAACTCCTTCAGAGCGCGCTGCACAGCCTCATCGGGCATGACTGCTTTAAGACTTGCTGCAATTATAGTGTCTGCTTCTTTTCGCAAATGTTCTTCCATGAAATCACCTTGAAATTGCCTCGCAGTTATGAATAAAGGGGGGCATGAATTCAACATACCTCCCTATCCAATGCAAAAATTCGTATTACAGTAATCCCGCTGCTGCCATCGCGCTCTTCATTTTTTCTGCTTTTGTGCTGTCCGTCGTGGGCAGGTTAGGCAAATAAGGTTTGCCGATATTCTGCCCCCGGTAATTAGCCATATCCTTGGCTGCAACAGGAAAGCTGGCACAGTCCATTGCCAGGCGCACAGGATTGAGCCTGAACTGCGCTTCCAACGCACCTTTAAGATCTCCCTGCATATATTTAGTATAGATTTCTTCAATCATTTCCGGCATAAAATTACCAGAGGTACAGACTCCGCCAACAGCGCCCACGCACAGACTGGCATAAAGCAGTGTATCCTTTCCGCCGAAAACACGGAATCCGACATCTCTCGTTCTGCGGACACACTCCTCGGTCAGTGTGATATCCCCGGAGGTATCTTTCATTCCGACAATATTCGGCACAGCATGTGCCAGCTTATCCACGAAATCCGCGCTGATGCCGTAGCCTGCCCTGCCAGGGTTGTTATACAGTAATACTGGCGTATCCGGAACAGCCTCTGCTATTGTCTTGAAGTGCAGGAAGAGTTCTTCTATAGTAGGCTTAAGGAACATCGGCTGGAGAATAGAAATTCCCATGGCACCATTGGCTGCCGCCATCTTCGCAAGCCTTGCACATTTTCTCGTGTTAATTGCGCCGATTCCGAAATAAACCGGTACCCTGCCTGATGCCT
The DNA here is from genome assembly GCF_000469565.1 of Oribacterium sp. oral taxon 078 str. F0263. Classification (NCBI taxonomy): domain Bacteria; kingdom Bacillati; phylum Bacillota; class Clostridia; order Lachnospirales; family Lachnospiraceae; genus Oribacterium; species Oribacterium sp. oral taxon 078. The sequence continues at coordinate 22,625 of NZ_KI273085.1, read as the reverse complement.
GATCGACGATAATCTTCAGGCCGCGCTTCATTTCGTCTTCTTCGATCTGGTAGAACTCACCATTGGAACCAAAGGCGAGAATTCCCTGCAGGCCGCCACTGATTACAAAATCTACCTGCCGGCGAAGAGCCGCCTCGTCGACCTTTTCATCATCATCGCAGGGAGTAAGAATAGGGACGATGACACCCTTAATATAATCTGTATTCATCAGGTTTACTCCCCTTTTTTCTCATTTTCAATGATCGAAATGCCCGTCATTCTCTCATAGTACCTGACAATATCATCATGATCGCAGCCGCCCTCATCATGGTTCATTAGTTCCTGCATGACCTCCATCATATGGGCAGTCATCGGAACCGGCATGTTGATTGCATGAGCTGCATTCAGTGCATTTGTGAGGTCTTTGACATGAAGTTTGATGCGGAACCCCGGCTTATAATTGCCGGAGAGCATCATGGGTGCCTTGGCATCCAGCACGGTGGAACCTGCAAGGCCGCCGCGAATTGCTTTGTAAACCAGTTCCGGATCTGTTCCCGCCTTCTTGGCAAAAGTCAGCGCCTCTGCAACTGCTCCGATATTGGCAGCGACAATCATCTGGTTGGCAAGTTTAGCTACATTTCCGGATCCAATCGGTCCGACATAAACCACTGAAGCAGCCATCGTCATCAGCAGGTCATAGTATTTATCCCAAATCTCCTTTGTACCGCCGCACATAACGGACAGTGTGCCATCAATAGCCTTCGGCTCTCCGCCGGAAACAGGGCAGTCCAGCATCTCGACACCCTTTTTCGCGAGCTCGGCAGCAATAGCCTTCGACTCTGTAGGATCAATAGAAGACATATCAATCACAACAGTCTTGTCCGTCGCTGTCTCGAGGATGCCGCCCTCACCAAGGCACAGCTCACGCACCTGGGGAGAATTCGGGAGCATTGTGATAATGACATCCGCCTTTGTCGCAACTTCTGCCCCGTTCTTTGCGCCTTCCGCCCCAAGATCTACAAATTCCTGAATTGTTTTCGGATTATGCGTGTTGACCACGAGCTCATATCCCGCCTTCATGATATTCTTTGCCATAGGCTTGCCCATAATGCCTAATCCAATGAAACCGATCTTCATAGTCTGACTCCTTTTTATAGTTGATGAAAATAGCATCCTGCATTAATACGTTCAATAACTAACTGCCATCAGACAAAACTCAGCAGCCATTCGACGTCGAATTCTTCTTTGCCTGAGCCTTGGAAATAATTTTTCCTTCCATACTGCGTGTACTTGTGCAGTATGGAGGGAGGAGTAGGATAAACTTTTTTTGATGCCGGGAATTAAATCAGTCATCATGAACTTCTGTGTCTGATTGCTGTGCAGCCGCCGCAGCAATCGCTGCTGACTTTTTCTTCTTTCGATAATCGCCGATATAGGGCCAGACAACAGAGAAAACGGCCAGCAATAGGAAGATCAGGGAAACCGGCCTGGTGATAAAGGACAGATAACTGCCATGTGCATAGCTGACACCGCGGCGAAAGTAAGTTTCAAGATCATCCGACAGAATAAATGCTAGTACCAGAGGGCTGAGCGATACACCTTCCATCATCAGGAAAACTGCAAGGACACACCACCCCAGCATGATGATGAAATTGAACTCACTGTTGGAAACGCCGAAAGCCCCGATAAAGCTGATCGTCAGAATGACACTGTACAGGAAGTGATAGGGGACCTTTAAGATCAGAGGGAGCCATCTTTTGAATACAACTTCCAGTACGAACGTAATAATGGCACTGATCAGCACGCAGGCAAACATCAGGTAGCAGAGATCCGGCTGCTGTGACAGAAACAGAGGGCCCGCCTGCAGTCCATGGATCGTGAGGCCGGCAATCAGCATTGCCGTGATACCATCTCCGGGAATTCCAAGTGCCATCATCGGTATCATTGCACCGCCAAGAGAAGCATTATTGGCGGTCTCAGATGCCCAAATACCTTCCTCATATCCTGTGCCAAAGAGTTCCGGATGTTTTGAAGAAGCCTTCGCCTGTCCGTAGGCGACCATATTGGAGATTCCTGATCCCATGCCGGGCAGGAAGCCAACCCAAAGGCCAATCAGGAAAGAACGAATGATGGTAGGAAAGCTGCGAATATAATCCTTAATGGTAATACCAAAACCTCGCAGCTCTGATTTCTTCACCTCCGGAAGTTTCCCTTCCCCTTTTCCATAATCGACAATGATCCGAGCAAGGGCGAACATGCCGAGCATCTGGCAGACAGTGGAGAGACCGGAATTGAGATTTGGAATACCGAAGGTAAATCTCCGGATGCCGGTGATCGGGTCCAGTCCGACACAGCCAAGGAAAAGGCCGATGCCGGCGGAAAGAAGGCCTTTCCATATATTGCCTTTGGACAGAGCCGCGACAAGAGTGATGGCACAGAAGCAGAGGGAAAAATACTCCCAAGGCCCAAGAAGTAGTGCGAGATCAGCAATCACTGGCGCCACTACGGTAGCAATCAATACAGAGGCGACAGTTCCAAGAAATGATGCCGTCATGCCGACTGCGAGAGCCTTAGAGGCCTCTCCCTTCATGGTCATCGGATAGCCGTCAAAACAGGTTGCAATTGAAGAGCTTGATCCCGGAATGCCAATGAGAACTGCAGAAATAAAAGTTCCCGAAACACCGCCGATCCACATGGCGAGCAGCACAATAAAAGATGTATTGCTCGACAAGCCAAAGGTGACCGGCAGCAGCAACGAAATGCCAAGTGTAGCTGACAAACCAGGAATAGCACCGAAGATAATGCCGACAATCGCAACGCCTGTAATAAGGAGCAGATTCATCGGCTGCAGGCAGAGCATTAGCCCTGACAGATAGTACGACATAATGGAAAATCTCCTTTATCGAAAGAGGATTCCGACAGGAAGCTTGATCTGGAATCCAAGTACAAACATTGCGTATAGGAAGGCGGTTACGGCGATGCTGATCAATACATTGAACCACCATTTCACCTTCTCGTCCCCTTTCAGAGTGTTCACAAAGGCAAACATGGCAAACGGTGTAGAAATCAGAAAACCAAATACTTCCAGGCAAATGGCATAGATGACAAGCTCCAGGAATGCGAAGGCGGTGCGTTTGCCGCCTCCCTTGGGGAAATAGGACTTCTCGGGAGCTTTGCCACGGATACCGTGAATCAGAAGCATGATGGAGCTAAGAAGTATGACCAGCAAACCAACAGTCGGCATCAGCCGGGGCCCCGGCTCAATGAGATTGGGAACTTGTCGGAGAGTCTGCATCACCAAAAAGAGAACAAGCACAGCGGCGATGCCGACGATTCCTGTTACCGTATCTCGTTTCATATGAGGTCCTTTCTTAGTCATTTACCTTTGTGCCGAGATAATCAGCGATCTGAACCTCCTCAGCATATTCCGCATCGCGAATCTTCTCGGAATCCTCAAGATTATGCCATTCTGGTACATGTCCGATCGAGGTGAGGTCTTCACGGCACTGCCGATCATTATAAAGAATCTTCACAGCCGCATTCATTTTCTTGACCTGCGTCTCATCCATACCGGCGGGACCATAGATATAATGCTTCACATTCCAGTACAGGTCATCATAGCCCTGTTCCTGCATGGTCTTGTAGTTGTCTCCGAGACTTGAATCATAATTCTCGATCTTCAGTCCATCACCAGCCATAGTGGCAAGTACTTTAAGCTTACCGGCCTTTTCATACTCCTTTGCATTGCCGATGCCGACAAATCCCAGATCGATGAATCCACCGGACAGAGACGTCAGACGATCGGACTCAGAAGAAGCTTCTACTGGATTGAACTGAACATTGCGGGTTTTCTGGATTTTACCAAACTGCAGTGTGTTGTTGCCGGAAGAAGGCATACCTGCATTTAACTTTCCAGGGTTTTCCTTGGCATAGGCGATCATTTCCCCAAATGTGTCATAGGGAGCGTTGGCCGGAGCACACAGTGCAGAGAATCCATTGTCGTCCATTGCGGCAATGAGTGTCAGATCTTTCTTCGGATTAACATCTGTGTTTCCTGTAATCCACTGAATATTCAATGCTGCCGTTGCCAGAGTGATCGTAGATCCATCCGGCTTTGCATTGGCGATCTGCTGATGTCCAACGGTATTGGAATCATAATTTGTCACTGTGTTGGTCAGTCCAAGATCTCTGGTCATTGCCTCGGAAAGATAACGAATTGCAAGATCAGAGCCGCCGCCCGCCTTGCCGGGAACAATCCATGTGATGGTGGTGTCATTCGGGAAACCATAATCCCCTTTTGAAACTTCAACTTCAGGCTTATCTTCTATATCAGAGGAAGCAGCTGCAGTTTCCTCGGATGCCGCAGCTTTGGCTGTTTCGCTGGAAGCATTTGCCGCAGCTTTTGCGGGTGCAGCTGCACTGGAGGCTGCTCCGCTGGAATTAGTTGATCCGCATCCAGCAAGCCCAAGCATCATCATGCTGATAACCATCGCAACAATTTTCTTTCTCATAGTACCCTCCTTATCATGATGTTTTTTTGATGTCAACTATATTTCCATATCTATCACGCCTTAGGCGGATAATAGATCGTTCTGGATTCCAGATACCCCTCAGCCTCGATCTTTTCGATGTTCATTCGAATCGGGATTCCGCTGATATCTGTATTAACAAAACATTTGCCATCTTTTATTTCCGGAACATTCAGCATAAGTTTGTGAACCGGTTCGGAGATTGGCGCATGGAATTCAATTCTCTCATCAGGACCATACAGACAGCCAAAAGATGCATTGTAGGCCGTGCGTCCTCCGGATTGAAATTCCTTTCCCTGTGCCCGGCACAAATCGCGGATTCTCAAAAGATCATCGATTCGGGTCATGCGTCCAAGTGACGGCTGCAGAATATCTACCCCTTTTTCCAGATAAATTTCGTACATATAGGATATCCGCATAGATTCTCCAGCCGCGATTTCCTGCTTCACGCCAAGCTCTTTGAGTTTCCGATAGCCATTAAAGTCTGCGGAATGAATCGGCTCTTCAATCCAGGCAAGGTGGTAAGGCTCGGTTAATTTGGCGAACTTTACTGCATCTTCTACGCTCAGGCTTTGGTTCGCATCTACAGCGATACCGATTCCTTCTCCCAGCGCTTTGCGGATCCGTTCGATCCTTCGAAGATCCCGATCCATGTCCTTTCCCCGGCCGGATCCAACCTTGAATTTCACAGTTGTGAAACCTTCGGATACATAGCGATCCATGTCCTCCTCCAGTTCCTCATCTGAAAGAGTGATAGCACCACCGCCCTTGTATGCTGCTGCCCAATCCTTCTCCGCCCCAAGAAAGCGATGAAGCGGCTTACCGGCACGCTGAGCCAGGAGATCCAGCATGAGCAGGTCCACAGTGCCGACATTGACGGCCTGTCCGGACTGGAATCCGGAATTTCGAATCTGCCAGTAGAGCGACTCCCTCCATTCGCTGTAGCTTTTGCGCTCGCCGGTCAAGAGCTTTGGCAGCATTTCTTTAATAAAAGCCCGGCTTACCGTGTAATGTGCGGTCTGTCCGGTTTCATCGGACAGTTCCAGATACCCCTGCTCCGGTAGATACCGTCCCATTCCACCCGTGGCATCCTTAAATGGTATCGGAAGAGGGATCGGTCTGAAATTGTAAAATACAGCCTTTGTGAATTGTATTTCATCCTTATAGTCGAATAGATTCATATCTCATCTCTCCAATTGCTGACGACGTCTTTTTCATATGCACATTATAAAAATAAGTCTCTTGTATATACTATGTTATTCTGCACAAATCATTTGGATTATTTTGGCAGGACGATGAAGCGTTTCAAAATGAAACATTCTATTTCACGTGCATATTTCATTGAAAAGTTTTGGAAAAAGTATGATAAGATTTGATATAGAAAGACAAGATGAAAACAGATGCTGAGGCAGGAGGAGATAACGGAATGTATTACAGCGCAAGCGATCTGGTACTGCTGCATGGTGATCCGGCTGTTGCGACTTTTGATATGCTGGAGAAAATTTTTATAGATCTGCACCCCTGTATCTCGAAGGCACGTGAGTATGCAAAATCCGACAGCCCGATTCTCATTGAAAGTGCTGCCAGCCCAGAATTGGAGATGCTGGCGCAGGCTATTCATAATGGATCAGAACGCCGGAAAGAATCCTACGCGGTCATTACATTGTCCGGGACAACAAATGAAACGCAGGAGAATGTACTCTTTGGTGATCCAAAGACTGGGAGAAGAGGTGCCATTTTGGACTCGAACCATGGCACATTGATGATTCAGGGAATTGATAAACTCACTCTTCCGATGCAGGCCCAACTGGCCAGGGTGATCAGGACAAAACGAGTACGCAGCCATACAAATTATGCTGAATACCGATACGTAGATCTGCGCATCATCGGCAGTACCAGTAAAAACCTGACTGAATTGCGGAACCAATTCCTCTTTCGCTCAGATTTGTTGTTCACTTTTCGCGCACTGCGGCTTCGAATACTGAAACTTCGGGAACGCCCTAATGATGTCAGAAACATGCTGGATTTTTACCTGCAGGACTTTAATAAAAGATATAAAACGCAGCATATCCTTACTGAAAGAGCAAGAGAGAGGCTGCTGCTTTATCCATGGGAAGGAAATGTCACACAGCTTGAGGCATTTTGCGAACGCATGATACTCACAGCGCCGGAGCAGAAACTAAAGGACGACTATATTGAATCTCTCCTGAATGAACTATATGAACAGGATTCTGCCTTTTATGAACAGAGAAAAGATAACACCCAGCCCATACAGCCGGAGCTGACAACAGCTGTTCCCCAGTCTAATGATGTTTATAGAGATGTGGTCGCCGCCTGCCTGAAACGGAACAACGGGAATCGCCGCAAGACAGCACAGGAACTCGGAATCAGCACAACGACACTTTGGCGGAAGATACAGTATTATCATCTGAACGAATAGGAACACGACCCAAACTTAAGTCTCGACAAAACGAATCCAAGAGGTCCGGCGTTTTCTTCTGGGCACCATTTCCGAGAGTGAATAGGGAGGGATTCGTTACGCGTGCGCCAAGGTCGAAGTCAGCGATAGTAAGCCGATCCGCTGTGAACCGGAGATAAAGGGAAAAGAAAAGCCGGATCAGGAGATTCGGAACCTCAAGCTCGGGCAGTCATCGGGGCCGATAGACCGTTCTGATTTCCGATGCATAGAGGAATGAGGTTCAAAAGGAGAATGAGCATACCCGAAGCGGATCCGATCACGCTGCTATTCTTCCCAGAAAAGCTCATCAAGAGTCTTGCCCAGAACTCTGCAGATCGCGGTGCAGAGCCGGATCGTAGGATTATAATCTCCTTTTTCAATCGCGTTGATCGTCTGACGGGAGACTCCTACGAGATCGGCGAGCTGCTGCTGAGAGAGGTCCTTCGCGGCCCTGGCAGACTTCATTCTCAGATTTTTCATGAGTCCTCACTCCTCTTTTCTCTCGCCTTCTGAATCAATACGGCTGCTGCGATGATGATAAACACGGCACCCGTCATCACAGGGATATTGATAATGGTCAGCTTCTTCTCCGGCAGTCCATCTTCACAGATACGAAGCACAGCTGTGATCATATTGCAAAGACCGATCACAAGGATCAGTGCCGTCCATTTCTTCCAGTGACCTGAGATACCAAAATAGACGCCTTTCATGACCATGTACACGGTATAGACGGCAATCATCAGTAAGCAGACGCTCATCATGGCAAAGCTCCCATCTACGGGGAGCAGATCCTGATCCACAAGAAATGCGGCGATGAACCCACTGAGAACTCCGGTAATGGTGGAATACTTGTAGGCGGTCCCTCTTACTGCTGTCTGCATTTCATCATATACGACAGGTTCCGACTTTTTTCCGCGCAGAAACAGGATAAGCAAGAGAACAAGAGCAAACGGCAATCCGAATCCAAACAGATAGTTCATAAGCATCTCTCCTTTTACTATAAGCTTGCATTTCCTTTTACAAACCGGCGTCTCGGCCCAGAGCTTGGCCTTGTCATAATGTCGTATTTAGTTGACATCTAAATAGTAGCACTTTCATGGCATAATGTCAACTATATATTACATTACCAGGAAGGAGGAGCGACTGCGGGAACCGCGATAAAATTATCGAATCCTTAACGTTTTCATGCTATACCGAAGAAAGGAATAGGTGTACAATTCTCCCTATGAAGAACGACAAATACAAATTTACAGGGAAGAACCATCAGGAAAGGTCTTATGATGAAAATAGCAGTGAGTGCTTGTTTACTTGGGGAGAATTGCAAATATAATGGTGGAAACAATTATAGTGAAAAAGTAATCGACTATATTAAAGCACACGAGGTGGTCTCCGTTTGTCCTGAGCTTCTCGGCGGTTTACCGATACCAAGGGAATCGGCGGAAATTGTAAATGGCGTAGTTCGCCTTAAAGACGGCAGCTCAGTGGATAAAGAATTTCGCCAAGGTGCGGAAATGGCATTGGAAATCATAAAAGAGCAGGGGGCAGAGCTTGTTATACTGCAATCCAGGAGTCCATCATGCGGAGTCAATACAATATATGATGGTTCTTTCTCCGGCAGGATTATTTCCGGGCAGGGCGTATTTGCGGAGTTATTGCGGAAGAATGGAATAAAGGTGATGGATGTCGCAGATCTATAACGGTATATTCCGGCTTGTGGAGACGGGTAAATCCGGATTGTGAAATTGAAACTAACCGTGCGGCGTAAACTCCGGGACGAAAAATAGCTTTCTGTGGGAATATTGCCTCGTTTCACTCCGGCGGAACAGTCCCCATAAGACGTAATCGTGAATCTTCATGGACTATTGTTCCGCAGAAGTCAAGAATAAATGCCTTGATCGTAAGACTTGCTCCCTCTCAAATCCACATGATAAAGGCTGTCTTATCGCTGCTGTTGTATCCGGATTTTTCGTAAAAGCGGAGCGTCTCCGCTTTCTTTGAGCCGGTAAGCAGCATCATCTTGTAGCAGTTTTCCGACTCGGCAATCTTTTTCGCATAATTCAGGCACTCTCCGGCATGCCCTTTTCCTCTGTAATCAGCATGGGTTACAACATTTTCCACAAATGCATAGGGCCTGACATTTCTTGTCAAATTCGGAATGATTACGCATACACAGGAAGAAACAATCCGACCATCTATTTCGTTCACGATCAAATGATGATTCGGATCCTCTATGATCTGATTCCAGGTTTTTTCAAGGCGTTCGCTTTGCTCCGGGATACTATCTTCATGCAAAAACAGATAGAGCTTCAGCAATTCACCCAAGTCTTCTTTCTTTGCCTCACGAATCATAATGATCCTTTTTTCGCCCCTTAATCGAATTTCCAGCAAAAAATATTCAGCTCTTACATACTTCATAAATTCCGGATTTTATTTCTGCGTAAAAAGCGAGGAAAGTTCCGGGACTTGTCAGGAGCTAAACTCAAAGTCACAGTACGGCCCGACCGAAGTCGTAAAAACGAATTGTATTTTCGTTTTTATATTACAAAATTTTCGTTATGAATGTCAATGCAGAAAGTGAAGCGGGTCTGAGGCAGGCTGAGTTGTCCGAGAAAACCGGAATCAGCATGTTTTTCGGTTATCCGTCTTCCATTGAGCATCCGGTTCTTTACGGCATTCTCGGACTGCGTCAGCACAGCGGAGATTTCCTTTACCGAATAATCCTTGCAGTAGTAAAGGCGGACGACAAGCCGGTATTTTTGCGGTAAGGATAATACGGCATTGATCAGCTATGATCCATCGGATTTTCAAAGGGAAGCGTTGACATGGAAATTGGAGGAAAGTGTCCTGTACCATGTCTTCTGTATCCGCACAATTCTTTACAATGCTGAATACCGCTCGGAAGATAGTACCTGTCTTTCGGATTTGAGATAAAAAAGTAGTGCTAAACTTGAAGACGGGGTCAAAAACACAATTTGACTTGACAAAATGCCTGAATTAGTATAAACTAACTAATCATTTTGCTGTAGAATTTGGGGGATTTATTGATGAAAAAAGAGCAAAATTCCATTCAGAAAGCATTAGCACTGATGGTCCTGTCTTTAATTGTTTTACAGCTTAGCGCTTGTGGGGGTGCAGCGGAACAAAAGATTTCTGACACGACGAAAAGCATTGGTCAGCAGCGTGAGGAGACTTTGAACGATCAGAACGGAGATTCTTCTGATACGAAACCCGATTCTATGAAATCCGGCTCCGTTACATTGAATGTAATGGGAAAAGACATAACCTACAGCAAAGTGCCTGAGAAAGCAGTAGTTGTGGGCTATGATAATGCTGAAATAATGGCGGCACTGGACCTCCAGGATCATATTGTCGGGCTGACCGGCTGTATGAACAGACCGGAGCATTGCTATCCTGATTTATATGAAAAGTTAAAAAAGATAGAGCTTCTGCCTGATGGAAAGGGGAAGGGGGTTCCAAGCTTTGAAACAGTGCTGTCATCAGGTTCGGATTTTGTATATTGTTTGTCATATCATCTGACTTCCGATTATATAGCTCCCGAGAAGGATTTTGATGATAACAACATAAAATATTATGTTACGAGCGGAACCTATGGTGCCAAGCATGACATAAACGCGGTATATGATGACATTCGCAATATCGGAAAGATTTTTCATGCAGAGGATAGGGCTGAAAAAGTAGTGTCGGAATATAAAGCTAAAGTCGACAGTATAATTGAGAAAGTAAAAGATAAAAAGCCCGTAGATGTATTTATATTTGATTTTCAGGATAAAGCCGGTATCATGACTCCGGGGGGAAATGCTTTTCAAAGCTCGCTTTTAAAACTGGCAGGGGCAAGAAATGTATTTGAAGAGTTTGAGTCTGATTTCGATGTTGCTACAATTGAACAGATCATTCAGAAAAATCCCGAATATATAGTACTGGTCGAATATTGGGATAAGGACGAGGCTCAGAAAAAAATTGAATACCTTGAGTCGCTTCCGGAACTTGCTGAGGTCGCAGCTATCAAAAATAAAAATTATATCGGCATAACAGGAATTGAGTATTTTCCGAGTCTTCATAATTCGGACAGCATAGAAAGGATTGCAAAAGCAATACACCCTGAAGTATTTAAGTGAAAATGAAAACTGATAATGCAAAAATAAAGTCCGGGCTCATAACTTCAGTCATATTTGGATCAATACTGATCTTTGCTGTGATAACCGTGCTTATAGGCGTGAGCTTCGGCTCAAAGAATATAAATATGGCGGATTGCCTTCATATAATACTTGGCAAGACCTTTCATTTCGATTTGGATGAAAATTTAAGCAGGGATGTCACCATTTTATGGAATATGAGAATGCCGAGGATGCTGCTTGCTCTTGCGGCAGGCGGCGGGCTTGCTTTGGGCGGCTGTGCCATGCAGGCGCTTACCCAGAATGTACTGGCGGACCCCTATGTTTTGGGCATTTCGAGCGGGGCTTCCGCTATGGTGAGCCTGGCATTTCTGATTTTTGGCGGGACGGCAATCATATCCTATGTTACTCCCGTGTTTGCCTTTGCGGGGGCACTGCTTGCCATGTTTCTCGTCTACGGCATAGGGATGATAAGCGGCAACAGTTCAACCAACAACCTTATCCTCACCGGAATGGCAATCTCCGTTATATTAAATGCGGCAAGTAATTTTATCATTACCTTGCTCCCAAATGCTTTTATAATGGAAAGCGCCGCAATGTGGCTTTGGGGCTCACTTTCCGGTGCGAGATGGTATAATATTGCTTTCCCCATATTTGTGTCAATGATAAGCCTTATCGTTTTGAGCGTTGCAGGAGACCGGTTCGATTTACTGTCTCTTGGTGAGGAAACAGCTGTTACACTTGGAGTATCCACAAAGATAATCCGCAGATTCACGATAATAATAGTCTCGCTGTTGATAGGTGCTATTATTTCCGCAAGCGGGTTAATCGGATTTGTAGGCTTTATCATTCCTCATACCTGCAGAATTATTTTCGGGTCAAAAAACAGGAAGCTTATGCTTTTTTCCTATATTATAGGCGGGATTTTCCTTGCATGGATGGATATACTCTCAAGGACCCTGCTTGCACCTAAGGAAATTGCTGTCGGTATATTTTCAGCCTTCTGCGGGGGGCCCTTCTTTATATATCTGTTATATCGGAAAAATAAGACGGGAAGGATATAGCATAAAATGTCCGATAAAATTATGGTAAATAATCTTGATTATTCGGTGAATGATAAGAAGATCCTGCAATCCGTGTGCATAAAAGTTAAAGATGGACAATTTGTAGGAATCATAGGACCTAACGGGTCCGGAAAGACGACATTACTGAAGCATATCTACAGAGTTCTGCCTGTCGATTCCAATGTCATATTTGTAAATGGCATTGACATAACCAGAACAAGTGTAAGGCAAAGCTCGAAATTCATGACGGTCATGAGACAGGAAAATACTTCTGTATTTGATTATACTAATTTGGAAATGGTTCTTATGGGGCGGTCCCCGCATAAAAAAATATATGAAACTGCCGACCGCAAAGATTTGGAGATTGCCTTTGATTCTCTTCAATACGTCGGCATGTTTGCCGATAAAGATCGTTTGTTTAATACTTTGTCAGGGGGCGAAAAACAAAGAGTCCTTATGGCGAGATCACTTGCACAAAGAACTGATATTTTTATTTTAGATGAGCCAACGAATCACCTTGACGTATATTATCAATGGAATCTTATGAAACTTATCAGAGAGCTCAATAAGACGGTGCTTGCCGTTTTTCATGATTTAAGCATAGCACTTGAATACTGCGATTATATTTATGTTTTAAGTGATGGTAAAAATGTAACCGAAGGAGAAGCCGGAAAGGTATTGAATAAGGAAATTTTAAGGGATGTATTCAGAGTCGAAGGTGAAATAATAACTACGTCAAACAACAATAAGCGCGTAGTTATATATAGCTCCGTTTGACACGAGAGGTCAAAACGTGTTAATTAACAGTGCATTATTAAAAATAGCAAAAAATCTAAAAAGACACATTATATTTGTCAGCTTGTTAAGCTGTTTTATTGGTGCGGTTACCATTTTTCAGGCTTTTTATTTGTCTGAGGCAATAAACGCGGTTTTTGAACGACCGGATAAAATCGGGTATTATTTCATCTGCTTTCTGTTTTCCGTCCTTTTACAAATGATGCTGCGCTATCCTTTAAATATACTGAGCGTAAGATCGGAAGCCTTAATCAAACTTGATATTAGAAATATTTTAATGGATAGGATATATGAGCTTGGGCTGACCAGGCTTACAGATGAACGGAGCGGTAAGCTCTGCGCTCTGCTTTTAGAGCGTATTGAGGCGTTGGCCCCTTACTATTCCACTTATCTTCCTAATTTGATAACCGTGCTCTTTGTATCCGTGGGCTGTATCATTTATATAGGAAGCATTCATTTCAATGTAGGATTCACTGCATTAATCGGCATATTAGGGATGCTTATTACCCCTGCATTTACATACAAATATCTCTGGGGGAGCGGAACAGAGGTATGGAAAGAATATGATAAATTCGGCTCTGACTTCCTGGATAATATACAGGGGATGAAAACTCTTAAAAATCTGAAAGCCTGTAAAATCAGAAGACAGGAAATGCTTAGAATTTCAAAGGAAATCCATACAAAAACTATGGGGCATATGAAAATTACCACCATAGAAAATTTCCTGTTTGAATTATCCGCAAATATTGGTTCTGTGCTTTCGGTGGTTTATGCCGTATATCTCTCGTCTTTGGGGCGTATCAATGCGGGAAGCGTGGTTTTCATATTATTTATGATAAGGAATTGCTTTATGCCGGTATATTCCCTTATGGGAGCTTGGCATTTGGGCTATAACGGTGTCACCGCCTCAAGTGAAATTGAAAATATACTTAAGGAAAAAATTCCGATGTGGAAAGAGGACTTTGATGTTTTAAATACAGATACTCTTTCAAGCAGGCAGCTTTCTTTCGGCTATAATAATCAGGATATGGTTCTGAAAGATATTAATTTGGATCTCAAACCGGGGAAAACCTATGCGCTTGTGGGTAAATCCGGCGAAGGGAAGTCTACCTTGGCTTCACTCCTTGCGGGATTGTATCCATATACTTCCGGTGAAATCTGGTTTAAGAATCTTCCGCTTACTTTAAATACGGTATCTGAGTGGCGTGAGAATATAAGTGCGGTATGGCAGAATCCTTATGTATTTAATGGAACTCTTAAGGAAAATCTGCTCTTTGCAAAGTCTGATGCCACAGATGCCGAGATTCGTGCGGCGATAAAGGAAGTAAATCTGCAAGACATTCTGGATAAACTGCCGGACGGCATAGACACGGAACTCGGAGAGAATGGAAGTATTCTGTCAGGTGGAGAAAAACAAAGACTTGCGGCGGCAAGATGCTTTTTGAAAAATACCGAGATACTCATCTTTGATGAGGCGACTTCAAGCCTTGATGAGAAAAATCAAGGCTTCATACAGGACAGCATAGAGCTGTTAAAAAAAGGCAGAACCGCAATTATCATAGCCCACCGTTTAAGTACGGTCAAAAATGTCGACATCATATATATGATCGAGGGCGGACGGATTATTGCTTCCGGTACGCATGAGGAATTATACAATAATTGTCAAAGCTACCATAATCTCGTTGAAAGTCAGGAGAATGGCAATGAGAAATAAGAGGATAAATATCATTTTCGAATTGCTTAAGCACTCAAAAGGAATGAGACTTTACATGCTTGTAAACTGCATTATATGCTTTGTTTATGAGCTTCTGCCTATCGCAAATATCTTCCTTGTATCATATATGACAGGTGCATTATTAAGTGGTATGGATATAAAATATGCTTCTGCTGCAGCAGTGCTGGTTATATCCGTGCTTGTACACAGCGTTTTTGGCTATCTTAATATGTGGACTGAACACGACATAGCGTATAGATTACTTTATAAAATGCGTTATGAAATTTATCATCGTCTTGAGCAGGCAATACCATCATTTTCGAATCAGATGATGAGTTCGGAGATGGTTTCCATTGCCTCAAGCGATATGAATCTGATAGAATGGTTTTATGCCCATACAATAAATATTTTTGTGGTTTCAATAGTTCTTTGTGCGGTTCTGATCGGAGTTTTCGCTTTTCTGCACCCGTTTTTTGCTTTCAATGCGTTTATCTGGATTGTTTTGTACCTATGTTCTCCGCTGTTTTTTAATAAAAAATCAAAAGAACAGGGGAAAGTTATTCGAGAGAGATACGGGAGAGTCGCCAATGTGATTCTTGATGCTATTCAGGGAATGCGTGAAATTCTCAGCTTTAATATGTGGGAGAGCTATAGAAGGAAAATAAATGCAAGAATTGCAGACTATGAAAAAGGCAGAAGGGCAGATGCGGGCAGGAGGGCCTGTGGGCTTATTTACGCTATTTTTATCAGTACCATGATGACAGTTTCCACTTTGTGTATATCATATCATTTATACAGAAGTGGCAGTCTCGCGAAACAATGGATCTTAGCGGTTATTACTGTGGGTGGAAGCATATTCGCAATTCTCGGCAAATTCGTCAATATATCCACACAGTTTTCAAGTGTATTTGCGGCTTCTGAGCGTGTACTTAATCTGCTTAATCTGCCTATAACGGTTCAGGATACCGGAACCGTGGAGTTTAATGAAGCTGTAGATACCATAGAGTTTGAAAATGTATCTTTTAAATATCCAAATTCCAGGGATTTTCAGATAAAAAATATGAGTTTTAAAATACACTCGGGGAAGATAATTGCTTTGTCAGGCGAGTCGGGATCCGGAAAGTCAACCATAGTGAATCTTCTGCAAAGGTATGCAGATCCTTCTGAGGGTAAAATACTGATAAATGGGAAAGATATAAGGAGTTTCACCCTGGAGTCCTGGAGGCGTGCAATTTCTGTTGTAACCCAGGATGCTTATCTATTTAAAGGGACAGTGATGGAAAATATTAAAATGGGGCAGCCGGGTGCCTCTGATAAAGATGCCAGGAATGCCGCTGTGCTTGCCCAGGCTCACGATTTCATAACACAGCTTCCAAACGGCTATGGGTCCGAAATAGGAGAGAGAGCTCTGAAGATATCGGAGGGGCAAAAGCAGCGTTTGTCCATTGCGAGAGCAATCCTGAAAAATAGCTCACTTATGATACTTGATGAGGCGCAGTCAAGTCTTGATTCTGAAAATGAAGGCAATCTGAATAAGGCTATTAAAAATCTATCGAATAATAAATTTATTATATCAATAGCTCATAGAATATCTTCCATCAGAGCTGCTGACATGGTCTTGTTTATAGATAAGGGGAGTTTTATTGCTTTTGACAGCTATGATCATCTGAGTGAGAATTGTGACCTTTTTATACAAAAGGTGCTTGGCAGGGAAGAGGGGCGGGCTTCTTAATCTGAGCTTCAACCTGTTTTCTGCCATGATTCCTCAAGTCTCGCCGCGCGAAGCTTCAGAAAGCTGCTGAATGTCAGCCCCACGGCTGCGCCCATGCCGGGACCGCTCCGGGCGGGCTGCTACTATGCAAGCAAGGTCTGTCTATGTGGCCGGCATACCCAATGCTAGCTGAGAGAACTGCAGGGCAGCGGAGTGGGATGACGAATAATAAATTTCGCAAATTCAATTTCATATAAAAATAGATATAGTCGCGAGTCAACAGGGAGATTAAGCGCCGAACCAAAGCGATCGGAGCTTTCCCTGATGGTCAAAGTGCTTTGATGTTGGTCTGTGCCGGGCTGCGTCATATAGCAGCGTCAGACTGGGGATCCAAGCGGTATCTCAACATGAATCACCTGTTTGATAGGGAACTTCAGCGTAAAGTTGACGATCAGTCTGCAGCCGGCTAACGATGGTACGCCGACGGCTGGAAATGAATTTTGCGAAAGATTATTGACGCTACCCCTTGCAAACAAAAGCATAATAATTTGTTACGTTGTATTGACAATGTGATTATCGAGGGATATGATGAAGCTAAAAGAGGGGTGATGATAATGGCTACCACAAATATTAATGTTCGTGTTGATTCCGAACTGAAACAGAATGCAGAAAACTTATTTAATGATCTTGGTCTAAATATGTCTGTAGCAATCACGATGTTTCTTAAGAGCGCCGTTTCCCATGATGGTATTCCCTTTGAGCTGAAGCGTCAGACTCCGAATGCGGATACCATAGCTGCATTGGCGGAGTATGAGGAAATGAAGAGGAATAAGGCTGCCTATAAGAGTTACAGTTCTTTTGACGACATGTTCGACGAGATAACTGCTGATGCTTGAGATCGTTCCGTCCAATCGATTTAAGAGGGATTTAAGACTCATAAAGAAGCGAGGCCTTAAGATCGATAATCTGCGTAATGTGATTGATGCACTTGCCGGAGAAAAGGAACTGGACGAGAAGCATCGTGACCATGCATTGGCCGGAGATTATCGAGGCTTTAGAGAATGTCATGTGGAAGCGGATTGGCTGCTGATTTATAGAGTGGATCAAAATGAGCTTGAACTTTTTCTATTCCGAACGGGAACGCATTCGGATTTATTTTGATCGGATTGCTGCTGGATAAGCTGTGAATGCTTTACATCCATAGATCATTAAATTTACGGACTTTCAGGAAATCCGCAGCACCCGGCTTTCCTTCTTCATCTCATGGTCTGTACCGCACGCAGTAGGAGCAGTCCTGCCGGCGGGAGGCATCGGAGCCCCCCATTTTTGCAGTTGACAAGCTTGATCGTGACGGCAAAGGCGCTGAGCCATGATCTTGGCAAGGACCGGAAACAAATTTTATTTTCAATCTTCCTGATAGACGATCACGTATGCCTTGGGATTAGCGCTCTCCGGCAGCAGCGAGAGCGGAATCTCCGCAATGACCTTTCCGACATTGCCCTTATAGTATTCTTTTCTCTCTTCCGAGGAATAAAAATACATCGCGGCAGTATAGTTGTGGCCCGCCTCCAAAGAGAGCTCAAAACTCAGCTTTTCCGATTCCACATTCCGGGTCTTCATCCCCGCGAGCTCCGTTGACTGAAAGATCCCTTCCAAGGTATGCTTTCCCGAAGGCAGAGCTGCGATTTGCTGCAGATTCTGCCCTGTGATATGCGGCAGGGAAGAGAGCTTCTGTCCGTCAATCTTTATTTTCCTGCAATACAAATGGAGAAGAGCTTTATCCTTGTTGGATTCTATAAAACTCTGCTCCACATTCTTTCTTTTTCGGCCCAGGATCATAAAAATGACAAATAACACGGCCCAGACCACCACGACTGCAGCTACGATCATTGGAGTTGGAATCATTCTTCTTCTCCCTTTCTGATTATGGCCTTCGTAAACTTATCCAATCTTATCATGGATAAAATTACGACGCAATCCGTTTCCTGCTTTATAAACCTGCCTTAAAGAATTTGCGGAAGGCAGAGACCTCCTCCGTGGACTGGGTCACTGCTACGGAATACTTTGCTTCACGCTTGATTCCGGGCTCATACGTTATCGGCTCAAACTGATAGGAGGCCTTGCCGTTTTCCGCAATGCAATAGCCTGTCCAGCTTGCTTTTATGGAAGATCCATTTTCCCTGTTAAAGAACTCCGCCTCCCCATATTCCGTCAGGTCTGCATTGACGGAGACCACCGCGACTTCTCCCGTCTTATATCCCACGATATAATTACTGTGCACATTTACCTCTACAAGGATGGCATTGTGATTGACCTCCATGTGGCAGTAAATTAGCTTATAGTCATCTCCATCCGGAACAAGGGAGTTAAAGATCTCCCGCATACGCGCCTTGTTTTTCCGATTGTCCTCATCGGAAGCCCCCGTCGCCATTTTCTTGACGAAATCCAAAAGTCCCATGATTTTCCTTCCTGCTTGTTTTTATCTGTTCCATTCAGCAACTGTCTTTGAGATCCAGATCCTTCGAAGCATGGACTCAAGAACGAAGCTCAGTCCCGCCGCAGAAGTCTGTAGATATTGAATTTCCAGCGATGAAATATTCTGCTGTTGCTATAGTTTATAAATTCCGGCTTTCATTTCCGCATCATTATTTCCGCGCGAAAGATTCCGGACCTTGTCGGGAGAGAAGCGCAAGCTCACAGCAAAGCCCGACCGAAGTCGTAAAAATAAACAGTATTTCGGCTTTTGTATTATAAAATTCTTAATTATAAATGTCAATTATATTTGTATTTGGATTTTCTGATCCGTGTTAGCGGCTCTTATGCGGTCTCAAGGGATGAGGCAGATTATACTTGACAATATGGGATAAAACCTATAATTTATTAAGAGGGGAAGAGGATGAGATTTGAGGCTGGCAAGTGCTTTTACAAAAGACGCCGTAGAGTGGAATAGAGAAAGCGAGGAGGAATTATCGGGAAGACGGTTTGGACGGGATGGAAAGGGAGGTGCTTATGAGTGGAAAATTTGATGATTTTCTTCAGGGGCAGCTTCAGGATCCCGGGATTCGCAGAGAATACGAAGCTCTTCAAGCGGAGCACGCGGTGAATCAGGCCATGATTGATGCCAGGCAGAAATCCGGAATGACGCAGAAGGAGCTTGCGGAGCGCACAGGGATTGCCCAGGCGGATATCAGCAAATTGGAACACGGCAATGCCAACCCATCAATCCGAACGCTGCAGCGGCTGGCGAAAGGGATGGGGATGGTTCTTAAAATCGAATTTGCACCGGAGAAGGCGAAGGCATCAAGGATGAAATAGGCGGCGTCATATCTCTGCCCTAATAACAATTGGATAGCAGCAATATTCGTATACCCTGCAGAAAGAGGATAGACGGAATCAATTTGAATCAAATCATATCAAGAAACAAATTGATTTCGCTTATCCTCTTTTTCCAACAGTGGATTACTGCTTTAATGGCTTGGCGTCTGCCCGGAAAATCGGCTTCGGAGAAGGAGGAACGTCATGAAAATTACAGAGATACGGCTCGGGACCATATCGGTGCCGCTGCGGCTCCCGTTTAAGACGGCGCTTCGCACGGTAAAGAGTGTGGAGGACATCATAGTCGAGATCCACACCGACACGGGAGCACTGGGCTACGGCGAGGCGCCGCCGACAGGCGCTGTGACCGGGCATACGACGGGGGCCATCATCGGGGCGCTGAAGGAGCACATTATCCCAAGTCTGCTGGGAAGAGACATCGATGCGTTTGAGGATCTGATGCAGCTCGTCCAGACCTGTGTGGTCGGAAACAGCAGCGCGAAGGCCGCGGCAGATATGGCGCTCTGGGATCTGTACGGGCAGCTGTACAGACTTCCCGTCTATAAGCTGTTGGGCGGCGCGCGGAAGGAGATCGTGACGGATATCACGATCAGTGTGAATGAGCCGGAGGAGATGGCGAGGGATGCGGCGAATGCAGTCGAACGCGGCTATGACTGCCTGAAGGTCAAGGTTGGCGCGAACCCGGAGCTCGATGTGGAGCGTCTGAGGGCGGTTCGGCAGGCGGCAGGTGATGATATCTGTCTTCGGATTGATGCGAATCAGGCCTGGCAGCCGAGGCAGGCTGTGCGCATTCTGAATGAGATGCAGGAGCAGGGACTGAGGCTTGAGCTTGTAGAGCAGCCGGTCAAGGCATACGATCTGGAGGGATTGAAGTATGTGACGGATCACAGCTATGTGCCTGTACTTGCGGATGAGAGCGTTTTCTCTCCGCGGGATGCGATGAAGGTACTGGAGCTTCGGGCAGCGGATCTCATCAATATCAAGCTGATGAAGTGCGGCGGTATTTACAATGCGCTGAAGATTGCGTCGGCGGCAGAGATATACGGCGTGGAATGCATGATCGGCTGCATGCTGGAGGCGAAGATCTCCGTCAATGCGGCGGCAGAGCTCGCCTGCGCAAGGAAGATATTCACCCGCATCGATCTGGACGGCCCGGTGCTGTGCAGCGAGGATCCGATTCTCGGAGGCGCGCGCTTTGAGGAGAAGCGGATCACGGTCTCTGATGAGGCCGGCATGGGTATCCGCGGTGTGGAGGGACTGCGTTACCTGGATTAAGTATCGGAAAAAGAGAATAGAAGCAGAAGGGGGACAACTATGATTACGAGTGGATTTGCCTACATTGCGTTTCTTGTTTTTCTGGCGGGAATGCTGCTCTTTTTGGAGAAGAAGACAAAGGCGAAGCTTTTCCAGTTCATACCGCCGCTGGTCTGGATTTATGTACTCAACATGATCTTCTGTACCCTGGGACTCTACAATTCTGAGGCCTGCTCGACAACATATTCCGCACTGAAAAACAACATCCTCTATGCCATGATTTTTGTCATGCTGCTTCGCTGCGATTTCAAGAAGCTTTCGAAGCTCGGCGGCCGTATGGCGGCGATCTTCCTCGGCTGCTCTTTGACGCTGGCGGTGGGTTTTCTGGTCGGATATCCGATTTTCAAGGGAATGCTGGGGAGCGATACCTGGGGGGCGGTCGCGGCACTCTATGCCTCCTGGGTCGGCGGTTCGGCGAATATGGCAGCTATGCAGGCGGCGCTTCCGGTTGACGCAGGCGCATACAGCTGCGCGCTGGCGCTGGATACCGTTTGCTACTCTGTTTGGATTGCCCTGCTTTTGCTCGCTGTGAGATATGCGGGCCGCTGGAACAGCGCCGTCAAGGCGGATACCTCCAAGCTCCAGGCCATTGCAGAAAATACAAATGCCGAGCTCACAAAGGAGAAGAAGAGTGCGGACAGCTCAGACTGGATCTTCCTGATCGGACTCTCTCTCATGGTCTCTGCTCTCTCCCAGATGGTGGGGCAAAGCTGCAGTGCAGGGCTCGCCGCAGTGGGGCTTGGAATGTTCGATAAGGGAACGCTCACGACGGTTTTCGTCAGTATCCTGGGACTGATCTGTGCGGGCACTTCGCTGGGCAGGCTTCCGGCAGTGGAGGAACTCTCCAATGTGTATCTCTATACCGTTGTCTCACTGCTGGCCTCGACCGCTTCTGTGGTAGATCTTCTCTCGGCGCCGATGTGGGTGGTATATGGTATCCTGATTCTGCTGATTCATGTGCTGCTCATGTATCTTCTCTCAAAGCTGTTTCACTGGGATCTTTGCATGGTCTCTACGGCATCGCTCGCCAATATCGGAGGCTCCGCATCCGCGCCGATCGTGGCCTCTGCTTACGACCCCTCCTATGCCGGCATCGGCGTGCTCATGGGCGTGCTCGGCGCGGCGATCGGAAACTTTATGGGACTTGGCATGGGGGCATTGCTGCGCCTCTTCCTCTAGTCCCGGCCTTTAAAATGCGGGGGATCCTGACACAGGCGTAAATGGGGGAGAGCGGATGGCTGTGCCCCGTTGGGAAGGATTGATTTTTGCCGCATGAAATGAAAGGACTGTGAGCTTTCCGGGATGCCCATACTGCGGGCATCCCGGAGTGCTTTAAAAAAGAAAGGGCAGAGTGCTATGCGTAAAAATATATTTCAGTATATGTATATCCCGCTTCCGGGTCCGGCAGAGCGGATGAAGGAACACGGGAAGCTCACAGAGGCGGCTGCTTATCTGCAGCGCCTCATAGAGTCGGAGGCGTGCCTTCCGGAGGAGAAGAAGCGCTTTTTCGCGGAGCAGGAGATACTGCGCCGCCTGCCGGGGGAATACCCCTATACACCCTGCATTCTCGGAAACATGACGATGAAAACCTT
>NZ_KI273084.1:0-168908 GCF_000469565.1 Oribacterium sp. oral taxon 078 str. F0263 | reverse complement strand
AGACCGCATCAAAGCCTTACCTATCGCTATCCGGTGCCAAGTCTCAGGGCATGAAGTAGCTGATGGCTGGCGGCGGCGTGGCACGGATCGGCACGACTCTGGTGCCGCTGCTTTCTGGACTTTTTGGCTAAACTACGGTATTCTGAAACTGAAAGAAATCAGAATTCGACACAATCCAAAAAAGCCAATGAAAATCAATAGGAATTGCGGTTTATAATCGCAAAACCCATTGATTTTTTTAATGCGCTTGCGGTATCATGGAACCATGGAGGTGGTTCCTATGATAAACAGACCGCTCTACGTCGATAAGATTATGGCATACACCGACACACCTTTTGTAAAAGTGTTGACGGGTGTTCGCCGCTGCGGAAAATCCACAGTTCTAAAAATGATCATGGAGAAGCTGCAACAGGAGCATGGCATTCCGTCTGAGCGAATTGTCAGTATGCGTTTCGATTCCATGGATTATGAGGATATGACAGCGAAGGATATGTTCAAGGCTGTCAAAGAAAAACTCAATCCAACTGGGAGAACGTATCTCTTTCTGGATGAGGTTCAGGAAATTGAAGGCTGGGAGAAAGTAGTAAACTCCCTGGCAACGGATTATGATGTTGACCTTTATGTGACAGGCTCCAATTCCAGAATGATGTCTTCGGAAATAGCGACTTACCTGACCGGACGATATGTTTCCTTCCGTATCTATACGCTTTCGTTTCAGGAATATCTGGAATTCAAAAAGCAGTATACACAGGTAAAGGATATCCATGCTGAACTGGCAGATTATATCCGTTTGGGCGGCTTCCCTGCAACACACCTGCGAGAGTATTCACAGGATGAGGTTTATACGATTGTCCGGGATATCTATAATTCCACGATTTTTTCGGATATCGTAAAGAGAAACCAGATTCGTAAGATTGACCAGCTGGAACGGGTGGTTCGGTACACATTTGCGAATGTTGGAAATTCATTCTCGGCAAAATCAATTTCAGATTATCTGAAATCAGAGCATCGTTCTATCGACAATGAAACGGTGTACAGTTATCTGGAAAAGCTGGAGAAAGCATATCTTCTTCATCGCTGTTCTCGATACGACCTGCGCGGAAAGGAGATTCTGAAAACGCAGGAGAAGTTTTATCTTGCCGATACTGCTTTACGTTACAGTGTGCTGGGCTATACGCCGGACAGTGCAGCCTCCAGTCTGGAAAATGTGGTGTATCTGGAACTTTGCAGACGAGGATATACCGTGATGATTGGAAAAACGCCGGATGGCGAGGTCGATTTTGTGGCGCAGAGGCAGAATGAGCGCTTATATGTGCAGGTCACACAGGAGATTAAATCCGAGAAGACGGAAAAGCGAGAATATGAACGACTGCTGGAAATCCGGGATAACTATCCGAAGTATGTTTTGAGAAGCGATGAATTTGCCGGAGGTAATTACGAAGGCATTAAGAGTATGCACATTGCAGATTTTCTATTGAGCACAGAATATTAACGGTGTGGTCGGCGAGAGCCGCCTTTTTTACATGGCGAGATCGAATTCTTCCCGAACGCGCGGCAGGGGAACTTGTTCATCGGAATGATTCATGGATTCCTATTCATGGGTGTTCCGCAGCACATCCTGACGGATAACATGAAGAGCGTTGTGATCAGGCGGGATCCGCAGGGAAAGCCGATCTGGCAGCATGACTATGAACTCTTCATGGGGAACATAGGCTCCGATACCAGGCGCCTGTGCCGGCATGACGTCACAAAGCGCCCGCTCAGCTGCATGATCGAGTATGGAAAAATCATGAGGAAAGATTCAAGAAGGATTGACGGGAATCTTTTATCATGTTAATATACCAGTGGTACATACCACTGGTATATTAACATTGGAGGATTTTTTATGGAAAACTCTGAAACAAAGAAGAAGATTCGGGAGGTGGGGAAAAGAGAGTTTTTAAAAAAAGGTTTTAAGGAGGCTTCGCTGAATCACATCGTAGCGGAAGCAGGCTTTACAAAGGGAGCGTTTTATGGATATTACGCAGATAAAGCCGCCCTGTTTGAAGATTTGGTTTCTTCGGCAGCAGAAGGTCTGGTGAATCAATTTAAGGCTGCGCAGGAAGCACACTTTGATCTGATTCCGGAAAATCAAGCCGCACAGAGTCGTGAACTTTCCACGCAATATCTGCGGCACTTTTTGGACTATATTTATGAACATTTCGATGCTTTCAAATTGATTCTATGCTGCGCAGATGGAACAAAGTATGAGAATTACATTCACGATCTTGTGGAATTGGATGTGGCTCGCACAGAGCAATATTTTACTGCCTTGCGGAATCGGGGAAGGCTGAAAGGTGATGCCAGCCCGGAATTGCATCACATGATTACCAGCGCCTACTTTACTGCCGTATTTGAAACGGTGGTACATGATATGCCGAGGGAAAAAGCCGTTGGATATATTGAAGAACTTGCTGTGTTTTTCAATTCCGGCTGGGACGGTCTTTTGCGTATGCAGTAGGCTGTCAAAGCGACAATTCAAAGCCCCGGATTTTCGTTTTGGATCGTTGTGATCTTTTAGCTGCGCCCCGGACATTGCCAACGAAAAAGATCAGGAGGATAACTATGAAGACTCCTCAAAAAGTATATAGCAGATTAGAAACAAGAGATTTCATTTCAATAGGAATTTTTTCCTTAATTTACGCTGCGTCTGCATTTGTAATCGGGGGCATTGTCCAGATGACACCTATTACCTTCCCCCTCATGCCGCCCGTTGTGGCACTCTTTAACGGAACAATTTTCATGCTCTATGTTGCAAAAATTCCTAAACGATGGGCATTGACAATTCTCGGTATCATCGGCGGCATTCTGCTTTTTATCACCGGCATGTTCTGGATGATGTCCGTGTTCTTCGTTGTATTTGGATTTCTGGCAGACATCATCTGTGCTTCTGCGCAGTTTAAGTCTTTTCGCAGAAACCTGATGGCTTATTGCGTAATGGCTTTATCTCCTATGGGGGCCTACATCCCCATGGCTGTGATGCCGTCTCAATTTGATGAATTTCTAAAGAATAAGGGCGATTTTGCTGCCTTTTCCGATGTGATTCACTCCATTGCTGCAAATTGCTGGGCAATTCCGCTGATGATACTTGCCACAATCCTGTGTGCCGTGATTGGAGGATTCATTGGGAGAAAACTATTAAGGAAACATTTTGAAAAGGCGGGATGTGTGTAAATGAGATTAGATCCACGAACAAAACTGGGGATTCTTGCTATAACAAGTATTTCCGTATTTTTGAACAGGAGCATTGTGATTGAGTGTCTGCTTGTCTCCATTCCCCTGTTCCTTCTGCTTCTTTCAGGGAATATAAAAAAAGCATTGCGTTACGGGGGTTTGTTTCTGTCGCTGCTCTTTATACAGCTGTTTCTTGTTCGGCATTTTCCGCTCATTATCGGCGGCATTGTTTATATGTTTGCTGTCTACATTCGCAAATTGATTCCTTGCTTTATGTTGGGAACTTATCTGATCAAAACGACAAAGCTCAGCAGCTTTTTGGCGGCCGTCAGCCGATTTCATTTGCCAAAGGGGTTTACCATTGCGCTGTCCATTACCTTACGCTACTTTCCCACTATGAGCGAAGAATGGAATGCGATACGAGATGCCATGGCACTGCGAGGCATCTCTGCCTCAGCAGCCGGTTTGATTGCTCATCCGATAAAGACCATGGAATATATTTATGTCCCGATGCTGGTTTCGGCTTCGCGCATATCGGACGAAATCTCTCAGGCAGCGATTACACGGGGAATCGACCATGCAGGACGACGCAGCTGCCTGGAGGAAACTCGCTTCACTGTATGGGATGCTATTGCGGCTATCGTATATGGGGCGATGGTTGGGATGATGACAGCTGCCCCTTTCATGAAGGTGATGTAAGTGATTCGATTGGAAAATGTATCTTATTCGTATGCCGAAGGTCAGACCGGCTCTTTGCATAATATTACTTTGCATATCAGAAAAGGCGAATGTATCCTGCTGTGCGGTGCATCGGGCTGCGGTAAAACCACGCTGACAAGGCTGATCAATGGACTGATACCACATTTCTTCCCCGGAAAGCTATCGGGAGAAATAAGAGTTGATGGGAGAAATACGATCACTACGGAGATCGCAGCACTGTCCGATATTGTAGGAACGGTATTCCAAAATCCACGCACGCAATTTTTTAACACAGATACCGACAGTGAGCTGGTCTTCGGCTTAGAGAATCGTTCCGTTCCCCGGGAACAGATGAAAGAACGGCTGCGTGAGCTTACGGAGGATCTTCACTTGGAACATTTGCGCGGACGAAGTATTTTCGCATTGTCCGGCGGTGAGAAACAGAAAATCGCTTTTTCGTCTGTCTGTGCTTCTGACCCGAAAATTCTTGTTCTGGACGAGCCTTCTTCTAATTTGGATACAGCAGCGATTGAAGAACTTGCAGAACTGATTGCCAAAGCAAAAAGTGAGGGAAAGACGATTATCATTTCCGAGCATCGCCTATGGTATCTGATGAATTTGGCTGATCGGGTCGTGTTTTTGCGGGATGGAGTGCTGGAAAAAGATTTTCCCACAGCGGATTTTTGTTCACTTCCTTCCGATGAAATCGAAGCTATGGGCTTGCGCTGTCGGGATCTGAAAGAAATCATAGTAAGAGAAAGTCCTGTTAGTTTAACAGAGAACTATCTGGATGTAAAAAATCTCCGTGTGCATCTTGGAAAAGAGTGCATATTGAAGGATCTTTCTTTCTCAGCACGGGGTGGCGAGATTATCGCCATTGCTGGAGCCAATGGAGCAGGAAAAACAACACTTGCCCGTGCTTTATGCGGCCTGCAGAAAGAATCCTCAGGCAGTATCATCCTCGGCGGGGAAAGGTTATCCTCAAAAAAACGGAAGCAATGCTCCTATATGGTCATGCAGGATGTGGGACAGCAGCTATTTACCGACAGTATATGGGAAGAATGCCGGCTTGGTATTCAGAAGCCGGATACGGCGCAGATAGAGTATGCACTCAATTTATTAGGACTTAGCCAATACAAGGATCGACATCCGCTTTCCCTGTCCGGTGGACAAAAGCAGCGCTTGGCAGTTGCGGTCAGCTTGATTTGCAAACGAAAGCTGCTGGTTTTTGATGAGCCTACCAGCGGCCTTGATCTTTCCGGTATGAAGGAGGTAGGAAGGCTGGCGAAAGAGCTGTCACTGCATGGAAGCATTCTATTGATTGTTACCCATGATGTTGAATTTATGAAACACATCTGTTCCCGCATTCTGGTATTGTCGGAGGGGAAAATCACTGCGGATTTGTCCGGGGAAGCGCGGGAAACAGTGGAGCAGATTTTAAGAGGTGAGATATGAATCCATCAAAAAAAGGAACGATTCAGAGATTGCGGGATTTTGCAAAACCATGTAAAGGACTTTTGGCAAGCTCCGTTGCACTAGCTGCTTTAGCTTGCCTTTTGCGGCATCATACCCTATGCTGCAGTATCACAAATCATTTCAAATCTTATGAGAGGGCAGATTCAGCCTGGCCGGATTATGCCTCTCGTATCGCTTGCCCTTTTGGGCTATTTAGCCTCTTTATGGCTGAGCACTTATTCAACCATTCGTTCCCATCGCGCGGCGTTTACCATACTTGCCCATATCCGAAAAGCCATCACGGCAAAGCTCGCTCGTATGCCGATGGGGACAATTAGTGGAGAGGGCGGCACAGAAAGCGAGCTGCCATGATTTTATCCTGTCATTGCCTCGCGGATATGACACATTGGCGGGTGACGGCGGCAGCCACCTTTCCGGCGGCGAACGCCAGCGAATTGCGATAGCGAGAGCGATATTGAAAAACAGTCCGGTGGTGGTTTTGGACGAGGCAACTGCTTTTGCAGATCCGGAAAACGAAGCGGTAATTCAGTCCTCCATTTCTCAGCTTGTGGCGGGAAAAACATTGATCGTGATCGCTCACAGACTATCGACCATTACCGCTGCCGATACGATTTTTGTTCTCAACGAGGGAGCGGTTGACGCACAGGGAACACATCAGGAATTGCTTGCAGAAAGTCATCTTTACCAGGCACTTTGGCAGGCGCATATCGGTACAAAAGACAAGGGAGAGGAGGAAGCATAATGATTGCATTATTCAAGCGTTTATTGATATTTTCAGGAGATCAGAAAGGACTGCTGCTTCGCTCCTTCCTGTTTCATGTAATCAGCTCCGTTTTTGAGATGGTTCCTATTCTGGCGATCCTGACTGTTTTAGAAGAAGTTTTAGCTAAGCAGCAGGGAAAGCTTATCTCAGCTGATACGATAAGGGAATCTTTTGCTATTATGATGGTCAGTATTTTAGGCCGAATTGTGTTTATCAATCTTTCTGCCAATGCCCGCACTTTCGGCAGTTTTTCCGTATGCACAAAAAAGCGCCTCATTATCGGAGAGCGCTTAAAGCATGCACCCATGGGATATTTCAGCGAAAACCGGCTGGGGGATATTACGGCGGCAGTCACAACAACTCTGGGAGATATTGAAAGCAATGCTGTGACGATTATGGAGTCGGTCGCAGGAGGCTTCATTCATGCGATTGTTATCACATCGTGGCTTTTCTTCTACGAACGGCGCATCGGACTCTTATCCCTTGCAGGTCTGCTTGCCGCACTGCTGGTCTATGCCGACATTCAAAAGGTAAGCAAAAAACACTCGCCCCGTCGTCAGGCAGCCCAGGCAGCCCTTGTTACGGCTGTTCTGGAATATGTGCAGGGCATGGGTGTCGTAAAGGCCTTTGGTCTGGATGGGTACGCTGCTCAGACAATGAATCAGTCGATTGAGGAAAGTGCCTCTGCAAATATCAAACTTGAAAAAGCCTTTTCTACGATGACGGGATGGTATCAAACCGTATTTAAGCTGGCACGGGCAGCTGTTTTAGTATTTGCGCCCTATCTTCTTTGGACAGGAGAAATCTCAGCAGAAAAATGTCTTCTTCTGCTGGTTTCCAGTTTTATGATTTATTCTGCCGTGGAAGTGGCCGGAAGTATGTCATCGGTGGCACGGCTTGTGGATGCTTCTTTGGATCGTATGGAAAAGATTATGGCAATTCCATCTCTGGACGAAAATGGATCAAATCTATCCCCCGTACAGCATGATATAGAGGTCCGTCATGTTTCCTTCGGGTACGGAGAAAAAGAAGTGCTTCATGATGTGAGCTTTACGGTACCGGAGGGCAGCTCCTGTGCCATTGTCGGGCCGTCCGGCTCCGGCAAAACAACGCTGTGCAGCTTGCTTGCCCGTTTTTGGGATGTGAACAGCGGTCAAATCTTGCTTGGCGGCCATGATGTGCGTACATATACATCGGACAGTCTCCTGAGGAATTTCTCCATTGTGTTTCAGAATGTTTATCTGTTTGAAGATACGATAGAAAATAATATTCGCTTCGGAAAGGCGGATGCAACAAGGGAAGAGATCATAGAAGCGGCAAAAAAAGCCTGTTGCCACAACTTTATTATGGCATTGCCGGATGGATATGGCACGAAAATCGGAGAGGGAGGAGCCAGTCTCTCCGGGGGTGAAAAGCAGCGAATTTCTATTGCACGAGCCATTTTAAAGGATGCCCGGATCATCATTTTGGATGAGGCTACCGCCAGCGTAGATCCTGAAAATGAACTGGATTTACAAAAAGCCATTTTTGAACTGACACGAGGGAAAACTCTGCTGATGATTGCGCACCGTCTGTCTACGGTGCGTTCGGCAGATCAGATTCTTGTTTTGGATAAGGGGAAAATTGTCCAGCGGGGTACGCATACGGAATTACTTACGCAGGATGGGTTATATAGGCACTTTGTAAATATCAGACAGCAGGCACTTGGCTGGAGATTGGGTGAAGGTGGTGTTTTATGAAAAAGCATAGCAAGTATCTTGCAAATCTTAGACCGGTGCTTTATGAAAAGTTCGATCATGAGAAAGCAGAGCATATCGTGCTAAATGCCGGGAAAATATATGAGCGGCTTTGTTTGGAAAATGGACAGGAGCCAAGAGCATTGCGTATGCACACCAGAAAGAGGATTTATCCGGCAATCGCAGCGTTCCAGGCGATGTTAAAAGAAGATGTAAACAGAAATGATGCAGCTGAAATTCTTTATGGATATTACGAGAAACAAAGCGAGCCGCTTGGGAATATGATTCGTAATATTCTTAAAATTCCATATCTATATAAACTTGTCCCGCGCTTTTTCACGCAAATGACAAAGAAATTTTTTGGGGAGGCGGCTGGATTTCGAGCAAAATGGCTCAGTGCGGATAAGAATGAAATGCGGTTTGATATGTTGGTCTGTCCCTATCAGGATATTTGCGTTCGGTATAGCTGCCCGGAAATTGTCCGAAGCTTCTGTCGGGCGGACGATATTTGTTATGGAGATATGCATGCCGGGCTGCATTGGGGAAGGACAAAGACATTGGGCCTTGGCGCTGACTGCTGTGATTTTCGATTGACAATCAGGCAGGTGCTGTAATGAAAGCTCTTTCCTCTTTAGGAAAAGGTTTTGGACTGTCGGATGCTAAAGCAAGTGGATATGACACAGACGGGATTCGGGCAGGCTCTTTGACAAATAGAAAAAATAAGTTTAAAATAAAGTCTAATTGCATTATAAACTTAAATTGAGGTACTGCCTATGGATTACATTCATCGTTCTCTGGAAAGAAAGTTCCTGAAAATGAGCAGTGCGTTTAAGGCTGTGATGGTGACCGGAGCGAGACAGGTCGGGAAGTCTACGATGCTTAACGCCTTGGCACAGGATAGCGCTCGGGTCTGTGTCTCAATGGATGATGCGGATATCAGGGATCTGGCGCAGAGGGATCCCAAACTCTTCTTTCAGATGTATCAGCCGCCGATCCTTATAGATGAAGTGCAGAAGGCTCCCGCCCTCTTGGAGCAAATCAAATTGCTGTGTGACGAGAGTGACGAAAGAGGTCGTTTCTGGCTGACAGGCTCTCAAAGCAAAAGGCTGATGAAGCAAGCTGGAGACTCTCTTGCCGGGAGGATAGGTATCCTTAAGATGTTCAGCCTGTCGGCGAAGGAGCTTGCGGGAAAAGCGGATGATATCCCGGACGATTATTCTCTTTCGTCGTTTATAAAGAGAAGTCAAAACTATCCGGCGAATAATATTTTGGATGTATATGACCGTATCTGGGCAGGTGGTATGCCGGACATGGTTTCCATGGATGCGGAACTCCGGCGTGCCTACTGGAATTCCTATATTGATGCCTATTTGATGAGGGATGCGGTAGATGATAACGGGATTCATGATACGGAGGGCTTTCGCAGGTTCCTAAGAGCCAGCGCGGCCTTTTCAGGGGAGCTGCTGAACTATAACGACCTGGGCAGCGCGGCGGGAGTATCCGGCGTGACTGCGAAGGAATGGGTCAAGGTCCTTCAGTCCATGGGGATCATCTTTTTGCTCGAACCGTTCTATAATAACGAGCTTAAGCGAATGATCAAGACGCCGAAGCTGTATTTCTGCGACACCGGTTTATGTTCCTTCCTTTCATCCTGGACCAGCCGTGATGCCCTCATGAATGGTGCGGCATCCGGTCATTATCTTGAAAACTATGTCGTCTCAGAGGTGCTCAGAAATGCTTCTTATGGAGAGAAAAGCGTCAATCTGAACTTCTATCGGGACACAAATCAGAAGGAGATCGATCTGATCCTGGAGATGGATGGCAGACTGCATGCGTTTGAGATCAAGCGTGCGGCTTCTCCGGAGAGAAAAATTATCAGAACCTTTTCACTCCTTAAAAAAAGCGGGAGGGAGATCGGGCCGGGAGCCGTCATCTGTATGGCAGAGAGGCCATTCCCTGTCGATGCATCCACTTTCCTGCTTCCGGTAAATCTCCTGTAACAGGAAGAAAAATTTAAAACGAATGCAAAAGATCCGCTGGGGAATAGCTGCGGATCTTTTTGCGAATAAGATCGAGATCAGCCTGTCGAGGAGCGTGGAAAGCCGGTCTTATTCGTTGAATACTTTCGGTCTTTTCCTGAAAAAGGCATCCGTCGGATAATGGGATTCTTGTTGATTTTTCTGTATAAAAGAATCAAATAATACTTCGCCTGAGAAGGGAGGGGAATAAGTTCCCGGGCGAAGCAGAACGGAGGAGAGATATGAAACGAATTCTTGGATTGATTGCGGGCATTTTTCTGATCCTGGGGGGAATTGCCCTTATTCTCCGGAATCCGGCTGATCTGAATTCACTCAGCCTGTATACGGGGCCATTGACCGTGGAGAGCGGGGCGGAGGATCCGGATTTCGACATCAGTGTGGACAGCCCCGTTCTGATTCGCAAGGTAGAGATGTACCAGTATATCGCTGTGGAAAGAGACCGGTATACGATGGATTTTTCGGAGCGCCATGAGAAGAATCTGGGGGCAGAGAAAAATGAGATATTGAAGAACCCGCAGTTTCCAAAGGGCCTTGAATCAGAGCTGTTCTTCGGAAAAGTCCGGATCAAAGATGTGCTTTTGGGCAGGGAATATCTGGAGAAATTCAGTTATCCGAGCTATATCAACTTCTCGGAACAGCCGGAGATATATCCGGTCAATGTGGAGGAGGGCGGCAGCAAGCGCTTCGGTCTGGAGCTGCTGGATCCGTATACCTACGCTACACCCGGAGGCAGGGAGTGGAGTATAGGAGACCTGAAGGTAAGCTGGTATGCGGTAGACGACAACGGCTTTGCCGGAAGCTATACCGTGGTCGGCACAGTCAGAGACGGGGTACTGTCAGAGGGAGATGGCAGCTCTCTGTATTTCTACGACAGGGAGATCAGTAAGGAAGAGCTGAGCAGAGAAAACGAGGAGGGAGATCAGCAGGTGGGGATCGGAATGATCCTCGTCGGACTGCTGCTCAGTGCCTTTTTCATCTATCGCATCAAAACAAGCTGATAAGGATAAGCTGAGTGGAATCTTCTCTCAATCATCATCCGCTTCGACCTCGTCCCGCTCCCTATCGGAATCCTTCTTTTTCTCCTTTCCATCATTCTGCTCCTTATCCTTCTTGTCATCAGCAGCATCATCATTCCGTTCTGAGCCCGGGGGATGAGCCGCTTTGCTCTCATTTCTATCGGCGTCATTCCGCCCCGAGCCCGTGGGATGGGCTGCTTTTCGCTCATTCCCATCGTCGTCATCGTCAGAATCGTCAGAATTATTTGCCTTCCTTTCTGAGCTCTCATCTTTTGAATTATGCTCTGATTTTTTCAGCTGGTCTTTCTCATGATCCTCCAGCTCATCTTTTTCCGGTCGACTTTTCTTATGTTCTTCCCGATCATCATCCTGGTCCGGATCGTCGTCGTTGTCATCATCACTGTCTCGCTCATCCTGATCGAGAAGAGAGTTCAGATCGCCGATGACCTCTCCGCTCTCACCCAGATAATGGGAAATATCGATGCCGGCGGTCTGGCAGGAGCGGATCAGATCGGTCATGGGCATGCCTGCCAGCTCCTTGAGATCCCAGGAAGGCTGGTCCTTTAAAAGCTTCAGGATCAGAGAGGCCTTTCCGGGGGTGATCCCGTAGTGCTCGGAAATCTTTTCCACAGCGTCATCCGGATCCACATTCTGTTCCAGGATGATCCCCTGTCCCAGGAGCGTGCTCAGCGCCTGCTCCGCATCCGCGGAGATTCTCTGTCTTAAGGCCTCTGTTCGCTTTTCATTCCTTCCGCTCACAGAAAGCAGCAGCGTGTTCTGCGCTCGGGACAGATATCCGTGCCGGACCATCGAAGAAAGCAGCGCATTCATTGCCGCATCGATATCCGAATTCTTCAGATTCATCTGATCCAGGAGGATTCTTCCGTCTTCGTTATCCGCCGCCGTATCAAGGACCCGTCCCATACGGTTTACATCGACGGAGACGCTGGGATTGACATCCAGGTAGACGGTTGCGTCCGTCATATGGAAAAGCTGAAACCAGCTGATAAAAACGATGGCAAAGCAAGCTGCGGCGAGAGCTGTCCACCTCATATAACGGCGGAGCGGCCTCTTTCTCTTTTGCTTTGTCCCGTCCAGGAACCAGGCGTCACCGTCGGCTTTTTCCACCGGCTGTTCCCAGAGCTCTTCCGCGTATTTTGGCGTCATGGCGGATGCTGCCCGGCGTATATGGTCGTTGATCTGCCGTTCGCTCAGGCTCTTCATAGCATCCCCTCCAATTCTGAGCGCAGCTTTTCAATACCGCGCTTGTACTTCGATAGTACGGTTGATAAAGGCATATTCATCAATTCGGCGATCTCTCTGTGCTTCATGCCGCTCAGCGCGTGGAGCATGATGATCCTGCAGCTGTCCTCCGGAAGAATGGTAAATGCCTTCTCCAGCGTCATCCTGTCCTCTGCATTTTGGATCCGGTCGAAGCCCGGATCCTGCACCCTGTCCTCCTCCGGAAGCTGCGCGGTATGGGCATGCTGCCGGTACATCATCAGGCAGATATTTCTGGTGATCGTAAGGATCCAGGCCAGAGGCTTTCCCAGCGGCTGATAGAGATGCGCGGCGCTTCTGATCTTTAAAAAGGTATCCTGCATGGCGTCTTCCGAGTCACTGCGGCTTCGCAGAATACTCAGAGCATAGGCAAAGACGGGGGAGGAGCATTTTTCATACAGAGCGAGAAAGGCCGCTTTGTCTCCGGAAGCAATGCGCGGGAACAGAGACTCATCAAGCAAAATCTCAGCCTGCTGAGGCGGTGTCTCGTATACCACTGCTTCGAATATCAGCACGTCTGTCACCTCTTTCCTGTCTGTCAGCCTATCTGTGATTATAAGATGTTCTTCTCTTTTTCCACAAGACCCATAATCACGCTGAGGTTTCCGTTCCGACAGCGGATCTGATCGATCAGTTCCTTTTCTTCCGATGCTTTCCTGAGCTCGACCCGGTAGTTAAGCTCATACATGGTTCCCATATTGGTCGTCCTGACGCGCCGGAAAAAGGCTTTCCTCGTGTAGCGCTGGAAGAGGTCATCGAAAAGTCCGGGATAGTTCAGGTCCTCCGGGATCGTGATCCTGAGCTCCCGCTGCCTGGAAATTCCCTGGCCGTAGGCGCTCCGGTCCAGAATCAGAAGCATTGCTCCCACGATAAGGGTAATGATCACTGCCAGTGAGAGAAAGCCCATACCCAGGGCCAATCCGACGGCCATGGAGAAGAAGAGAAATACGATCTCCCAGGCCGAGCCGGCGGCGCTTCGGAATCGGACCAGGCCGAAGGCGCCGAGAACCGCCACGGAGGTTCCGAGGTTTCCGTTTACGATCATGATGACAGCTGTCATCAAAAACGGCATTGCCGCGATGACCACGGCGAACCTCCCGGGTTCATCATTTGTGATATGATAGATGAGCGATATTACAAGTCCGAGAACGAGTCCCGCTGTCAGAGCCATTGCGACGGACTGTAGCTCAAAGCTTCCCGCATGAAAGATACTGCTTAGCATACCATTTCCCTCCTATCTTCCTGCTCCTTATGAAGCTTCTGTCCTTCATGGAGCTTTTCATAGGGCAGACTTTTCCAGTCTTCGATTCGGTGCAGCATCCATCCCTCCGCATCCCATTGGCCGTGTTCCTTCTTATAGATGTTTCCGTACTTGGAAAACGAAGAGGAATAGATTTTGAGCTCCGCCAGAATTTCCGAAAACCATTTCGGGGCGGCATTTTGGATCTTGCTTTCCATCAGATACCACTTATCCGGGAGGAGGGGCGTTCCGAAGTCGCCGTGCTCCAGCTCGACATTTACCCGCCTGGAACGGATCCGTGCATCAAAGGTGAGCCGAAACTCCGGATCTTCCTTCCCGTAGAGAGCAAGACGATCATAAGCGAGAAACAGCCTGGGCCTCAGTCGATATCTCCGAAGGAAGAAGTCGATTTCCCGAAGGATCTGGCATTCGGCGTCCGGACGGATGCCCAGATTCAGGTAATCATATGCCGTAGATAAGGGGAGCTCAATTCGCCGCTTGTTGACGATGTGTTCGTACTTTTTCTTGATCTCCAGAAATACCCTGCTGTCTTTTCCGGGGACGCCGTAGCTTCTCAGGCGAAGCTTTTCCTTATAGCGCAGATGCTCTATGGACCTTCGGATCAGGAGATCGTCCTCCGTGTCGTAATAAATGTTGCAGATCGTGCTGAGCCCGTACTGGTCAACGGACATCCGCTCCCGCAGCCGCTCGCGAAGCAGACGGTATATCGCTTCCGGGAGCAGGTATTTTTTCTCGTATCGATTAAAAACAAGCTGTGTCATAGAGATCCCTCCTAATGCCTGACCTTCTGATGCAGCTCAAGCTTCAGGCCGTCACTGATCAGGGTGATCTTGCCGTGTCTCGTCTCCAGCACATCCACCCCGTATTTTTTGAGGAGCTCCAGCGTCTTCTTTTCCGCGGGGTGCTTGTCCGAGGAGCAGATCACCGAATATTTCGGGCGGACAGTCTTCAGCAGATCCTCGAGCGCTGTATTATAGATTCCGTGGTGCGGGAACTTGATAAAGTTACATTCCGGAAGCTGAGCTTCCGAGACCAGTTCGTTGATGCGCTCCTTCTCAATATCCCCGGTAAAGAGAAGCCGGTTGCTTCCATGAGTGACTGTCGCAAGCAGAGAAAAATTGTTGTCATACTCGATCGCTCCCTCCGGAATCTCATAGGATTTCGGAGGATCAACTTTTACCAATGCATCGCCGAAGGGGAAGGAAAGGGGAGTATTCACCGGCTCCGGCTCTATGGACGCGCTTTTTAGCGCCGCCATAAAATCCGTGTATTCCGTGCTGCTGCCCGGATAATCCGGTATCAGGACTCTGGCCACCGGAATATTTGCGATCAGCGTGTCGGCTCCTCCCACATGATCCTTGTCATAATGTGTGATGATCAGGACATCGACCAGGGAAATATTCCGATTTTTCAAAAAATCCACCAGCTCCTGTCCGTCATCCTCCTCACCGGTGTCGATCACCATCGCTCTTCCGCCGGATTCCAATACGATAGCGTCCGCCTTCCCGACCTTCAGGAAGGTACCGATTAGAGGAGTGAGCTTTACTCCGCTGTTACGCTGCCGAAATACGAAAAAGGACAGAGCGCCGAGAATGGCGCAAACGAGCAGTACTGATATAAATTGTTTTTCTCTCATACTGTATTCCTCCTTTCACCCTGATAATGCATGAGGCGGGCATTTTATCGCAGTCCTTTGAAAATTTTTCGGCTTCAGACTGTGGGAAGAATAAGATTCGCTTTCGGAGGGAGCCGGAATCCCCGGTGAAGCGTTTTCTGAGGAAAGAAACAGGGGAATTTTAATGCGGTTTTAATTCGCTTCCTTTATAATGAGCTCGGAAAGGGAAAAAACAGTCGATAATATTTTATAAGGGAGGTTTTCTATATGAAACACAGGAGAAAGACATTGGCACTCCTTATGACACTGCTGCCTCTCAGCCTTGCAGCCTGCGGAAACAGGAATCCTTCCGCAGATACAAAGAGCGCGAAGGAAGAGGCTTCCTCTGAGAGCGGTTCCGCCGATGCATCAGACGGGAACGAGGGCAGCAGCTCCGCTGACTTACCGGGGAAGCCCCCTGAGGGAGCTCCTGACGGAAACGGAGGTCCCGGCGGAAGCAGTGCGGATATCAATTATTCCGGGGCAGTGGAAATTACTTCCTCAGACGAGCAGAGCGATCGGAGCTATACCAGCACTGCGGCCGATGAAAGTGCGCTGCTGATTTCCACGGCGGATGCGGTCTCGATCACAAATCCGACGGTCACGAAATCCGGAGATTCCGACGGCGGTGATAACTGCAACTTCTATGGATTAAACGCGGCAGTGCTTGTAAAAGACGGGGGCAGCAGTACTATCACGGGCGGCACGATTACATCAGATGCCTCCGGCGCAAATGGAGCTTTCTGCTATGGTGGAAACAGCGGCCAAAACGGGGCGAGCGGGGACGGCACGAAGCTGACGATTCGAGATACCAAGATTGTCACGAGCGGGAGCGGCTCCGGCGGCATCATGACGACAGGAGGCGGAATCACCGATGCCTATAATCTGGACGTGACGACTTCCGGCCAGTCCTCGGCGGCGATCCGGAGCGACCGGGGAGGCGGTACGGTCACAGTGGACGGCGGCAGCTATACCTCAAATGGACTGGGATCTCCGGCGATTTACTCCACAGCAGATATCACTGTCTCTAATGCAGCGCTGAATTCGAATCTCTCCGAGGGCGTGTGCATTGAAGGATTGAACTCCGTCACTTTGAATAACTGCAGCCTGACGGCCAATAATACGAAACGAAACGGCAACGCCACCTTCCTGGATACGATCATGATCTATCAGTCCATGTCGGGTGACGCTGCCAGCGGCACCAGCCGCTTCACAATGAGCGGCGGCAGTCTGAACAGTAAGAGCGGTCATGTCTTCCATGTGACCAACACCGACGCGGTCATCACGCTGGAAGGGGTGGAGATCGTCAATGAGGACGCGGATAAGATCCTGCTCTCTGTCTGCGCGGACGGCTGGAGCGGCGGCGGCAATATCGCTGAATTGAAGGGAATTTCCCAAAAGCTCAGCGGCGCAGTCAAGGTCGGGAGCGATTCCAGCCTCAAGCTGGAACTGACGAATGATTCCAGCTTTACGGGCAGTATTGACGGAAGCATTAAAAACGAAAAGGGAGAGAGCGTTTCCACTGATGTCGGAACAGTCAGTGTGACATTGGACAGCGGCAGCAGCTGGACGCTTAGCGCAGACAGTTATGTGACGGAATTCAGCGGAAGCGCAGCCAACGTTATCAGCAACGGCCATACTTTGTACGTCAACGGCACGGCGCTGACAGGGACGAACTGAGAGGGCATAACGCGATGAAAAAAACGACAGTACTTCCACTGGCGATGAGTTCTGATTCCCGGCTTTGACGTGATGGACTATGGTCAGGAGGACTATGAATTCGGAAGCATGGCAGCGGATGCCAGACACTGGGATCCGTATCTGCTCAAGGTATTTGAGAAATACAAGGATATCCTGTCGCCCCTTTTTCAATCGGGGAAATAAAGCGCGCAGGGATGCTTCTCCGGAGGAGAGGAATGCTATGCTATGGAATACAGGCAGTTTAAATACGTTTTGAAAATCGCGGAGCTTGGAAATCTCACAAAGGCCGCCTCGGAGCTTTATATCAGCCAGTCCTCTCTCAGCCATTATCTTGCCCGGCTGGAGGAGGAGATCGGAGTCCGCCTTTTTGACCGGAGTAAAAATCCCATCGCGCTGACAGCGGCGGGAGAGCGGTACTGCGAGACGGCCCGGATGATTTTAAAGCTGGATGCCAGGCTTCGAAAAGAAGTGTCGGACATCGCAAAAAACAAGGCCGGAAGGATCACGCTCGGGATGTCCCACGCAAGAGCCGCCTATTTTCTTCCGTATCTTTTCCCGGAATTTCTCAAAAGCTATCCCGGGATTGAACTTCGGACGATAGAGCAAAGCTCCGGCCTGCTGGAGGAGCATGTCTATAGGGGGAGCTGTGATCTCGCTGTCCTGCCCCTCCCCCTGTCCGGAAGCTTTGATCTGAAGTCGGAGCCGGTGATGCGGGAGGAGCTTTTGCTGGTCTCCGGCAGGGAGCTTCCGAATGGGAGCGCGGAGAGGACAGAGTCCGACTTATATCCTCTTCGGAAAAACAGACAGTATGTGGATTTTAGTACATTGCGGGGACGGCCCTTCACTCTTTTAAAGCCCGGGCACGGCATACGGACGGCGCTGGAGGCCATTTTTATGGAGCATGACCTTCGCCCCGGGCCTGTCTTCGAGACCACGAGCAATGAGACGGCATACCGCCTGGCCACGGCGGGGATGGGTATCGCTATCGTTCCGGAGTCGACGGTACTGCTGTCCAAAGCGGTCAGTCGTTCCCACCTGTATTCTCTCACAGAGCGGGGGCTCTATTGGCAGATCGCAGTGGTCTTCCGCGACGAGGATTGTCTGACAGAGCCGCAGAAATATCTGATTTCTCTGATGAAGCGGCATTTCGGAGAGAGGAGAGGAGGATCGGAGACGGGGAGATGACATTTATGACATGAGACCTATGAAAAAGAAAGCATTTCACAAGAATCGCTTCCGATCGTATCATGGAGGAAACGAAGAGAAGAACAAATCGGCGTTTCCTCAGATACCGGCATTCCGGGCGGAATGCAGAAAGGGGCAGGTATGAGATACAGGATCGGTTTATGCTATGGCGATGCCATCGGACCGGAGATCACAAGGGCGACGGAGACGGTGATGAAGGCAGCGGTCCGAAGGGCCGCGGTGGATGCGGAATGGCCGGTATTTCCAATGGGCTGGGAGGGTATCGAGAAGTATGGGGATCCGGTTCCGAAGCTCACAAAGGACGGTCTTTCGGACTGCCACGGCTGGGTTTTCGCTCCCCATGATTCCGCGGCCTATCCTCCGGAGCAGTTTCAGAAGCTGAATCCGTCCGGTGAGATGCGGCGTTATTTTGATCTCTATGCCAATAAGAGGCCGGCAAAGGTCTACCCTGGGGCGGCCAGGGCGAAGAGCCATGTCGGAGAGGATGTCGATCTCGTCGTCTATCGGGAGAACACCGAGGGCTTCCTCCCGGACAGAAATATGTACAGGGGCGTGGGAGAGTTCATGCCCAGTAAGGACATGGTGATTTCCGCCTCGGTGATCACGCGCCAGGGGGCGGAGCGGGTGGCCCGCGAGGCATTCCGGACGGCAATGAAGCGAAGAAAGCATCTCACCATCGTGCATAAGGCGAATGTCATCAAGATGGCCGGAGAGCTCTGGAGGTCTTCGATCCGGGAGCTGGGGGAGAGAGAGTTTCCGGAGGTGAGAGTGGATGACTTCCATATCGATGCTATGACGGCGCACCTGGTGCGGCATCCGCAGGACTTCGATGTCATCGTGTGCACAAACCTGTTCGGAGATATCATTTCCGATCTCGCCGGGGAGCTGACCGGTTCCCTGGGCCTGGGACCCGGCATCAATACCAATGACCATCAATGTATGGCTCAGGCGGCCCATGGCTCCGCACCGGACATCGCGGGAAAGGATATTGCAAACCCAACCGGCCTGATGCTCTCTTCCGCCATGATGTTTGACTGGCTGGCAGAGCGCTATAAGGATCCGAAGCTCTCAGAGGTTTCCCGGCTCATCGAGGAGAATGTCCTTAAGTCCATGGAGGAGGGCTTTGTCACGCCGGACATGAAGGGGACGGCCTCCTGCTCCGCCTACGGCGATCATATCGCTTCCAGGATCGCAGGCGCTTAAGGCGCATTTTCTTGAGATCGACACAGGCATATGTGCCGCTTCTCCGGGCATTCGGGATTTTTTGGGAAGACGGGCGGTAAAAGCAGGAGCCGGGAGCAGGAGGAAGGGGATGAAGGACTGGATACGGGAGATCACAGAGACCGGGAAATGGATCATGGAGAAAAATCTCAGCTGGGGCAGCAGCGGAAATATCAGTGCCCGGGAAGGAGATAAGGTCTATATCAGTGCCAGCGGGACGGTCCTAGGGGAGCTTTGTGGGGAGGACATCAGTGAAGTGGACCCGGACGGGAATCTGCTCCGGGGGCGGAGGCCATCCAAGGAGCTTCCTATGCATCTTGCGGTCTACCGGCGCTGCCCGGAGGTGAACGCGGTGCTGCATGCCAGCCCGTTCTGGACGACCTTTGCGGCATGTATGGACATGGAACTGAAAACCCGGCTTTTCATTGAGTCCATGCGCTATGATGAGGGACTTCTCCGAATCCCCTACCTTCACGCGGGCTCCCGGGAGCTTTCCGCTGCGGTTTCGGAGATCGCGGATAGGACCCGTGTGATCCTCATGGAGCATCACGGCGTGCTGGTCTATGGGAGGGAGCTCAGGGAGTGCCGAAACGCACTCGAGGTGACGGAAAATCTGTGCCGGATGAATATCCTCGCAAAGAGCGGCGGACTTTCCCTGAACGAGGTCCCGGAGGAGACAGCCCGAGAGTTTTTAAAGGGCGGCTACTATACGGGATAAGTCCCTGTAAAGCAGATAGGCAGAGGGTGCTTTCGCTTCGGCTGCTGCGGGAAGCGGCGCATAAGCGATTTGAAAGATTAAATCGCCAAACGCCGCGGCGTCCAATAGATAAAGCGGCAGGGCGGCAGACTCGGAGCGTACTTGAGTCTTCTCAAAGAGAAGTGCCTCCCGAAGGGAGGTCGGCTGATGCCACCCGGGCGAAGCCGAGTCAAAACAGAGGGAGGAGAGCGTATGGCGGAGATCTTTTTGGGAGTAGTGGCCGATGACTTTACCGGTGCAAGCGATGCGGCATCCATGCTCTCGGAGGCCGGGCTTCCCACTGTGCTTTTTAATTCTGTGCCGGATAGCATGACAGCGCTCCGGGAGGATATCCGGGCGGCAGTCGTCGCGGAAAAGACCCGGACGATTCCGGCGGAGGAAGCCAAAGAGCGGATGCTAAGGGCTTTTGACTGGCTGAAATATATCGGAGCGAAGCAGCTTTACTTTAAGTATTGCGCCACCTTTGACTCTACGGAAAGAGGGAATATCGGACCGGTGGCGGATGCGGTTCTGGAGAAATATAAGATCCCCTATACGGTGCTGGCGCCCGCCCTTCCGGTAAATGGCCGCACGGTGCGGGGAGGAAGGCTCTTTGTCAACGGCATCCCCCTCAGTGAGAGCCACATGAGGAACCATCCGCTGACACCCATGAGGGAGTCCGATCTGACGAAGCTTTTCGAGACGCAGTCAAAGAATAAGGCATACAGACTGAGCATCGAAGAGATGAAGGACTGGCGCAGCGGGAGAGCGCACCCGTCCTCTTCATGGAAGGAGAGAGAGCAGGAGGGAGAGAAATATTATCTGGTTCCGGACTA
Organism: Oribacterium sp. oral taxon 078 str. F0263; assembly: GCF_000469565.1. Classification (NCBI taxonomy): domain Bacteria; kingdom Bacillati; phylum Bacillota; class Clostridia; order Lachnospirales; family Lachnospiraceae; genus Oribacterium; species Oribacterium sp. oral taxon 078. Next base: position 148,070 of record NZ_KI273084.1, on the reverse strand, counting down.
TTATGAGGAAGAGCATGGAGATCTGATCGCAGGATGCTTTGGCGATCTTCCGTTTCTGACCGGCGGCTCGGGACTCTGCGCCGCCCTTGGCAGGCGCTTAAGGATGCTCCACCCAGAGATGCAGACTGTGAGGACGGAGGAGTGCGGGACAGCGGGGAAGGCTCTATTGCTTGCGGGAAGCTGCTCCGCGATTACCCTTAAACAGATCGAAGACTACAGGGAAAAGGGAAAGCCGACTTACTTCATGGACCCCGCGGGGCTTTTGCAGGGGACGCTTGGCATAAAGGAGATCCTCGACTGGATCAAAACGGCGGGGAAGGACCCTCTGGTATACAGCTCCCAGGGAGTGGAGGAGAGGAAAAGGACAGAGACGCTTGGGCTTGAAAGGGCAGCGGACTGTATCGAGAAAAGTATGGGAGAGCTCGCGAAGGAGGCAGTAAAGCTTGGCTTTAGCAGGATTATTTCCGCAGGAGGCGAGACGAGCGGCGCAGTCACGAATGCCCTGGGATATCAGGCCTTCTACATCGGAAAGAGTGTGGCTCCGGGGGTTCCGATCATGACGCCGGCGGAGAATCCGAGGCTTAGACTGATCTTAAAGTCCGGCGGTTTCGGGCAGACGGATTTTTTCCAAAGGGCAGTGGAGATGAGCGAGGCCTGATGCCGAAACAGCGGCGCTCTAGTTCGCTTTATTCGAAAATGCAGAATGGGAGCCGACATATTGCTGCCTCATCATTCAGCAACAGGATGGTAGCCTCCATATCGCTGTCTCATCATTAAGCGACAGGACGGGAAAAAATGCATCTGGCGGATGTGGTAAATACATTGCAGCAGAAAGGGGACGGAAATGCCGGAGGAGAAGAGCATCGCTCTTGTCAGCACGACGATGGATGCGGCGCTTCCCATGACAGCCTATCTCAGGGAACACGCGCCGGAATACAGACTGATCCATTACCTGGACGGCGGATTGATGGATAAGCTGAAGCGGGAGGGAGGGATACGCGCAGACAGCACAAGGCGCTTTTCGTCCATGATCGCGGATGCCTTTACCGATGGAGCGGATGGTGTTATCATGACCTGTACCATCTATTCGCCGTGGGCCGAGGCGTTTACTCAGATTTTCCATAAGCCGGTGGTTCCGGCGGACATCGCCATGCTGGATCGGGCTTCCCGCTGCCCGGGCAGGACAGCGATTCTCTGCACCTTTGAGGGGACGATCGAGACCAGCCGAAGGAGCTATCTTAAGTACCGCCGCAAAAATCATATGCCGGAGGAGGTGGATATCTATCCGCTGCCGGATGCCTTTCGGGAGGTTCGAGCCGGACATATGGATATAGGGAATCAGATCATCGCGGACAGGATTCACGAGCTGGATCTGCGCTACGAGCAGATCGTGCTGGCTCAGATATCCATGTCCGGTGCGGCATCCCTTGTGAAGACAAAGCACGCAAGACTGTTCAGCAGCCCGCCGGAGGCGCTCGGAGAAATGCGGGAGAGACTGATGGAGGAAAACGGCGGCTGAGGATTCGCACTATTTCCGAAGGGAATTCTGTCCGCTCTGAGAGAAGAAAGGGAATAAAAAGAGAAAATATGGAGAAGCTTTCTATCTTAAGGGAATGCGTATCTAAACTGGAAGACAGCCTGAAGCTGGAGGAAATCACAGTGGATAGGGCTGTCTTCGGTCTGTTTTTCTCCGGGGTGAAGCTGTCTACGGGACAGGGAGGGCTCTGTTTTACACCGGTGAAGGAGATTCCGGAGGCAGTCTGCTGCCCGAGTTCCGCGAAAGCGATGCCGCTTTCAGGGCGGCTCCGGGGACGGCCCGTCCGGGCATATCTTGAGGATATTTTCTGCGAAAACATCCTCCGCCGTACTCTGGGGATTGCCGTTCTGAATGCTCTGAGCACGGCGGTGTGGGAGAAGTCCCCGTCCCAGGACTATGAGATTTTAATGGGGAGAGATGCCTTCGATGAGCTGGATCTCAGCCGCTATCCTAAGACCGTGCTGGTCGGCGCGCTGGTGCCCATGCTGAAAAGACTCCTGGCCTCTTCTTCGGATTTCCGCGTCATGGAGCAGGACCCCAGGACCTTAAAGGAGAGGGAGCTTCCCTATTATCTTCCGCCGGAGCGGGCAAATGAGTGCGTGCCGGATGCGGACCTACTGGTCATCACCGGTGTGACGATCTTAAACGATACCCTGCCGGGACTTTTGGAAATGGCAAAGCCGGGGGCGGAGATCCTGCTCGTCGGCCCCACAGCAGGCATGCTCCCGGATGCTCTTTTCTCCCGTGGCGTCACCATGCTTGGCGGGATTTCCGTGACAAAGCCGGATGAGCTTTTAGATATCATCAGTGAGGGGGGATCGGGCTATCACTTCTTCGGGAAATCCGCGGAGAGGACTCTGATCCGGAAGAGGCAAAGATCGAGATTCTGTGGGGAATCGGTATGGCCGGGAAGCTGAATTTGCCAACACTGATTGCGCTGTGTTCTATCGCTTTGGGAAGACCGGGGCAGAGCTTCATGGCAATCCTTGGCGGGATTAACGTCAGTGGTACGTTAATCAAGGCAGAGAACTTTGCGGATAGGCTGCAGGTATGCTTAGATTCTGGGGCGAAAAAGGTGCTGTTTCCACAGATATCGTTTACAGAGTTAGCAACGGTGCCGCTGGAATTGATGAGTGCATTTCAGTTGATTCCGTATCAAAGAGCGGAGGATGCAGTGTTTAAGGTGCCGGGAGTTGAATAAGGAGATTTATGAAGGTAGTGGAGTCTGGATATAAAATTGATTTGCATATACATTCTATTTGTTCGCGTTCAAAGGACAAGGAGAAGGTGGCCTTTAATACGATGGATAACATTGGCGTTTTGACGGAGAAGCTGAACGCCAATGGTGTTCAAATGTGCGCCATTACGGATCATGATGCATTTGGGTTTGACATGTATAAAGCATTGAAGGCTTACGAAAGTGATGAACAGTGTTCCGTTATAAAAGTGTTTCCGGGCATTGAATTTACGGTTGAGTTTATCGGAGAAAAGGGACCGACTGTGTTACATGTAATAGCGGTATTTAACGATGAGGATGAAGCTAAAGTAGCTAAGATTGCTGATTGTTTGGTAGATGATAAGGGAAAAATAGCATATGATAAGGGGGGCGCTTTTTCAGAAGAGAAATTTCTTTCCATTCTAAGAAGAATTGATCTGGATACGGTTCTTATTGTTCATCAGAAGAGTTCGCTGACAACCTCTCGTCCATATAAAAATGATGCAAAAACAGTTGGAGAAGAGAAGTTCCAAGAGTTTGTTTACACTGACTATTTCGAGGCTTTTGAGTTCAAAAACCGTAAGAATGAGGTGTTCAATAAGAATTTCCTGAATGCGCAGAATTTGACTGAGGATATCCGATTTATTACGGGTTCGGATTGTCATGATTGGCGGTATTATCCTAAAGAGACAGAACATGATAATACGGATTTCATTTATACGTATGTGAAGTGTCTGCCATGCTTCAGGGGTCTGGTTATGGCAATGACAGATTACAGAAGAATAAAGACTGTCAACAGCTTCTTCAATCCGACTGAGACCTATACAAAAAATATTCGGATCACTATAGATGGAGTGAAGTATGATATTCCGCTGTCCCGTGGAATAAATGTTATCGTCGGAGACAATTCGATAGGGAAGTCTTTGTTGCTGCATAAGCTGACGGAATACAGGAAGCAGCAAGACAGTCTGCTTAATAAGTCCGTGGTTCGAGGATATGATAAATATCTGAAAAAGCAGAATATCGAGGTGGAAACATCGATTCCTGCGGCGGAGATATTTGCCTTTGATATGCAGGGTGAGATTCGTGACAAATTTGAACAGGAAAAAATCAAGTCTGACGATTTCCTGAGCCCGTATTATCCGGCTGCGATTAAGTCAGGTGCATACAAGGAAAAGATCCAGAGAAAGCTGAATGTTATTTTTTCATATCTGGAAGAAAAATTCGCATTGGAGCTTCTCGAAGCTCAGCTGGGAAGATTTAATATACTTGATGAAGATATTGAACAGGCAGAGAGTATAACATTTGTTGGAACTGTTTCAAAGAATAGTCGGCGTGTAAAGGTGTACAATAATATCAGCGATGACCTGGATAATATTGCCGAACAAATAGAGACGATAATAGGAAACACTTGGATTGAACAGGATGACAGGAAACAGCTGAAATACATTATTAAACAGCTGGACAGTATGTCCAAGCGTTATGATAAGAAAAAGAAAAGAGCTGAAAGAGAGAATACAAAAATTGCCCTTTTCCAAAATGCCGTCAATAAGTTCAAGCAGAAATACCAGTCCTCTGTTTCAGATACGCAAAAGAAGCTGTCAACTTATAATGAGAACATCGACAATGCAGCCGAAGCGATTGCTGCTATCATTAGACGGAGAGAGAAACTAATGATACCGGACTTCTGCATCGAGAAGGAGATGATTCGGGTACAAACGGAACGAGTTCACGATTATGAATTTAATAGTAGACTGGGTATAACAGAGATTGATGAAGAGTATGTCAGAGGTCTCTTCACATCTGAGATGAAGAAGGGGACTAAGAAATCTGTTCTGGACATGAGCCAGGATGAATTGTCAGAACGGCTTTCCTATTTTACTGGAGCTCCATCAGAAGCATTGAAGGAGCTGAAATCAAAAATACAGGAAAAGCTGGATTCTGATCTGGCAAATAAATTTACGATAACGCAGGCGGGAAAGGATAGAACACAGGAATTGTCTTCCGGACTTGATGCTCAAATATATTTTGATATTTTATCCTATGAAACGAGCCACGATGGCATGTATATCATCGATCAGCCCGAAGATAATATTTCGCAGAAGGCTGTCCGGGATTATCTTCTTGACCGTTTTAAGATTATGGGTGAACATCGTCAAGTTTTAATGGTGACTCACAGACCACAGTTTATCGTAAATCTTGATGTCGATAATGTTATCTTTATCGGGAAGGAAGATGACAAAATCTATATCCAGTCGGGAGCTTTGGAATATCGGGATGCAGATTACAACATTCTTGATATCATTTCTGACCATATCGAGGGCGGATTGGATACATTGAGAAGGAGATGGAAACGTTATGAAAAGAATGCTTCAGTTTAAGAAAACGGATGTGGGATATGCCTGTTTTGAAAACGATGAAAATATTTTTGAGATAGAAAAATCCAATCTCCAATTTGATGTGAAGGATTTCTATCAAGCTTTTTACAGCGATGACAAGGACTTTGAGGACATCGAGGTGGTGAACTGCATTTCGGATGATAAGGAAGGGAGGCGAGTTTATGACTGCATTGTCCTTCTGATAAGCAAGATAAAAGAAAAGCTTGCTGAGTTATCACAGGAAGATAGCGATAATTCGCCTCGGGAGAATGGCGATCCTACCGAGGAATAAACTGATGATAAAATGACAACAGAATGACGATTGATAACGACAGAGTGTGTCAAGTCCAGATTTATGATATAGCTTCAACACTTTCATTACCTACTTCTTGGGATACATTCTTTCAGTCCCCTCCGGGGCCTGTCAGAGTCCAGATTTTAATCTGCATCCCCAAAGGTCAGGTTTTATGATACAACACTGTTTACAGTTTTTCTAAATAGGTTTACAGATAATGAAGAGAAGCATTGTTATCGGAAGCCCGGGAGCAGGCAAAAGTACCTTTGCACGACAACTTAGAGATATAACGGGACTTCCGTTATATTATCTTGATATGATCTGGCACTTGCCGGACAGGACAAATATTACCAAGAATGAATTTGATAAGAGGCTAAAGGATATATTGAATACAGATAGCTGGATTATCGATGGTAATTATGGCAGAACGATAGAGATGCGTCTCAAATACTGTGATACAGTTTTCTTTTTGGATTATCCGTTGGAAGTCTGCCTTACCGGAGCCAAAGCCCGTATAGGGAAAAAGAGAGAAGAGATACCCTGGGTAGAAGAAGAGCTTGATGAAGAATTTCGCCAGTGGATCATCGATTTCCCGGAAATAGAGCTGCCTCAGATATATGAGTTGCTGGAACAGTATGGCGAGGGGAAGGAGATCCATATCTTCCGAAGCCGAGAGGATGCGAATAAATATCTGGAGCGTATATAGATGGCAAAAGTGGAAAATTTTTCAGAGGAAGGGCAGATGGAATGGATGGATTAAAATCGCCTTTCGGAAATGGATACAGTCGATGAGGATGCGCGGCATTGCTATCGGAATTTAAGCGGTAAGGATTGCGGTGGGTTTGCTTCGGACATTTCGAGATATGAGCAGTCGATGGAGATGATTATGATAAAGGGGTTCTGATATGATTGTTATTATTACAGGGGCATCTCACACGGGTAAAACTGTGCTGGCACAAAGGATGCTTGAAAAATATAAGTACCCCTATCTCTCCATCGATCATCTGAAGATGGGCTTGATCAGAAGCGGCAATACGGATCTTACGCCGGAGGATGATGACGAACTTATCGGCTATCTCTGGCCTATCGTCTGTGAAATGATCAAGACGGCGATAGAGAACCGGCAGAATCTAATCGTGGAGGGTTGCTATATCCCATATGACTGGCGGAAGAATTTTGACAAGGAATATTTGGCGGAGATCAGCTTCATTTGCCTTGCGATGACGGATGCTTATATTGAGGCTCATTTTGATGATATAAGAGATCACGGATCTGATGTTGAGGACAGAATGAACGATTCCTACTGCACTGCTGATTGGATCAAATCGGAAAACAGGAAGATTATAGAAGGTTTCCAACGTGTGGGAGAACCGATGATTCTTATAAACGATGATTATGAGAAAGCGATAATGGAAATTTTAAATGCTTGACATCGTCAAGTTGAAATTTGAGTGTGAATACCCTCTTGCCGCGGTACCGTTTCCGCCGAGCGACCGGTCCGGTGCGGAGCATTTTCGCCCCTGCGCTTTTTGGGACAGCACCTTTCTGAGATCGACAGAATGCCGCTGACTCCGGTCTGCCGTATGGAATTTTACGGGGCAATCTGCTAAAATCAGAGTCTGAAAGAGCTCAAAAAACAGGATTTTACGAAGGGGTCTATGACGATGAATAAGCAGCAGCTTGCGTCTAAAATCTGGGAGTCCGCGAACAGGATGCGCTCAAAGATCGAGGCGAACGAATATAAGGATTATATCCTCGGCGTGATCTTCTATAAGTATCTCTCGGATAAGGAGGAGAGATGGCTTCTGGAAAATGAGTACTCGCCGGAGGACATTGAGAACTATGTCAAGGAAGAGGACATTGATACGGTAAAGAATGCGCAGCAGAGCCTCGGCTATTTTATCGCCTATAAGGATCTCTTCTCCACATGGATCAGGCTGGGGGCGGATTTCAGCGTGGACAATGTCCGCACAGCCCTGTCCTCCTTTACCCGTTTGATTTCCCCCTCCCACATGAGAGTCTTTGAGGCGGTCTTTAATACGCTGGAGACCGGGCTGAGCAAGCTGGGAGAGAATACGAAGGCGCAGACCAAGGCCCTCAGCGACCTCATCCACCTCATCAATGATATTCCGATGGACGGAAAACAGGACTACGATGTCCTCGGCTTTATCTATGAATATCTGATCGGCATGTTTGCCGCCAATGCGGGGAAGAAAGCCGGGGAGTTCTACACGCCGCATGAGGTCTCTGTCCTGATGTCCGAGATCGTGGCGGAGCATCTGAAGGGGCATGACGAAATCAAGATTTATGACCCGACTTCAGGCTCCGGAAGCCTCCTCATCAATATCGGTCACGCCATAGCGAAGTATATGGACGATCCGAACCGAATCCGCTATTACGCGCAGGAGCTGAAGGCCAATACCTATAACCTGACCAGGATGAATCTGGTGATGCGGGGGATCCTTCCGGACAATATCGCGGCTCGGAACGGGGATACGCTGGAGGAGGACTGGCCCTATTTTGATGACGCCGATCCGGCCGGAAGTTACTATCCGCTCTATGTGGATGCCGTCGTCAGCAATCCTCCCTACAGCCAGCGCTGGGAGCCGGAGGGAAAGGAAAATGATCCCCGCTACGCAAGATACGGGCTCGCTCCGAAATCCAAGGCGGACTATGCCTTTCTCCTCCATGATCTCTACCATCTGAAGCCGGAGGGAATCATGACGATCGTCCTGCCGCACGGCGTGCTTTTTCGCGGCGGGGAAGAAGGGGAGATCCGGAAGAATCTGGTGGAGCAGAACAATATCGACGCGATCATAGGCCTTCCCGCGAATATTTTCTTCGGGACCGGCATCCCCACCATCATCATGGTACTCCGGCAAAAACGGGAAAACATAGATATCCTCATCGTGGATGCCTCCAGAGGCTTCCGAAAGGAGGGGAAGAACAATAAACTGCGGGCCTGCGATATCCGTAAGATCGTAGATACCGTGAGTGGGAGACTCGACATCCCGAAGTATTCCAGAAGGATCCAAAGAGAGGAGATTCGCGCAAACGACTATAATCTGAATATCCCCCGCTATGTGGATTCCTCGGAGGGCGCGGAAAGCTGGGATATCTATGCCTCCATGTTCGGGGGGATCCCGGAGGCAGAGCTGGATGGATTAAGGAAATATTGGGAGGTCTTTCCCTCTCTGAAAGAGGAGCTTTTCCAGTCGGACGGCCGCTATGCGCGCGTAAAGGTCTCCGATCTGAAAGCGACCATCTCCGAAAATCCGGATGTCATCCGCTTTCAAAAGGAGTATGCGGATACCTTTTCCGGCTTTGACAGAGAGCTCTCAGAGCTTCTGCTCTCCCAGACGGAGACGCTGTCCATCGTGAGGACGGAGGATCGGATCACGTCGGACCTTTTCCGGAGCTTTGAAGGCATTCAACTGGCGGACCCCTACGAGGCATATGAGATCTTCTACCGCTCTTATCATCAGATCACCGGAGATCTGGAGCTGATTCAGGCGGAGGGGATGCAGGCTTTGAGACAGGTTGATCCCAATATGGTCATCAAGAAGAAAAACGGGAAGGACACCGAGGTTCAGGAAGGCTGGAAGGGACATATCCTGCCGTTCGAGCTCGTCCAGAAGGTACTCATGAAGGAGGAGCAAAGACAGATAGAAGAGCAGAGGAGCAGACTGGAGGAGATTTCCTCCGAATATGAGTCTGTCCTGGAGGAGCTGTCGGAGGAGGAGAAGGAGACGATCTCCGAGGCCTTAAATGACGGAAATGATGCCTTCGTCCTGAAAAATTTGAATCCTGTGATAAAGACACTTCGGAGGGAAGATGCCTCGGGGAATCAGGCACTGATTCGAAGTCTTCAGAAGGTCGAGGCACTCAGCGTAGAGGAGAAGAAGCTGAAGTCGGAGATCAAAAATGAGGAGGAGTCCCTGCATCTAAGAACGAAAGAAAGGCTGGAAAATCTCAGAGATGAGGAGCTGAGAGAGCTCCTTCAGGTGAAGTGGATCCGCCCGATCTCGGAGGGGATCCGTGCTCTTCCGCAAAATGAGATCCATAAACTTCAGAAAGAGATTGAGGCCCTCTCGAAGAAATATTCGGATACGTATCAGGATATCGTGACGGAGATCGACGAGACCAGCCGCTCTATCTGCCAGATGCTCTCGGAGCTCACCGGATCGGAAAGCGATATGGCAGGCGTACAGGAGTTCTGCAAACTGCTGGGGGGAGGGCGCTGATGAAGAAGAAAAGACCGGCACTCAGGTTCTCCGGCTTCGATAATGATTGGGAACAGCGGAAGCTAGGAGATGTAGCCGACAAAGTCATTGAAAAGAATGCAGATTTAACCGTACAGGAGACTTTTACGAACTCGGCTGAGTTTGGGGTTGTCAGCCAAAGAGATTTCTTTGACCATGATATTACAAATGTCAACAATATTGGTGGATACTACGTGGTTAAGAATGAAGATTTCGTTTATAATCCGCGCATATCAGTGACAGCTCCGGTGGGTCCAGTAAACCGTAATAAACTTGGAAGAGACGGCGTAATTTCACCACTTTATACGGTATTTAGAACTCATGATATTGATACAACATACCTTGACTGGTTCTTTAAAAGCGGCTATTGGCATTCCTTTATGTATTTCAATGGAGATTCTGGCGCAAGGTCGGACAGATTTTCTATAAAAGATTCAGTCTTTTTTGAGATGCCGATACCCATGCCGACTCTTAAAGAACAGCGAAAAATTGGTGCATGGATGGATAGCCTCGACCACCTCATTACCCTTCATCGGTGTGAGTGCAAAAAGTTGATTTGCATCAAGAAATCAATGCTCGAAAATATGTTCCCGCAAAAAGGTGAAAAAATCCCGAGGATCCGTTTTTCTGGATTTACTGATGATTGGGAACAGCGGAAGCTGGGTGAAGTTTTACAGACACTGCCTTTTGAGAACTTTATAAAAACGCCGGAACAGGATGGAGAATATGAAATAATTCAGCAAGGGAATGAACCGATCTTGGGGTTTGCAAAGGGGATGCCTTGTACAGACTACAGAGATGTTGTTATCTTCGGAGATCACACCATGTCATTATATAAACCACATCAGCCATTTTTTATAGCGACAGATGGAGTTCGCATCATCAAAGGCAAACAAAAAATGGATGGATTTTATTTAATGGCGATGCTGGAAAGATATAGACCACAAAGTGAGGGATATAAAAGATACTATTCGATCCTTACTAATACAGAGTGCTTTTTTACAGAAAATTGGACTGAGCAACAGCAAATAGGGATTTATTTTCGCCAGCTCGACCACCTCATTACCCTTCATCAGCGAAAACTGGAGAAGTTGCAAAATATTAAGAAAGCTATGCTGGAAAAGATGTTTGTTTAGGGAAAGTGCGAGGGAGCAATAGAAATTGTATAGTACCACGGCTCTTCTATGTCTTTTAATTTAAAGGAACATCAATTTACTTACTGTCGGGGAGAGCCAAGCGATGAACATAATCTGGGAGATTCAGGATTACTGCAACAAAAATATTGTGATAAGGAAACGGAAAGGCAAAAGAGATATTGACATTCTTGTGAAACAAAAATATATACTTGATAGCTCGGAGGAGAGATAAGAAATGTTGGACCAGAACAGAATAATGCTGCAAGGGAAACAAGAAGAGGTAATGGCTCTGCCTGCGAAAGGACATATAGTTGTGCTGGGTACTGCTGGGAGCGGAAAGACAACCATGGCTTTACAGCGTGCCCATTTGCTTGCTAATATACCAAATGGCGGGCGGGTATTGCTTGTCACCTTTAACAGAGCTTTAGTCAAATATATGTGCGAACTGAATCCCTCACGGAACTCAAAGTTGGTAGTGGAGAATTATCATAAATTCGCTCGTGGCTATCTGAGCAGCAGAGGTAAAATTCCTACACGTAATGGAATATTAAGTCCGGAAGAAAAAGTTCATTATATCGAGCAGGCTGTAGAAGCTTTGCGGGAAAAGTATCCGTATGTATCAACCTTTCATCGCTCTAAAGGATTCTTTGCTGACGAAATAACTTTTATCGAGAAATTTGGCTTTGCGGATCTTGCCTCATATACTAATGCCGAGCGCATTGGGAGATTTTCTGCTAATATCAAACGCGAGAATCGCAAGTGGGTTTTCTATGCTTATCAGAAATACATAGAGCTTCGCAAAGAATCAGGTAGTGCATATGACTGGGATGATTTGGCGCTCTATGTTTATAAATATTTGCAGGAAGATGACAGTGAACGGAGATATGCCCACATCATTATTGATGAGGGGCAGGACTTTTCACCAATGATGATTAGGTCGCTGGTTGAGTCCGTTGCGGATGGTGGATCGTTCACTTTCTTTGGTGATGTGGCGCAGCAGATATATGGAAGCCGTTTATCATGGCGTGATTCGGGCATTAATACAGATAAGATTTGGAGATTCGATATAAATTACCGTAATCCCGGGACCATTATTGCCTTTGCGAAGGACATTATCAAGAGTGAGTATTGGAAACAAGACGAAGATATGGTTGATTCCAGTATGCAAATTGCCGAAGGCCCAAAACCTATTCTTGTAAGATTTTCAAGTAGATCGCAAGAGATATCCTGGGTGGTTGAACGGGCGGCTTCCTTTGGTGAAACCACATCTGTGGTTATTATTTGTCGAAATAGGGCCGATATCCATTTGTTTATGCGTGGACTGAAAAATAAGGGGTGTAATGCAATAGAAATCAATAAGGATACGCCAGGCTATGCCTATAATAAAACTGTTTACCTGTCAACGTTTCATTCGGCAAAGGGTTTAGAGTTTGACAACGTAATTGTTCCATTTTTATCGGAAGATAAGTTTCCAGATCCTGAGACGGTCGCTAATGCGACGGTTGAAGAGGCTTATGCCAATGAAATAAAACTAATTTATGTAGCAGTTACGCGATCTAAATTTGGCTTATACATGTCATACAGTGGTATACTCACGCCGCTTTTTCCGAAGAATTCGGATAATTATGTTTTTTTTGAAGAGGAGGATGCTATATGAGTGCGTATGATATTCTAAAGACTCGTGGTGTTACTCGCTTATGTCATTTTACGAGACTCCAGAATCTGACGCATATCATGTCTTCTGAAAAAGGTTTGCTGGCAAGCAGTTCAATTCGTTATGATACGAAAAATGTCACTGACGAGAAACGCTATGATAATGAGGGGAAATCGGTGTGTTGCACCATACAGTATCCAAATTCATGGTTTTTGCAAAAGGCCATGCGGGAGAATACCGACAAGATATTTGAGGATTGGGTTGTTCTGTACATAGATTTGAGTATATTAAATTGCAGAGAGGCAAAATTTTGTCCGTGTAATGCAAGTAAGGGTAAAGGGGCATATATTAACAGTGATATGGGAGAAATTGAGTCGATTTTTTCTGTTTCTGTGCCGACATTTTCATATCCGAGGCCTCCGAAGATGCTTGCTTCGTGTCCGACAGATGGTCAGGCAGAGATTTTGATAAGGGATAATATCCCACGCGAATATATTAGTGGTATTGCCGCTCATAATGAAGAGGTTGCTAAGCGAGTAAAGGCAATGTTGAAAATTTACGGCGTTGAACAAATAGAGATTTATATTGCTCCAGACGTGTTCACCAAAAATTGGAGTGCCATGATTAAGAATGGCTGTAAGCCGGATGAAACGAGGTGTGCCTGGCTAGAGGAGGAATAACTAATGCCAACGATACCAACCCAAATTGAAAAATGCAGGGGAGCCATGCTTGCAACGGCTATAGGTGATGCTCTAGGCTGGCCTAATGAGCCGCAGTCCAAGAATCAGATAAAGAGGCAGAAAGTCAAAAATTTCTTTATTGAATGGACACGTAGATGCAAGGAACCTTGCTGGCATAATGAAGAGATTCTCCCTGGGGAATACAGTGATGATACACAGATGACGTTATCTGTGGCACGAAGCATTATCGCTGGTGATTGGGAGAGATTTTTTGCTGAGAAGGAGCTTCCCTTTTGGCTGAGATATGAGCGTGGCGGTGGTGGCTCTTTATTAAAAGCGGCTCGATCGATTAGCAACAAAAAAGTATTGCTCTGGCGTTCAGACTTTACGAAAGGATATTTCAATGCTGGGGGAAATGGCGCGGCAATGCGTATTCTGCCCCACGTTATTGCCGGCGCAAATAAAGCTGATGTTTCAGCTCTGATGGTAGATGTTATAAAGGATACTATTATCACTCATGGTCATCCAAGAGCCTTTTTGGGTGCTACTTGTTATGCTTATGCTTTAAACTATCTGTTGCGAAAAGACACCATGCTCGAATACGGCGAATTGGTGTCTGCTGTTATTGACGGACAGCAATCTTGGAGTACTTATCCTAAGTCAGGTGATTTTGGTGATTGGCTTAATGTTGTCAATCAATATAGCGGCTTTAATTATATCGAAGAATGGGAGAATGTTAGAACTCATATGCTTCGACAGCTTGAATTTATTAGAGCCTCTTTAAATAAAGGGCTAATGCTGGATGATTTTAAAATGCTGACAGAATTAGGCTGTTTTAGTAGTGTGCGCGGGGCGGGTGATGTGACGGTATTAGCTTCGCTTTATCTGGCATCAAAGTATGCTGCAAACCCTGTACTTGGGATAAGAATTCCAGCTTTTTCATTTAATGCGGATACAGATACGATTGCTTCAATAACTGGTGGATTACTTGGAATGCTGTGCGGAACTAACTGGATTCCGGCTGAGTGGAGGGTTGTACAGGATTTTGACTGTCTTATTCGGATGACAGAACTTCTGCTTTCTGATGATAAAAAGGCAGCGACTCGGGCGGAGATGTCAAACCACAAAGGACAAGAAAATGGTTGGAGATCTTCACCGATTGGAAAGATCAGATTTCTTGACTTGAGAGAATATTCTGTAAAATGCGGTACTATTTTAATTGAAAGATGGCAAACGGATTTGGGGCAAACAATTTATATGAAAAAATTCCAGCCCCTTGAAACTCGCACTCTTCTGAATCGAGGAAGTGAAAATAAATGTCTTAATATGCGGTCAGGGAATATGGTTTCTAAGATTAAGCAACAGTCTACTTTAAAGCAAATAGCGGAAATCGACTTCTTACAGAAATCGAGGGAGGTAAAAAACCATGAGCGTCAATTTACACTGAAGGCTTCGACGATTAAAGAATTGCTCGACAAGCCTGAATTCAAGGGGAATATTACAGTTGGTAAGACGTTTAAGATAATTCAGGCATTTATCGAAAATGATGAAACTATAATTGATATAGCGAAGCGCTTTGATGTGAATGAGAAGATGGTCGAGCTTCTGAAAATGTGTATAAAATGAACAGCGACAGGAAATAAATCTATGGATAAAAGGGGAGGACATATAGAACTCAAGCGGAAGCGTATAGAATCTGATGCAAATGAACAGTTTTTAGCACTGGACATGATCTGGAACTTGAATTTGCCGTGCAGAAAGGGGGGACTTTAAAATGAATGTCATCGGTTTTCATAATCCGGAGGAGGAAAATGGATTTCTGAGCAACTGGTATCTTTCTGCCTTCCGGGCAGATGATATTGACTTTAGCTCTCTGGAGCAATTCATGATGTATCGGAAAGCGGTCTGTTTCCGGGACGAGGCGGCGGCTGCCAAAATTCTGGGGACGGATGATCCAGCGAAGATTAAGGCGTTCGGGCGCCTTGTGACCGGATATGATGGGCATATCTGGAATGGAATCCGGCAGCTGATCGTATATGAGGGATTGTTGGCAAAGTTTTCACAGAATGAGAGCTTGAAACGGAATTTGCTGAATACCGGAGATGCTCTTCTTGCAGAGTGCGCAGCCAAAGACTGCATTTGGGGGATAGGGCTGTCCATGACAGATCCTAGACGTTTTGATCCGACACAGTGGCGGGGACAGAATTTGCTCGGATATACGCTTATGATGACACGATCTAAGCTTGCAGCGTCGATGAACTGAGGAATCGGTACGATTTTGGAACAAAAATTGACTTTAACTTGGGAACAGCGGAAGCTAGGGGATGTTTTTGATTTTTTACAAAATAATACGCTATCGAGGGCGGATTTGGTCTTTGAAACCGGCGTTGCAAAGAATATCCACTATGGAGATGTTCTGATCAAGTTTGATGAATACCTGGATGCTTCAAAATCGGAGTTACCTTACATTCCATCACAGCAAATAGTGGATAAATTTAAGACTTCTCTGTTGCAAGATGGCGATGTGATTATGGCTGATACTGCTGAGGATGATGCAGTTGGAAAATGCACAGAAATAGCGGGATTACAAGATTTCCCGACTATTTCCGGGCTGCATACCATTCCTTTTCGACCAAAGCAAAAGTTCGCCCGAGGATACCTTGGTTATTATATGAATTCGGGCTCATACCACGATCAGCTTTTGCCTTTGATGCAGGGGATCAAAGTTACATCTGTTTCAAGGAGTGCAATCCTGAATACGGACATTTCATTTCCTGCTGACAGTAGTGAACAGACCGAGATCGGTAGATTTTTCATCCATCTCGACCACCTCATTACCCTTCATCAGCGTAAGCTAAAGAAGCTTCAAAACATTAGGATATCTGCAAGGGTAAGGGTTTTGGGCGGGGCATAATCGGTAAAGGGCAGGGACAGGCTTTTCGGCGGGGAGCAGCGTGCGAATTGCGTTGTAAAACAGGGCCTTCCGGCAGGGAAGCGGGGAGGGCCGAGGGGGATAAGAAGAGCAGAGGCTTAAGAAGCCGGATCGAGGAGCTTTATAATGATTGGGTTTGATAAAGAGGCGGATTTTGAGAAGGCATTGATCGCTGCACTGCAAAGCAGGGGCTGGGAGAAGAGGGTTTTGCAGAGGCCGACGGAGCAGCAGCTCATCGAGAATTGGGCGGATATCCTGTTTGAGAATAACCGGGACATCGACCGCCTGAATCATTGTCCGCTCGTCCCGGAGGAGATGGAGGAGCTGCTGGAGCAGATCAAGAGACTTAGGACTCCGCTTGCGTTAAATGGATTTATCAATGGGAAGACCGTAGCGATCACCCGGAAGAATCCGAAGGACAGTCTTCACTACGGGAAGGAAGTCAGTCTGAAGATCTATGATCGGATGGAAATCGCAGCGGGGCAGAGCCGCTATCAGATCGCAGAGCAGCCGATTTTTTCGCGCCGCGAGAAGCTGCTCCAGGATCGGAGAGGGGACTTGATGCTTCTCATCAACGGGATGCCGGTCTTTCACATAGAACTTAAGAAGAGCGGCATTCCGGTCTCGGAGGCGTGCAATCAGATTCAGAAGTATGCGCACGAGGGGATTTTCAGCGGAATTTTTTCGCTGGTTCAGGTCTTTGTCGCGATGAACCCGGAGGAGACTCTGTATTTTGCGAATCCCGGCCCGGACGGGAAATTCAATCCGGATTTCTTCTTCCACTGGGCTGATTTCAATAATGAGCCGATCAATGATTGGCGGAGGATCGCTGCGGATCTTCTCTCCATCCCCATGGCACATAAGCTGATCGGATTCTATACGGTGGCGGATGACTCCGATGGTGTGCTGAAGGTGATGCGGAGCTACCAGTACTATGCGGCGAGCAGGATCTCGGACCGGGTCTCTCGGAATGACTGGACAGAGGGGAAGCAGCTCGGCGGTTATGTCTGGCACACGACGGGGTCTGGGAAGACGATGAGCTCGTTTAAATCGGCTCAGCTGATCGCGAATTCCAGGGATGCGGATAAGGTGGTGTTCCTGATGGATCGGATCGAGCTCGGCACGCAGTCCTTAAAGGAGTACCGCGCATTTGCGGATGATGCGGACGATATCCAGGAGACGGAGGACACGATCGCCCTGATCGGCAAGCTGAAAAGCGCGGACCCCAGGAATACCTTGATCGTCTCTTCCATCCAGAAGATGAGCAGGATCCGGGAGGATGCCGCGGGGAAGATGCGGTCGAGCGATCTGGAGAGCATGAAGTCCAAGAGGATCGTCTTCATCGTCGATGAATGCCACAGATCCACCTTCGGGGAGATGCTCAGCACGATCAAGGATACCTTTCCGAATGCTCTCTTCTTCGGCTTTACCGGGACGCCGGTCTTCGATGAAAATGTGAGGGCGCTCAGCACGACAGCGGATGTGTTCGGGGATGAGCTGCATCGCTACAGCATCGCGGACGGCATCCGGGACGGAAATGTCCTGGGCTTCGATCCCTCCATGGTGATGGTCTATAAGGATAAGGAGCTTCGCCGGACCGTCGCGCTTTTGGAGGCGGGGGCGGCCTCAGAGGAGGAGGCGCTCGCGGATCCGAAGAGGAGCGAACGCTATTATCATTTTCTGTCGGAGCAGAAGATTCCGATGGCCGGAAGATGGGGGAAGGACGGGAAGTACCAGAAGGGGATTGAGGATTATGTTCCGACGGCACAGTATGAGACCGATTCGTATCAGGAGGCTGTCGTCAGCGATATCCTGGAGAACTGGCAGTGCATGAGCCGGAACGGGAAATTTCATGCGATCTTTGCGGTGAGCTCGATTCCGGAGGCGATCCGCTACTATAAGAAATTCCGGGAGAAAAGTTCGGCTCTTAAGATCACGGGGCTCTTCGATTCCAGTATCGACAATGCGGGCGGACAGAGCTCTCTCGAGAAGGAGGACGGGCTGAAGGAGATGCTTTCGGATTACAATGCCATGTTCGGGCAGAGCTTCG
Organism: Oribacterium sp. oral taxon 078 str. F0263; assembly: GCF_000469565.1. Lineage (NCBI taxonomy): Bacteria > Bacillati > Bacillota > Clostridia > Lachnospirales > Lachnospiraceae > Oribacterium > Oribacterium sp. oral taxon 078. Next base: position 129,930 of record NZ_KI273084.1, on the reverse strand, counting down.
ATATCGGAGGCTATGCCGGCTTTAAAAAGGATGTGGCGGCGAGACTCTCCCATAAAAAGCCCTATGAGCGAATCGGAGCGGAGCAGCAGCTGAATCTTCTGATCGTTGTGAATCAGATGCTGACAGGCTTTGATTCGAAGTGGATCAATACGCTGTATATGGACAAGGTCCTGCGGTATCAGAATCTGATTCAGGCATTTTCCAGGACGAACCGCCTCTTTAATATCAATGAGAAACCCTTCGGCTCGATCCGCTGCTACCGCATGCCGCACAGCATGAAGCGGAATATCGAGGATGCGGTAAAGCTGTATTCCGGGGACAGGCCTATGGGGCTTTTCGCGGATCATCTGCCGGAGCATGTCGAGCATATGAACCTTAGCTCTAAGGAGATGCTGGAGCTGTTCCGGGCTTCCGGGATCCCGGAGCTGGACCGCCTGCCGGAGGAGGAAGCCGAAAGGGCGAAGTTTGCGAAGCTGTTCCGGGAATTTTCCACCTATCTCCAGGCGGCGCAGATCCAGGGCTTTCGCTGGGACAAGAGGCTGTATGAGAGGACGGAGGAGGGAGAAGGGGAAAAGGATTTTGTGGAGCTTTTCCCGACGGAGGAGATGTATGTGATTTTTCTGCAGCGCTATAAGGAGCTTCGCTCTTCCGACGGCTCCGGAGAGGGAGGCGGGGATCTGAGCTTTCCGATCGATCCGTATCTCACAGAGCAAAGCACCGGCGTGATCGATTATAATTATATGAATTCCCGTTTCGAGAAATGGAAAAAGGAGCTGGACCAGCCGGGGATATCCCCGGAGGCTTTGGAGGAGACGCTTACGGAGCTCCACAAGTCCTTCGCGTTTTTGTCTCAGGAGGATCAGCGCTATGCCAGTCTGTTTCTGCACGATGTTCAGACCGGAGATGTGGAATTGCAGGACGGAATGAGTCTTTCCGATTATATCTCGAAGTACAGGGGCGATGCCAGGAGAGAGGAAGTGGATCGGCTTCACAGATACCTTGGGGTGGAGGAAAAGCTGGTATATGATCTTTTGGATGCCAATGTCACAGAAGACAATATCAATGAGTATGGCCGCTTCGATGCTCTGAAGGGAACGGTGATCAGGGAGAAGGCGCAGGAGTATTTTACGGGGCTTGACGGGAAGGCAATGCCGGCCTTTCGCATTAAGCAAAGGGTGAACGCTCTTTTGACGGATTTTATCCTCTCGGGCGGAAAGGAGATTCCGAGTCCGGGGGACAGAGAGAAAGAGAATGGAAAAAGCGGAGGCAGGGAAGAGGAAGGAGAGTGATCGTTTCGAGGACGGCCCTTCATCGGTATGAGAACCGGGAGGTTTGATATGCTGGATGAAATGAAAACGACGGATTTATTTACAAGCTACTACGCGCAGTGGATCCGGGTCTATAAGGACGGAGCGATCCGGGACGTGACGCTTGCCAAGTACAGGATGACGCAGGCGTGGGTAGAGAAGCTGATTCCGGGCCGGAAGCTGTGCGAGATGACGAGGATTACGTATCAGCAGCTGATCAATGATTATGCGAGGAGTCATGAGCGTCAGACGACCATGGACTTTCACCATCAGCTGAAGGGAGCGATCCTGGATGCCGTGGATGAGGGACTGATCGAGCGGGATCCGACCAGAAAGGTGATCATCAAGGGGAAGACACCGTCCCGGAAGAAGATCAAGTATCTGAATCAGTTCGAGCTTCACAGTCTGCTGTCCGATCTTCACTTGGGGAAAGAGGCCGACTGGGATTATTTTATTCTCCTCATCGCAAAGACCGGGATGCGCTTTTCCGAAGCGCTGGCGCTCACGCCGAAGGACTTCGACTTCTCCCATCAGACGCTTTCCATCAGCAAGACGTGGAACTACAAGGACGGCGGCGGATTTATGCCTACAAAGAACAAGTCATCCGTCCGGAAGATCCGGATCGACTGGCAGACGGTCATGCAGTTTGCGGAGCTCACGAAGAAGCTGCCGCCGGGAGAGCCGATCTTTGTGAGGAGGGACGGTGGAGGAGGCTATGAGGCGATCTACAATTCCACGGTAAACGGAATCCTGGATCGGCATTGCAAAAGGCTGAGGATTCCCGTGATTTCCGTACATGGCCTTCGGCACACGCATGCCTCGCTCCTTCTCTTTGCCGGAGTGTCCATCGGAAGCGTGGCGAGGAGGCTGGGGCACGCCAGCATGACGACGACACAGAAGACCTATCTCCACATTATTCAGGAGCTGGAAAATCAGGACGTCGATCTGGTGATGCGCTCGCTCGCGAATCTGATGTGAGCCTTCCGAAGATGCCGGGCCTGGAAGATCGGAACCTTGCCAATGGAGGAATGCGTTTTGCTCTTAAGGTTTTTATGATAGGGCGGATGTCATGTTTGCTTCGTGGATCTTATCCGGGAGAAGGAATGATTTGATCTGAGAGCGAAACTGCGGGCCGAAACCCGCAGCTTGCAGAGCTTATCTCTGTGAAAAAGTAAAAGATGTGTCATGTAATCTACTGGTGAAGGGAGCTTCGATTTTGATCGCTCCTCTAAGAGCCCTCGCTGTCTCAAGGAGCTGTACCGGAATCATAAACCAGGCGTCCCTCGTTGGCTGACTTATCTACAGGAAGCAGGCGCTTATGTGCCAGCCCAAAGGGCAAGGACAAGGAGGGGGAAAGAAAACCCGCGCCTTTAGACGCGGGCCAATATTGGGGCGTACAGTTTCTGTTCGAAGCATCTGTTTTACGGTCGGCAGCGATTTCATCTGACACGGCATTCTCTTTTCCATTATTCCATCATTTGGGACAGAGCGTCGTAAACAATGGGCAGAGTCGTTATCCCGCAAGCGTCCAGATAGTGCCCGCCCGTTTCGGTCTCATAAAAAACCGCGCCGAATCGTTTGGTAAATGTGCGGCTGAACTCGTGGGGGACAATCGGATCGTCCATGGCGGAGACAACGGCTCTGTTCGGAATTATCTCTGAAAGCAGTTTATAGTCCGGCATTTCGGCTGTGAACTCATCGAGGAATGAAAAACCCGGAATCGGCTGATCGAATCCGGAGACGAGAACGACGCCGCCGATCGGGACGGAGGCTTTCTGCAAATATCGCAGTGTTGTAATGCAGCCCAGACTGTGGGCGACAAAATAAGTGTCTCGTGTTACGTTTGTGAGACGCTTCGAGAGAAACGAAATCCATGTCCCGAAGTCCGGCTGCGCCGGTGTCGGCATATCGATGGACTCGACGGAAATGCCCTTGTCCATAAGCAGCTTGTTCAGCCATGGAAACCAGTGTCTTTCGGAGGATGCGTCAAATCCATGAATGATATATACGTTCTTATTCTGTGTCTGATTGCTCATTTTCTTCTCCTTCTCCTTCGCAGTATATCCTGCAAAACCGCCTGATTTATCTTACTGCTCGTCGGAGTCCGGAACAAGCAGGCACTTTTTAGTGAGTGCCGGATCAGCGCTTTGCAGCATGCTCTTTTCCCCAATCACACATTACATTGATGATAGGGACGAACGTTTTCCCCCTGTCGGACAGAGTGTATTCGACTTTTGGGGGGAGCTGCGGATATTCCGTGCGTATAATCATGCCGTCTTTTTCGAGCTCCTTTAGCTGCGAGCTCAGCATTTTGTGCGTGATCGGAGCCAGATTTCGTTTCAGCGCGCCATATCGTAAAATGGAATCACAGGAAAGCTCATAGAGGATGCGCATCTTCCACTTTCCGCCGATGATTGCCAGGGTTGATAAAAAGGGGGCCTCTTTGCTGCGGCAGATATTTTGAATCATGGATTTCTTTCCTTTTGGAGAGTATCTCACAAATTAGTGAGTACTGTATGGAACGGCATAGGGTTATTATAATGATGCTGAGAGAAATGGCAAGATTCAGGAGAGAATCATCTATGAGCAATCTTTTTTCATCCTATCAGATCAAAAGTGTGAAGTTTAAAAATAGAATTGTCATGGCGCCGATGGTGCGGTTCGGATTCCCCTGCCGTGACGGGATTATGGGAGATGAGCTTATCCGTGAATACCTCGGGTACTGCGATCAGGAGATCGGACTTCTCATTAGCCAGTCTCTGAGCATATCCCCATCGGATGATCCGAGAGCGCGCTCTGCCGGAACGTCCGGCGGGGCAGGGGCATATTCAAAGCGGCATATCCCATATCTTCGGCTGATTGCAGACCGCTGTCATGTGTGCGGAAGCAGATTCTTTGCACAGCGTGGGAAAGGAGGATATGATTTTTCGGCACCCGGTTCCAAAGATGTCAACACGCCTACGACAGCAGATTTGGAACGAATACGAGATGATTTTATCCATGCCGCGTATCTTTGTTTCTGTGCGGGAGCAGATGGGGTTGAACTGCATGGCGCACATGGCTTTTTCTTGAATATGATGACCTCTTCTAAGTCGAATCGGCGCAGCGATAAATACGGAGGGGATCTATATGGTCGGATGAGACTTGTCCGGGAGATCGCGGACGGTATTCGGAAATTTGCCGATGACCGTTTCATCCTGTCCTATCGAATGGGATGGACACATTCACCGGAGGAGGATATCGCGGCGGCGCAGGCGCTCGAGAATATTGGAATTGAAATGCTGCACGTCTCGCACGGGATACCGGAGACACGGGTTTTTCATCTGCCTGCCGATTATGTATATAGCAGCATTGTATACGCAGGCTCTTCGATCCGGCCGCACGTACACATTCCCGTCATTACCGTTTGGGGGATTGATACACTCGCGAGAGGAGATGTCCTTGTCCGAGATGCTCTCTGTGATTTTGCTGCCTATGGCCGGGCGTTTCTCGCGGATCCGTCATTCGTTCTGCGATCGGCGGAGAACATGAATTATCGCCCCTGCCTTGGCTGTAAAAGCTGTCGATGGTTTACCGATGGCAGGAAATGCCCCGCACGCATTATGCGAAAAAAGAGAGAGTGTGCCGGTTGAGTATGAATCTAAAAGAGAGGGCTTTCTGTGCATAAGGCCGTGCGCCAGCGTAAAGTTTTTGTAGGATAGCTCAGACAATAAAATAGGGAACGACCATTTGATCTGACAGAAAAACTACGGGCTTCGGCCCGCAGCTTGCAGAGCTTATCTCTTTGCACCATTATCGCAGTAAATCAAAAATACTGCGATAATGGTGTTGATATTCAGGCCTTTGATATTTGTGATACGGAAATTGGATATCGGGAACTGGATATTACTCCTGCCGATGCACTGATGGACTCCATACAAGCAGCTATTTGCATTTGTTCCAGAGGAAAATCAAACGAGGATGATTTTCCGTGCTACCTGAGAGGGACGAGGGATATTTCACAGCATATATATGTACAGGGATTCAGCATGGAAAGGGCAGCGTTAATGGCTCCGCAGGTTATTTACCTCGCATCATGTCTTCTCGCAGGTTCGGCGTATACTCGCGTTAATGATCCACAGCCATACCAAAAAGAAAAGCTTATACAACCGGATATGCTGATAATGAAGTCTTTAAGGCGAGGAAGTTCTATCGGTTATGCATATCTTGTCAAAGCAGACAGATTATTAACCGATTACAGGAAGTGAGCAAGATGGGAAATGTTCTTACCGTATTTTGCTTCTCAATCAAGAAGAAATGAGCGAGTAACAGAAACGGAGCAGCCGGGTCGTCCCTATTCTCCGTGATGATTGCGGCAGCCCTCATCGCCATGCCTGTGTCCGCAGCTATGCTCCTCTCCGTGATGCTGCCCACAGCTATGTTCTTCCCCGCGATGTTGCCCGCAGCTGTGCTCTTCCCCGTGGTGATGCCCGCAGCTGTGGCCTTCTCCGTGGGCGTGGCCGTGCTGACTGCACTTGACGTTTGGATCATACTGAAGTGTTCCCTCCGCCAGAGCTCTGGCCGCGGCGTCCGCAGAACCGGAGACTCCGCCGTAGAGCCGGATGCCAGCCTCCGCCAATGCGTTTTGCGCCCCCATTCCGATACCGCCGCAGATCAGAGAATCTACCTGAGCGGCTTTCAGAAAAGCGGCCAGCGCTCCGTGTCCGCTGCCGTTGGTATCTGCGATCTGCTCGGAAATTATTTTTCCGTCCTCCGCGTCATAAAACTTAAACTGCTCGCTGTGGCCGAAATGCTGGAAGATTTCTCCATTTTCGTAAGTGACTGCGATTCTCATGCTTTTCTTTCCTTTCCGGATGATGTTTTCCGTTCCCCGACTGTTGAGTCGATAATTGCCGCCGCGGATCAGCAGGCGTTTTCCGTCTACCAGCGCTTCCGCTATCTTCCGGCGTGCGCAGTTATAGATGGCGGTGACAGTGGTGCGGGCCACTCCCATCTGGCCGGCACATTGCTCCTGCGTCATTCCCTCGCGGTCGAGAAGACGAATCGTTTCAAACTCGTCCAGGCTCATTATGACCGGTTCCTCCTCTGTATCCTCCTCGGGGGAGAACTCCCAGCAGTCCGGATAGGCGCCGATCCATCTGCAGCGCTGTTTTCTCGGCATGGGAGCACCTCCTTTCTGACATATGTCATTAAATAAAATAGCATTGTTTCAGACATATGTCAAGAATAAGAGCATAGTCCTTCGACAAAATGAGGCAGGGGGGATCTCAGCGCCGCGGCTTTGCTCCTGATTCGCCTTGCGCATAAAGCGCATGGCTTTGGAGCTTGACACCGGATCGGCAGGGTTGTATAAGGAATCAAGCGAAGAGGAAGGAAGACATAGAAGAAGGAAGATATAGAAAAAAGAAAGAGATAGAAGGAGGAAGAGCATGATTACAGTCTATGGCATGCCGAGCTGTCCGGACTGCGAGACGGTGGAGAAGGAGATCCGAGGCAATGAAAATTTCCGCTTCGTGGACATCGGTTCCCATGTGGGAAAGATGAAGGAATTTCTCCGTCTTCGTGACAAGAACCCGGCATTTGATGAGGCAAAGAAGAATGGCTATATCGGGATTCCCTGCTTTTTGAGGGAGGATGGAAGCGTGACACTGAGTGCGGAGGATGTGGGACTTTAAGAGAGGACCGAAGAAAAAAGAAGTCTTCGCGGAGGCAGAGGCTTCTTTTTTGAAGAAAGGGAAGAAGTATGAATCTGATGGAGAAGATGGAGATCGGGGCGCAGCTGAAGCGCTTTCAGGAGAATCATCCGAAGGTGTCTCGCTTTTTGAAGCTTGAGTTTGGGCGAGGCCTTCCGGAGGGAACCGTGCTGGAGCTTCGTATAAAAAAGCCCGGGGAAAAGGAGCTGGTAAGCAATATGAAGCTTTGTCCGGATGATGTAAAGCTTCTGCAAAAGCTGCTCAGTGCGCATTGATATTCAGCTCTTCCTCGGAGACCCTGGAGTAGAGGATCTTCTGAGCAGAGTAGATGCCGTAGTTTCCGGAGAAGAGGTAGGTGATCGCGACGGCCATCAGGAAGTAGGAGGAGGCCTGGAAGCCGAACATCTCGCAGCTTATGAGGAGCGCCGCGATGGGGCAGTTGGTCACGCCGCAGAAGACGCAGGTCATGCCGATAGCGGAGAAGAGGCGGGGATCCATGCCGAAAAGGCAGGCGGCCGCATTTCCGAAGACCGCACCGATAAAGAGGGAGGGGACGATCTCACCTCCCTGGAAGCCTCCGGCGAGGGAGAGCGCGGTGAAGAGGATCTTCAGGAGAAAGGCGTAGGGAGCGGCGCGGAAGCCCTGGTCTACGACAGCGGAAACGATGGTGTGCATGCCGGTTCCGTTGTAGCTTTGGTCTCCGACGGCGAGGGTCAGGGAAAGGACGGCGAGACCCGCGAGGAGGCTCCGGAGATAGGCATTTTCCAGGTATTTATTCAGAAGGGCCTTGATCCGGTGCACACTCACACAGAAGAGTACACTCACCAGAGCGCAGAGAAAGGCAAAGAGAATCGTGAGAAGAGCGCTGTGAGCGCTGAAATCCGCCACTTCGTTTACGAGCATGGCGCTTTCTTTTGCTCCGAGAAATTCCGCGATCAGGTGGGCGGTCAGGGCGGAGACCACACAGGGGACGAAGGCGAAGTAGTAGATATTTCCGACGGTACTGATCTCCATCGCGAGCACGGCAGCTGCGAGGGGGGTGCCGAAGAGGGCGGAGAAGGCGGCGCTCATGCCGCACATTATGAGCTGCCTTCGGTCCTTATCCCGGAAATGAAAGATCCTTCCGAGGAGATTTCCAAGAGAGCCTCCCACCTGGAGAGCTGCACCCTCCCGACCGACGGAAGCGCCGAAGAGATGGGAGAGGATGGAGGAGAGGATGATGAGCGGGGCCATCTTCCCGGGGACGCGGTCTCCCGTCCGGATCGCCTCCAGGACGAGATTGGTCCCCTTGGGCTGCCTGACGCCGAGAAGCCGGTAGTAGAATACGATGGCGAGGCCGGCGAAGGGAAGGAAGAAGATCAGCCAGGGATGGGAGAGACGGAAGCCGGTGACGAAGACGATCGCATTCGCGAATTCTGCGGAGACCGCTCCGACGAAGATCCCGCATAGGATCCCAAACAGGATCCATTTGAGTCCCCGGAGATAGATCCGTCCGACATGCATGGCGTAATCCCGGTAAATCATAGCTGTCCTTTCTGTTTCCATTTCCATTCTTTGTCTCCTGCCGTCCTTTGTCCCGCCAGCCGGTTTGACGCGGAAGCATCTATCCCGGCTGCTGTATCCTATAGACTTATACTGTGGCCCGATGCGGAAGCTCTCATGTCGGCCGCCGCATTCTATGGACTTCTGTTCGCGGGAAATGTCCCGCCGGTCCGATGCGGGAGCTCTTATCCCGGCTGCTGTATCCTATGGACTTATGCCCGCGGGAAATTCCGGGACAAGGGCAGCCTGCCCGCGGATCAGCAGGGCAGGCTGTAAATAGCCGACGGAGAAAAGCCTGCTGGAAGCATAAGAGGAGGGCGTCAAGCCCTGGCAGAAGCAGTGCTTCTCTCCTTTTCCTCGACGGCGAGCCGGATGCAGCCCATGATGCCCTGGTCATCGTGAAGGCTCGCCGGGACGATATAGCTTGCGATATCGGAAAGCTCTTTTGTACGGAGGTAGCCGTTCAGCTGGGAGACGACCTGCCTTCGGATCATGGGAAAGAGCTGCTCCTGGTGCATGACGCCGCCTCCGAGGATGATCCGCTTCGGACTCAGGGAGAGGATCAGATTACAAAGTGCCTGCGCGATGTAGTAGGCTTCGATCTCCCAGGCCTTCTGATTGTCCGCGAGCTCTCTGCCTGTTCTGCCCCAGCGCTCCTCCAGCGCGGGCCCCGAGGCCATTCCCTCAAAGCAGTTTCCGTGGAAGGGACAGTGACCCGTATAGGGATCGTCCGGGTGCGGGATGAGGAGCATATGGCCGAGCTCCGGATGGAGCATGCCGTGGACGAGATTCCCTCCTGAGAGAATGCCGCCGCCGATACCCGTTCCGATCGTGAGATAGATGACATCACGGAGGCCCTTTGAGCTTCCGTAGCAAACCTCCCCGAGGAGAGAGCCGTTGACATCCGTGTCAAAACCGACCGGGACAGACAGAGCATCCCTCAGGGCCCCGACGATGTTATAGTTTTTCCATTTCAGCTTCGGCGTCGTTGTGATATAGCCATAGGTCTTGGAACCTCTGTCCAGGTCGATCGGCCCGAAGCAGGCGATGCCGAGCGCCTCGATCGGCCTCCCCCTGAAGTAGTCGATGATCTTTGGGATCGTGATGTCCGGTTCTATCGTCGGAATAGAAAGCTGTTCGTAAATCTTCCCATTCTCGTCACCCAAGGCGCAGATCATTTTCGTGCCGCCGGCTTCCAGTGCTCCATACAGCATAGATAACCTCCCCCATTTATGTATGCTCATACCCAGGCTTAATGCCCCTGTGCTCGCGAGTTTGCCTCGCATCTGTCTGCCCGACGGGGACAGATACACTTACTCAGTAGTATACCGGGAAAAGGTCAAAAAAATCAATCCTGAGTCGGAAAAAGCTTCAGATAAAGCTTCCGAGCATCGCGGCCTTTTTTCAAATAAACATAGCGATTTGTCTTAAGTTAAGAACAAACGGGTGAATTCTGCTAATTTATCTTCCGCTGAAGTATGAAAAAAGATGGATACTGCCGGTTTTAAGAGACTTGTTGAATGAAATGAAAGTCTTTATAATGATTACAGCGTTACAGCTCTTCCCTCCGCGCCGTGCTTGCACGGGTGCGGAGCGAAGAGCTGATGACGCGCCCCGTCATGAGCATGGAATGGGCGAAGCCCAGGGGAATGCGAATGGCGGGGAGCATGTCGAAAGCCGCGAAGCGGCGAAGACATGCGGAATCATTCCACAAGGTAGAGTGAGAAAGCATGCCGTGCTTGCACGGGTGCGGAGGGAAGAGCCGCAGCGGAAGGATTTTACGATGCGGAGAGAGATCGGCAGTGTCAGGGGGGAGAGCGGAGAAGCATCCTGTGTGTTCAGAGCAGGGGGCGGGATTTTTGCCTGTGCGGGAGGAGGGGAGAATGTTCGCTGATATAGAGCTGGAAAAGGAATTCAAGGAGCGCCTGGAGCGAAATTATGATGAGCTTAAGTGGCTGTACGCAGAGCTTTATCATAATGACGGCCAGGCTTTTGATTATTTTCTCACAATGCTCCATGAATTCTATCACTCCCGTCCGGAGGAGCTCAGGGAGCAGGACAGAGTAAGGGAGGAGCATCCGGACTGGTACAAGGGGAACGATATGCTGGGCATGCTCCTCTACACACGCTGCTTCGGCGAGACCTTGAACGGCGTCCGGGAAAAGCTCGATTATCTAAAGGAGAGCGGCGTCAATTATGTTCACCTGATGCCGCTTTTCGAGAGTCCGGAGGGGCGTTCGGACGGGGGCTATGCGGTCTCCGATTTCCGGAAGATCCAGCCGGAGCTTGGGAGCATGGAGGATCTCGCCGCACTCGCCTCTGACTGCCGAAAGAGGGGGATGAGCCTCTGCCTCGACTTTGTGATGAATCATACCTCGGAGGAGCATGAATGGGCTGTCCGCGCGCGAAACGGGGAGAAGGAATTCCAGGACCGCTACTTTTTCTTCGACAACTGGAATATCCCGAACGAGTTTGAGAAGACGGTTCCGCAGGTCTTTCCACAGACGGCGCCCGGGAATTTCACCTGGTGCGAGGCCGTGCAAAAGGTGGTCATGACGACCTTCTATCCCTATCAATGGGATTTAAATTATGCGAATCCCACGGTCTTTAATGATATGTGCTCCAATATGCTCTACCTATGCAATATCGGGGCGGATGTCTTCCGGCTGGATGCGGTGCCCTATATCTGGAAGAGGCTCGGCACAAACTGCAGAAATCTCCCGGAGGTCCATACGCTTGTACGCATCCTCCGGATGGCGACGGAGATCGTCTGCCCCGGGACCCTGCTTCTAGGGGAGGTCGTCATGGAGCCCTCGAAGGTCGTCCCCTATTTCGGGAGCAGAGGGAAGCCGGAGTGCCAGATGCTCTACAATGTCACCACGATGGCGAGTACCTGGCATACCGTCGCGACCAAGGACGTGCGGCTCTTAAAGCATCAGCTCGGGCAGGTTTTCTCTCTCCCGAAGGAGTATATTTTCTTAAATTATCTCCGCTGCCATGATGACATCGGCTGGGGGCTGGACTTTCCCTTCCTCGCGCAGTTCGGCGTGAGGGAGGTGGAGCACAAGAGATTTCTGAACCATTATTTCCTCGGGGATTTCCCGGGCTCGGACTCGAGGGGGGAGCTCTACAACGATGATCCGCGCCTCGGAGATGCGAGACTCTGCGGGACGACCGCCTCTCTCTGCGGCATCGAGGCCGCGGAATATGAGGGGAATGAGGAGAAGCTCGATAAGGCGATCCGCCTTGACATCATGCTGCACGCCTTTCTCCTGAGTCAGTCCGGTATCCCCGTGATCTACTCGGGGGATGAGATCGGGCAGAGAAATGATTACAGCTACCACGAGGATCCCCTCAAGTGGAGTGACTCCCGCTATCTGCACAGGGGGAAATTCCCCTGGGAGGAGGCAAAGCGCCGGAAGATGAAGGGGAGCCGGGAGGGGAGGATATTCCGGGCGATTCAGAGGCTTGTGAAGCTCCGCGAAAAGCACAGTGTCTTTGAGAGCGCGGCGGATGTCTGGATCCTGGAGTGCTGGAACGATCATGTCCTCGGGATCGGGCGCTATTACAAGGGGGAGAAGCTGCTGGCTCTCTTTAATTTCAGCGAGGAGGAGCAGACGGCCTGGATCAATGAGGTCGAGGATTATACGGACCTTCTGAGCCGGAAGAAATGCCCCGCAAAGGGCGTCAGTGTCCCGGGCTATGGATTTTTCTGGCTCTGCACGCGTTTCCGTTAGCAAAGAGGAATGGGGATTAGAGGAAAAAGAGGATGGGAAAGCTTATTTTTCTGGATATCGACGGCACGCTGGTTCCCGCAGGGACCAATGCTCCTCCCAAAAGCGCCGAGAGGGCGATCCGCCTGGCGCAGGAGAGGGGGCACCGGGTCTTTCTCTGCAGCGGGAGGAATCTCGGTATGCTGAGACCGCTGCTCCGATATCGCTTTGACGGTTATGTCGCAAGCTCCGGCGGCTATGTCGTCCTCGGGGAGGAGCTGCTCTACGACCATCCGATGAGCGAGGAACAGCTTCAGACAGCGCTGGACATTTTCCATAAAAACGGGGTCGTATGTACGATCGAGGGGAGAGATGGAAGCTTCTGTGATTCTGATCTGAAGAGTCTTCTCTCGGAGTCCGAGGAGGGAAATTCGGAGCTTCTCCGCTGGAAGAAGGCCGTATCCGAAAATCTCGGCATACGGCCGATGGAGGAATATGACGGTCAGCCGATCTATAAGATCGTACTGGCGGCCCGGGGCGTAGGACAGATCGAAGCCTGCCGTCCGCCGCTGGAGAGGGACTTCAACTTCATGATCCAGGATATCCCGGAGTACGGTTGTGTAAACGGCGAGATGGTAGACCGGGCCTTCGACAAGGGGAAGGGAATCATCCGGATCGCGGAGCGGCTCGGAAGCGCGCTCTCCGACACCATCGGCTTCGGGGACAGCAGGAACGATCTTGAGATGATGGAGGTCTGCGGCTTTTCCGTCTGTATGGGGAACGGCTCGGAACAGCTCAAGAAGTTCGCGGACTATGTCTGTCCGCCGGTCACGGAGGACGGACTCGCGGAGGCCTTCCGCAGGCTGGGGCTCACGGAATCCTGAAAAGCTTTTGAAAACGCGGCGCAGGAAGCCGGATAAGTCCCGGAAATGCGGATAAGAGGCGTTGGATAAGAGGCAGAGGAGATAGAAGGAAAGCAAAAGAAAAGAAAAGCGAAGAAAAAGAAAGGCAGAGGAAAAGCGGAAGAAAAACAGGGGTACAGGGAGGGGGAAGGCTATGGCACTGGATTACAGAAAATGCGCCAAGGAGATCGTCGATCACATCGGCGGAAGGGAAAATGTCGCGCAGGCGGCACACTGCGCCACCAGGCTTCGTCTGGTCATTAAGGACAACAGCAAGGTGGATAAGGCCTATCTGGAGGAGATCGAGGGCGTGAAGGGGCTCTTTGAGTCAAACGGTCAGCTCCAGGTCATCATCGGGACCGGCACGGTCAATAAGGTCTACGATGAATTTCTGGATATCACGGGTATGACCGCCGCGACGAAGGATGATGTAAAGAGCGCGGCGGCGGCGAGGATGCCGCTTTGGCGGAGGCTTTTGAAGCCGATCGGGGATGTCTTCGTCCCGATCCTCCCTGCGATCGTCGCCTCCGGCCTTATGATGGGAATCGTGGAGGCCCTTGGGAAGATCCCGGGGCTCGGTTTTGCGGGCTCCGACTGGTATCAGTTCCTCGATATGGTCGCAAATACCGCCTTTGCCTATCTCCCGGTCATCGTCGCGATCTCTGCGGCGAGGGTCTTCGGAGGCAATATATTCTTGGGAGCGGTCATCGGGCTCCTCATGATCCACTCCTCCCTGACAAATGGCTGGAACGCAGCGGACGGCTATAAGGTCTGGTACCTTTTCGGACATATCCAGATCAGCCCGGGCTATGTGCTGGGGCAGATCAATCAGCTCGGCTATCAGGGACATGTCATACCGGTTATCCTCTCGGTCTTTTTCATGTCGAAGCTGGAGCAGTGGCTGCATAAGAAGGTCCCGGAGATGCTGGACCTCTTTATCACGCCGCTTTGCACCGTGACGGTGACGGCCTTCCTCACCTTCATGGTGATCGGACCCATCTTTTCGAGTCTTGAGTCCCTCGTCTTAAAGGCGGCGGAGTTCCTGGTGCATAATCCGCTCGGGGCAATGCTGATGGGCGCGCTTTATCCGGTGACGGTCGTCATGGGACTTCACCACATGTACAATGTCATTGAGGCGGGCATGCTCTCCTCCGGGGGGCTCAATACCTGGATGCCGGTGGCGAGCGCGGCGAATTTCGCACAGTTTGGAGCCTGCCTTGCGGTCGGCATAAAGTCGGTGAAGCAAAAGACGAGGAGCATCGCGGTGCCCTCCTCCCTCTCCGCCTCTCTCGGCATCACGGAGCCCGCGATCTTCGGTGTGAACATGCGCTTCATGAAGCCCTTCGTCTGCGGCATGGTCGGAGGCGCGATCGGAGCGATCTTCGGTGCGCTCACCGGGATCGGGGCGACGGCCTACGGCGTCACGGGGCTCCCGGGATTTCTCACCATCGATAAGCCTCTGCTCTATGCGATCCTTCTTCTGATCTCCGGCGGTATCGCCTTTGCCGGGACCTGGGTCCTCTGGAGCGAGGAGGGGGAGAAGAAGGCAGAGAAGGAAGAAAGAGAAGAGAAGGAAGAAAAGAAAATGGAGGAGGCGGAGGCCGTGCTTTCGGCCGTCATGAGTACGGAGGCCGGAGAGATCTATTCGCCGCTTCGCGGGAAAATGGTCGCTCAGGAGGAGATTCCCGATGAAACCTTTGCGGCCGGCGTACTCGGGGGAGGCCTCGGCATCGAGCCGGAGGAGGAGACCGTCTATGCGCCCTTCGACGGGGAGATCTCCTCTGTCGCCGAGTCGAAGCACGCGATAGGAATCAGCGGAGCCGGGGAGATGGAGCTTCTGATCCACGTGGGGGTGGATACGGTCTCCATGAACGGGGAGGGCTTCGAGCCTCTCGTGAAGGAGGGGGATAAGGTCCGAAGGGGAGAGCCCATCCTCCGCTTTTCGAGGGAGAAGATCAAGGCCGCGGGGCACCCGGATCTGGTCGTCGTTTTGCTGACCAATTCGGATGACTATAAAGACTTCAAGCTGCTGGTATAGCGATGCTGTACCAAGAATAGGAGAAAAGGAGAAGAACATGAAGGAAATCAGCTATGTCATCAACGATCCGAACGGAATTCACGCGCGCCCGGCGGGGCTTCTCGTAAAGGCGCTGAAGGGCTTTGAGAGCTCTGTCACTGTCTTTAAGGGAGATAAGAGCGTGGACATGAAGAAGCTGCTCGCCCTCATGGGCATGGGCATCAAGCAGGGGGACAGCATCACGGTCCGGATCGAGGGAGCGGACGAGGAGAAGTGCGCGGAGGCACTTTTGAAGGAGCTGAAGGAGCGCTTCTAGGAAGGCGGGGATTTCTCCTCGGTCATTGACAGAGGCTTTTCTTGATTGCAGCGGGGTTTTCCGGGGAATTAGTAGGATTCCCCTGTCGAAGCTTTCGGTCTCTCTCGAAAAAGCATTGCAGAGGCCGGACTTTGGCAGAGGGATCCTGATCCCATCTTTTCGAGCTCGGACAGAGAGGAGCATTTTCATGCAGGTAGCAACGGGAAAAAGTGTGATGAATGGCATCGCCATCGGAAAAATCAAGGTTTACCGGGCTCCGGACCTGGAGATTCGAAACGAGCTTTCGGAGGACCCGGAGGGAGAGCTTGAGAAATTCGAAAGGGCGAGGGAGAAGGCGATTGAGCAGCAGAATCTTCTCTATGAGAAGGCCGTGGTTGACGCGGGGGAGGACAGCGCGGAGGTCTTTTCCGTCCATGCGATGATGCTGGAGGACGATGACCTTTTGGATGCGACGAAGGAGATCATTCTGAAGCAGAAGCACTGTGCGGAGTACGCGGTGAAGGTCGCCTTCGATAATCAGGCGAAGGTCTTTTCCGAGATGGAAGACCCCTATATGAAGGAAAGAGCCGCGGATATCTATGATATCGAGCAGGCCGTCCTGAATATCCTCTTCGGCGTCGATCCGGAGTCCATGCAGGGAAAGGAGCCCGCGATCCTCGCCGCGAGGGATCTGACGCCTTCGGAGACCGTCCGTCTCGATAAGTCCCTGCTCCTTGGCATCATCACAAAGCAGGGCTCTCTCAACAGCCATACCGCGATCCTCGCCCGCTCCATGGGGATCCCCGCCCTCGTGCAGTGCGATGCGGCTTCCGAGGAATGGGATGGGAAGGAAGCCATTATCGACGGATACAATTCCTGCGCCTATATCGAGCCGACTCCGGACCTTCGGAAGACGCTGAAGAAGAAGCAGGATGTCGACTTAAAGCAGCGGGCTCTTTTGCAGGAATTAAAGGGCAAGGAGAACACCACGATCGACGGGAGGACGATACAGGTCTATGCGAATATCGGGGGGCCATCCGACATCGGACTCGTGCAGCAAAACGATGCGGGCGGTGTGGGACTTTTCCGCTCGGAATTTGTCTATCTGAATTCCAAGGACTATCCGACGGAGGAGGAGCAGTTCCGGGCCTACCGCCATGCGGTGGAGACACTCGCCCCAAAGCGCGTCATCATCCGGACCTGTGATATCGGAGCGGATAAGCAGGTCGATTATATGAATATGCCGAAGGAGGACAATCCCGCCCTCGGCGTCCGCGCGATCCGGATCTGTCTTAGCAGGAGGGAATTTTTCAAGACGCAGCTCCGCGCCCTGCTCCGGGCCTCCGCTTTCGGGAACCTCGGCATCATGTTCCCGATGATTATCTCGAGGAGAGAGCTCCGGGAGTGCAAGGAGCTTCTTAGGGAGTGCACGGAGGAGCTCCTCGCAAAGGATATCCGGGTAGGAAGCTATGAGACCGGGATCATGGTGGAGACGCCTGCGGCTGTCATGATCGCGGATGAGCTCGCGGCGGAGTGCGATTTCCTGTCCATCGGGACGAATGATCTGACGCAGTATACCCTTGCGATTGACCGCCAGAACGCGGGCCTGGATCCCTTCCTGGACACCCATCATCCGGCGATCCTGAGAGAGATCCGGATGACGATCGAAGCGGGGCACCGCCACGGCGCCTGGGTCGGAATCTGCGGGGAGCTTGGGGCGGATCTCGCGCTGACGGAGACCTTCCTTCGCATGGGGATCGATGAGCTCTCCGTCAATCCGGTCTCCGTCCTTCCGCTTCGGAAGATCATCCGGGGCATCGACCTAAGCCGGGAAGCGGCAGAGGCAGAGCTCTAAAATGGAGCTGTAGGAGAGGGCTGCCGCGAATTTGAAGATTGGAACAGCCTGAAGCCGGACACGCCGGACGAGATAACGGGGAGGGAAGACGCATCGCTTCTGACAGCAGCGCAAAGGGTATACCAATATGGATGATCGCAAAGTGGCGCCGGAAGCATGAAGTAGGAAGCCAAATTATGAGCTCTTAATATAATCCTCCGGGATCTTTCCCAAAGGGATGGGCTCCTCTTATGAAAGACAGTTCAGATACAAGAACTGAAATCATAGGAGGAGCATTTTTTGTCCGGAAAAAGAAGAGCCATCGTTCGGAACGGAAGAAGGGAAAAATGCGGAAGTCTTTTCATGGGCGGGCAATCGGCAGGGTCTCTTGCGCTTGCTTTTTCGGGAAGAGAGATTTTTTGTGCGGCGCCTTATGGATAAATGATAAGAAGCTCTCCCGTTTTTTGGAGCCTTTCGAGGGAGGAGATAGATTTTTCTATGGAAAATCACAATAGATAGATGGAAATAAGAGTACATTTTTGACTCCATCTCTATTTTATGAGAGACAGAGATCTGGGACTGGGATTTCGACTCGGTATTTTTGTTTCGATCTCGAACATTTATCCATGGAATGGATACAATTTTCTATTCCATGAGCTGCGATTTCACCTATAAAATGAAGACAGTTTTCATTGCCTCCCGAAGGGGAGACGGCGTTCGGGAAAGCGGAGTGCGGATCGCCCATTGCGGGGGAAGTCCGGATTTCGGGAAGCCGGCACGATCCCCTTTGGAGGTGGAATTTCAGGATGGAGGAGAGATTATGAAAGTAAAGAGGTGGACGGCACTGGCGCTGTCGGCATGCATGGCGGCATCCCTTGCGGCCTGCGGCGGGTCCGGTGCGGGAGAGAGCGGCACAAAGGGAGCGGGGGAGACGAAGGAAGCCGGGGAGAGCACGGGAAAGTCGGATGCAAAGTCCGACGCCTCCGGGACGGAGCTCTCCGTCACGATCTGGGACAATAATCAGGAGCCGGGCATCAAGGAGATCCTCGCGGATTTCACCAAGGAGACCGGGATTCAGACGAAGATCTCCGTCGTGAAGTGGAATGAATACTGGACGATGCTGGAGGCCGGGGCGCAGGGAGGCTCCCTTCCCGATGTCTTCTGGATGCATTCCAACGAGTCCGAACGCTACATGTCAAACGATATGCTCCTGGATCTCACGGACAAAATCAAGGAGAGCGAGAAGATCAAGGTGGAGAATTACCCGGAGGACATCTGGGGACTTTATACCTATAAGGACCACTACTATGCGGTGCCGAAGGATGTCGATACCATCGCGCTTTGGTACAATAAAAAGCTTTTTGATGAGGCAGGCTTAGCCTATCCGACCGCGGACTGGACCTGGGATGATCTGACGGAGGCGGCGAAGAAGCTCACGAAGCCGGACGGGAGTCAGTACGGACTCGCCCTGAAGATGGACAATAACCAGGCGGGATATTATAACCTGGTCTACGATAAGGGCGGCTACATCATAAATGAGGACAAGACGAAGTCCGGCTGGGACGATCCGAAGACGATCGAGGGGATGAACATCCTCGCGGGCTGGCTGAAGGACGGCGTGATCCCCTCGGCGCAGACCCAGACGGAGAACGGAGAGGATGTGCTTTTGCAGTCCGGTAAGGTCGCGATGGCGCTGCAGGGCTCCTGGATGGTCGCGGCCTACCGGGACAATGAGTACACCGCGGAGAACTGTGATATCGTCGAGCTTCCGAAGGACGCTGTGACCGGGAGGAGGGTCTCGATCTACAACGGTCTCGGCTGGGTGGCCGCAAAGAACGGAAAGCACACGGAGGAGGCCTGGAAGCTCATCGAGTACCTGGGATCGGAGGAAGCGCAGAGGAAACAGGCGGAGCTTGGCATTACGATGTCCGCCTACAAGGGGACCTCGGATGCCTGGGCAAAATCCGCGAAATTTAACCTTCAGGCCTATCTCAATATGATGGATGATATGGTGATCCGCCCCTATTCGAAGAGCACCGTGACCTGGGAGACCGCGGATAATGAGATCATCACAAAGGTCTATACCGGAGAGCTCACGATGGAGGAGGCCTGTAAGAAGATGGCGGAGCAGATGAACGAAAAGCTTGCGGAGGAGAAGTAAGGCCTCCGGGAAGCTGGAAAAGCAGCGGAGCGGAGGGGAGAATCAAAGAATCCGCGGCCCGGGGCCGCGGAGGAGGGAGGCAGTATGGGAGAGAAACGGAGGGGACTGAGTCCCCGGGAGAGGAGCGAGTGGTTCTGGGGCTGGCTCTTTATCTTTCCGACGGTACTCGGACTTATCGTTCTGAATATCATTCCGATCTTTCAGACGATTTATCAGAGCTTTTTTAAGACCGGGGACTTCGGAAGGGGAAATATCTTTGTGGGGCTTAAGAATTATCAAAAGGTCTTTGGGGATCAGGAGATCTGGCAGGCGCTCGCAAATACCTTTCGCTACGCTGTCGTGGAGGTCCCCTTTTCCATCGCCCTCTCTCTCGTGCTCGCCGTCCTTCTGAACCGGAAGATGCGCGGAAGGTCCTTCTACCGGACGGTGATTTTTCTCCCCATGGTGGCCGCTCCCGCAGCGGTGGCTCTGGTCTGGAGATGGCTTTTCAACACGGAGTTCGGACTCATTAACCATGTCTTTAAGAGCAGCGTGAGCTGGATCTCCGATCCCGGGATCGCGATCTATTCTATCGCGGTGATCGGCATCTGGTCGATTCTTGGCTATAATATGGTGCTTTTTCTCGCGGGGCTCCAGGAGATTCCGCATGATTTCTATGAGGCGGCGGAGATCGACGGGGCGAGCGGAGTGGACAGCTTCTTCCATATCACGCTTCCCCTCCTCTCCCCGACGATCTTTTTCGTCATGATTACGAGAGTGATCGGCGCCCTGCAGGTCTTTGATCTTATCTACATGGTGATCGATGAGACGAGCCCGGCGCTCCCGAAGACAGAATCCCTAGTCTATCTCTTTTACCGCTATTCCTTTGTGAATAAAAATATGGGCTACGGCTCGACGATCGTGGTTCTTCTTCTCCTTGTGACGCTTCTCATCACGGTATTTCAGATGCTCGCGCAGAAGAAGTGGGTTTATTACGGCTAGGAGGGAATGATGGATACTCTGGAAGGAAAGAGAAATTTCACGAGGATTTTGGTGCATCTCATCCTGATCCTCGTCTCGATCACAATGCTCACGCCCTTTCTCTGGATGATTCTGACCGCCTTTAAGACAACGACGGAGGCGACCTCCGTGAATCCCTTTGTCATCCTCCCCTCCCGCTGGAGGACAGATGCATTTTCGGCGGTTATCACTTATATGGACTTCGGGAGGCTCTACTGGAATACGATCCTCATGATCTTTTTCCGGGTCCTGCTGGCCGTCGTGACCGCGAGCACGGCGGGCTATGCCTTTGCGAGGCTCCGCTTTCCGGGGAAGGAAATCTTCTTTTCGCTCGTTCTCTTTCAGATGATGGTGCCATCGCAGATTTTCATCATCCCGCAGTACCTGATGGTCGCGAAGCTCCATAAGCTGAATACGATTTTCGCCCTGGTCTTCCCGGGCATGGTGACGGCTTTCGGGACCTTTCTGCTCCGGCAGGGCTTTAAGAGCCTCCCGAGGGATCTGGAGGAGGCCGCGCGGCTGGACGGCTGCAATATCGGGCAGACCTTCCTCTATGTCATGATGCCGCTGACCCGATCCAGCATGGTGGCGCTCGGCATCTTCACCTCGGTCTTCGCCTTCAAGGATCTTTTCTGGCCGATGATCGTGAATACGGATAAGAATATGCTGGTGCTCTCCTCGGCGCTGGCAAAGATGCAGGGACAGTATGTCTCGAAGTTCCCGGAGCTGATGGCGGCATCTCTCATCGCCTGTGTTCCGATGATTGTCCTTTACGTCCTCTTTCAGAAGCAGTTCATCGAGGGAATCGCGACGAGCGGCGGGAAGCTGTGAGCGGATTTTCCCTTTAGATTTTCCCTTTATCAAGTCATCAAAGCAGGAGGAATGCCTTGAAGATCATATTTCACGAGGAGGAGGGGATTTTTCACCTCTCCAATGAGAAGCTCAGCTATATCATCCGGATCATGGAAAACGGGCAGCTGGAGCAGATTTATTTCGGAAAGCGGATCCACGACCGGGAGGGGCTCTCGCATTTTCACGAGGAGGCGCTCCGCTCTCAGATGAGCATCTGCATCCCGGAGCCGGGGAAGCTCTCTCTGAACTATACAAGGCAGGAGTACCCCGGCTACGGCAGCGGGGATTACCGTTCCCCGGCCTTTGTGATCCGGCAGGAGAACGGGAGCAGGGTCTCGGATTTTCGCTACCGTTCCCACGAGATTTTCCCGGGGAAGGAGTCGCTGCTTCCGCTCCCCGCGACCTATGTGGAGGATCCGGATGAGGCGCTTAGTCTGAAAATCACGCTTTTCGACGAGCTCACGGAGGCGGAGCTTTGCCTTAGCTATACGATCTACCGGGATTATCCGGTGATCACGAGGAATGCGCGTTTTCTCTCCCAGGGAAAGGGAAAGCTCTATCTGGAGAGAGCGCTCAGCATGAGCCTGGAGTTTCCCGATAAGGACTATCAGCTTTTACAGCTCTCCGGAGCCTGGGGGAGGGAGCGCTATGTGAAGAAGCGTCCCCTGGAGATGGGGCTTCAGGGGATACAGAGCCTAAACGGAACCTGCTCCGGCGCGGAGCAGAATCCCTTCCTCGCTCTTCTTCGGGGGAATGCGGATGAGTTTCAGGGGGAGGTCTACGGCTTCAGCCTCGTATACAGCGGAAATTTCCTCGCCCAGGCGGAGGTCTCGACCTTCGACCTCACAAGGCTCATGCTCGGCATTCACCCGGAGGGCTTTTGCTGGGAGCTCGGAGAGGAGGAGAGCTTTCAGACGCCGGAGGTGGTGCTGGTATACAGCGATCAGGGCTTAAACGGCATGAGCCGGAGCTTTCACCGCCTCTACCGGAAGCGCCTCATGCGGGGGAAGTGGAGAGATCTCCCGCGTCCGATCCTTTTAAATAACTGGGAGGCCACCTTCTTCGACTTCGATGAGGAGAAGATTCTCCGCATCGCGAAGAAGGCGAAGGAGGTCGGAGCGGAGCTCTTCGTGCTGGACGACGGCTGGTTCGGAAAGAGGAACAATGACTACCAGGGACTCGGGGACTGGCAGGCAAACCTGGAGAAGCTGCCGGACGGAATCGCCGGACTCTCCCGAAAGATCGAGGCCCTGGGCCTCCACTTCGGACTCTGGGTGGAGCTTGAGATGGTAAACAAGGACAGCGAGCTCTACCGCGCGCATCCGGACTGGCTGATCGGTGTGCCGGGCCGCTTTGAGTCCCACGCGAGGCATCAATACGTCCTGGACTTTTCCCGGCAGGAGGTCGTGGACTATCTCTATGAGGAGATTGCGAAGATTATACGGAGCTCCTTCCTCTCCTATATCAAGTGGGATATGAACCGCTATATGACAGAGCCGTACTCGAGGGCTCTTCCGGCGGAGAGGCAGGGAGAGATGATGCACCGCTACATCCTCGGTGTCTACCAGCTCTATCGGAGGCTGACGGAGGAATTTCCGGAGATCCTCTTTGAGTCCTGCGCCAGCGGAGGTGCGAGGTTTGACGCGGGGCTTATGTACTTTGCTCCTCAGACCTGGTGCAGCGATGATACGGACGCGGGGGAGCGGATGAAGATTCAGTACGGGACCTCCTATGTCTACCCGATTGTCAGTATGGGCTCCCATGTCTCCGCTGTCCCGAATATGCAGGTCTACCGGAGGACGCCGCTGGAGACCCGCGCCAATGTGGCATACTTCGGGACCTTCGGCTATGAGCTCGACCTGAATCTGCTCCCGGAGGAGGAGATCGAGGAGGTGAAGAAGCAGGTGCGCTTTATGAAGGAGCATCGGGAGCTTTTGCAGGTGGACGGGGACTTCTACCGCCTCAAAAATCCCTTTGAGGGGAATGAGACGGCGTGGATGGTGATCTCCCGGGATCAAAGGAGGGCGATCGCGGCCTATTATCAGAGGCTTAACTATGTGAACGCCTCCGCGATCCGACTCAGGCTGAGAGGCTTGAAGCCCGACAGTCTCTATGCACTAAGCTGTGATCTCTCCCCCTGTCTTTCGATGAGGAAGCCGATCTTCGGAGCGGAGTTTTCCCTTGAGGGGGAGGGACTTTGGAGCTACCGCGCCTATGGGGATGAGCTTATGGAGGCCGGAATCCCGATCAAAAGGGAGGATCTCAGCAGGAAGGGCGGAGACTTTGCATCACTTCTCTTTTTGATCCGGGAGGAGGGAGAATAGCTTTTTTATAAGGGAGGCAGCGCATGGGAAAGCTTCAGCCCGGCATCGTGCGCTCGGAGCGCTACCGGGTCCTAAACGATATTGAGGAGCGGGTGAATGATCTTCAGCTTGCCTATTGCGGGAGTGAGCAATGCGCCCCGGGACATCGCTTCGGCCCGAACCGGCGGGAGTGCTTCGTGCTCCATGTGGTGCGCTCCGGGGAGGGAAGGCTTTTACTGAACGGGGAGGAGTTCAGACTCGGGGAAGGCTTCGCCTTTGTTCTAAGGGCGCATCAGGAGGCGTGGTATGAGGCGGATCATGAGAGACCCTGGAATTACTTTTGGGTGGGCTTCAGCGGCGTAGATGCGGAGACCTGTGTGCGGAAGGCAGGCTTTCCGAAGGAGCGGCCCTTTCGTCCGGTCGGCTGCGCAGAAAAGCTCGGGGAGTATCTGGATGAGATGCTGGATGCGCATCAGCTGAATTTCTGGAATTCTCTCCGAAGGAATGCGAATCTCATGCTTTTTTTCTCGGAGCTGATACAGGATTATACGAGTACGCAGTCCCTCCGCCAAAGCTACAGCTATTCGAGCTCCTCCTATGTGAGATATGTCAAGGATTACATCGACCGCTACTATGAGAAGAAGCTCCGGATCGGAGCGATAGCGGAGTACATCGGGGTGAATCGAAGCTACCTGAGCAACAGCTTCCGGAGAGAGACCGGAGTCTCTCCCCAGGAGTATCTCATGGGCATCCGCATCCGGAGGGCCCAGACCCTCCTCCGGGAGAGCGGGCTCATGATCGCGGAGATCGCGCAGCAGGTCGGCTATCCGGACGCCCTCGCCTTTTCCCGAATTTTCCGTCAGAGAGTCGGACTCTCTCCGAGCGCCTATCGAAGGAGCGGACCGAGGCCGAGGCTTTGAGGGAAGAGCTTGACATACACCGTCTGTCGTAGTATATTGCTCTTGACGATATACTACGACAGGCGGTGTATTTTTATGTCTCTGGAGATGCGGGAGGGAGAGCGTGAAGAATATCAGCAGCGATATCATTCGCGGCTACAATGACACCATGATCTTATTCCTTCTCATAAGGGAGCCCTCCTATGGCTATGCGATTTCGAAACAGATCAGGGAGCTTTCCGGCGGAAAATATATCATAAAGGAGACAACCCTGTATTCTGCCTTTAATCGGATGGAGAAAAATGGCTATATCGAATCCTACCCCGGAGCGGCTGAAAATGGAAAGAAGAGGACCTACTACCGGATTACCGGAAAGGGGAGGGCGTATTATTTCGAAAAGTGCGAGGAATGGAAGCTCACAAAGGAGGTGCTGGAGAGCTTTACGGTGGATGTCCCGGCAGGCTGAGAGGAGCAAAGAAGAGAGCCGGGGCTTCTCCGTCCTTTTATTGTTTGTCCGCCGGGGGCAGAGCGTTTTTTCTCAGGCGGATTTCTGCCGGCGGAGAGCGCAGAGACGCATGGTTTCTGAGAGCGGAGGTTTTCGCAGGAGAGTCTTTGCGGGCGGCTTTTTCATGGGAGTCTTTACGGACCGCTGTCTGATGGGGAGGAGTCGGAGGAGAGGGAGGGAATCGGCATGGAGATCATTGAGAGCTATCTGGATTCGATGCTTGGAAAGCTGCCGGACACGCCGGAGCTCAGGAAGGCCAGAAATGAGCTTTTGCAGATGATGGAGGATAAGTTCGGGGAGCTGATCGGGGAGGGGAAGTCGGAGAACGAGGCAGCGGGCACCGTAATCGCAGAGTTTGGGAATCTGGAGGAGCTTGCGGAATCTCTGGGTCTTCGGGAGCTCCTGGGAAAGAGGGAGATTCCGAAAAATCCGGGGAGAGTGCTCAGCCTGGATGAGGCGGAACGCTGCCTCAGCGATTTTACGCTGCGCGCTGTTCTGGCGGGAATCGGGCTTATGTTCATCATTATAAGCCCGATGGCATTCTTCTTTTCGGATGAGCTTCCCCTCTCGGATTTTTCGGAGGACACGCTGGAAATGAGCTTTCTCTTTGTCCTCTCTGCGCTGGGAAGCGGCTTCTTGATCTATGCCTCCTTCCTGAAGAAGGACTGGGAATTTCTAAAGACCGATGCCTTATCTCTCGGAAAGGACGCCCTGGAGGGCCTGAGAGCGCGCTGGGAGAAGGATAAGACGGCGATCACGCTTTGTCACGCCGTCGGAATAGCGCTCCTGATCCTAAGTCCCCTGCCGGTCGTCACGGAGCTTCCGCGGGAAGGGTTCGAAATACCGCTTTTTTTGCTTCTTGTCGGAATCGGCGTCTTCCTCCTGATACTTGCAGCCGCCCGGAGGAAAATTTATAAGAGACTTTTTCGCCAAAGCGCCTGTGCCCCGGGGGAAGGCAGTGGAGGGACGGGGGAAGCGAAGAGCACATTCTCCCTGGAGCAGGGCTCTCCTGATGGGCGGGAGGGAGAAGCTTATGGAGCCCGCCGTGAGGAATCCGGGCACAGTCCGGAGCGGGCGGGTATGACGAGGACCGTGCTGTCCTGCTATTGGCAGACCATAGGCTGTATCTACCTTTGCTGGAGCTTTTTGAGCTTTGACTGGGGAAGAACATGGCTTATCTTCGTCGTCGGAGCGGCGCTCTTTCCGTTCCTTCGCATCATGGCGGATCGAGGCATTTAAAAGTCGGGCTGTCATTTTATGAAATGGGAGATATCTCAATGAGGAAAAGGACCTATCTGCTTCTTATCAGTGTTTTCACTGCGCTTTGCATCGCTGTCGGATGCTTCCTCCACATTTTTCGCAGGATGGGGAGCCGGGTCTGGGGGGCCTATATCAAAAAGGGCGATTCCCTCGAGGAGATCCGGGAGATCGAGGTCGATGCCGATCTTCTCAGCCTCGAAATTTCCGGGGAAGGGGAGGGATATGCGTATCAATACGAGGGCTATGAGAAACTCCTCCCGGAGCTCTCTTTGAAGGATGGCGTCCTCAGAGTGAGTCAGGAAACGGAAGAAGAGACCAGGACTTACTTTTCAAAGCCGAGGAGACGACAGAAGCTTCGCATCAGCTTGCCGGAGGATGCCGGGCTTTCCCGCGTCGATATCGAGGCGGACCTTGGCAATGTGGAGCTCCGATCGCTGAAGAGCGAAAACTTCTCCGCGGATCTCGACATGGGGAATCTGGAGATCACGGATTCCTCGCTCGGAGAGGCTCGGATCTCCTGTGATATGGGAAATGTGAAGGGGAGAGGACTTCTCTTTCAGAGCCTCTTTGCAGATCTTGATATGGGGAATCTGGATCTCGAGGCGAGGCAGAGGCTCGATGACTTCAAAATCGACGCGAGTGCGCAGCTCGGGCTTTTGGAAATCGACGGCCGCGCGAGAGGGGGAGAATTCCACCAGGACGGGAAAAAGGGAAGGATCCGCCTGGAATGCTCTATGGGCAGAATCCGTCTCAGCGGAGAGAGCGCGGAGGAAGAGGGAGAAACGAAGAATTAAAAGACAGGAAAAGGATTACTGGATTTCCGGGGATCTTTTCGGACGAGGGGATAATCATGGAGCTTATCCCCTCATCCGAGTATGCCGCATCATTCCGGCGCTTTTTACGGGAAAGCGCCTTTGGATGAGCGGCTTTTCTTTTATGGGAGGGCTCAGGCCTTTTCCGTCTCCTCCAGGCTCAGCTTTTTCATGATGACGTCTTCCATCGGGGCATCCTGAAAGCCGGTCGGCGTATTTGCGATGCGGTCCACCTCGTCCATACCTTCGATCACCGATCCGAAGGCCGCGTACTCTCCGTCCAGGTGGGGGGCGTCCGCGTGCATGATGAAGAACTGGGAGCCTGCGGAATCCGGGTCCATCGCTCTCGCCATGGAGATGACACCGCGCACGTGCTTTAAGTCATTGGGCACCCCGTTGGAGCGGAACTCCCCCTTTATGCTCCAGCCCGGGCCGCCGCAGCCGTTTCCCTTGGGATCCCCTCCCTGGATCATGAAGCCGGGGATGATGCGGTGAAAGCAGAGTCCGTCATAGAAGCCGGATTTCACAAGCTTTAAGAAATTCTCGACGGTGATCGGAGCCTTGTCCGGATAGAGCTCCAGACGGATCGTCTTTCCGTCATCCATCAGGATGCTGACAATAGGATTCGCCATAAAATTCCTTCCTTTCCTTTTTAAAACAGTGTGCAGTCTGCCTCTTTGGGACAGAAAATATTGTAGCAGTTTATCCCGCGATCTGGCAAGTAAGCGAAAAAGAGCAGGAGAGCATCGGCGCCGGATGGGTTTTCTATTCGGATTTAAGGCCTGAGAGCGGATCGGCCGGAGGGCGGACCGGGGCCTCGCCGGTCTAAGAAGCCGGATAAGCCTTCGTTTAAGGAATGAATATCATGCATGAATAAGGCCTCCGAGCGGAGTAAAAAGGGCCGTGCTTTGTTCTTTTTCTGGTAATCCTATTATTTTACTGGGAAATACCTTGCGCAAAATCTCTCCTCAGGGTATAATCCGATTCCACAGGCAGGAGAACCTGTTCCGATAATGGGAAGATAGATTAAGGAAGGGGATTTGACTTGGCGCAGCTTCCGCGTTTTGGAAAAGCGCGGTGCGGGAGGATAAAATTATGGCTGATTTATTGAATGTGAAGGATCTATGTGTATCCGTGGAGGAAAAGGGAATCCTGCACGGGATCAATCTTTCGGTGAAGAGGGGAGAGACCCATGTCCTCATGGGGCCAAACGGCGCGGGGAAGTCGACGCTCGGGAATGCGATCATGGGGAATCCGCGCTATACGGTAGAGAGCGGGAAGATCCTCTTCGAGGGAGAGGATATCACGGAGGAGGCCGTGGACAAACGGGCCCGGCGGGGGATCTACCTCTCCTTCCAGAATCCGCTGGAGGTGCCGGGCGTCACGCTCGGGAATTTCATCCGAAGCGCCATGGAGCAAAGGAGCGGAAAGCGGATTCGTCTCTGGGATTTCAAAAAGGAGATGAAGAAGGCTCTGGAGCTTCTCCATATGGATCCCTCCTACGCCGAGCGGGACCTCAATGTGGGATTCTCCGGCGGGGAGAAGAAGAAGGCGGAAATCCTTCAGCTCCTCATGCTGAAGCCCGCCCTCGCGATTTTGGATGAAACGGATTCCGGCCTCGACGTAGACGCGGTGCGGACGGTGTCGGAGGGTGTGGAGGAGTACCAAAAATCCATGGACGGCGCCCTCATCATCATCACACATGCCACGAGAATTCTGGAATCCCTGAAGGTCGACCGGACGCATATCATCGTAAACGGACGCATGGAAGACGAAGGGGACGCCTCCCTCGTGGGCAAAATCAACCAAGAAGGATTTGAGAGATACATGACTCCAGTGTCCAAAGTCTGATCCCGCGCCGTGCTTGCACGAGCGCGGTGGGAAGACTTTGCGACACGCCCCCTTCATGAGCATGAAGCGGACGATAGGGCGCGGGAATGCGAATGAAGGGAAGCATGGCGGGAGCCGGTGAACGGCGGAGCCATGCGGAGTCATGGCAGAAGCAGTGGGGGTCTGATCCCGCGCCGTGCTTGCACGGGCGCGGTGAGAAGACTTTGTGACACGCCCCCTTCATGAGCATGAAGCGGACGATAGGGCGCGGGAATGCGAATGAAGGGAAGCATGGCGGGAGCCGGTGAACGGCGGAGCCATGCGGAGTCATGGCAGAAGCAGCGGGGTGTTTTTCCCCGCGCCGTGCTTGCACGGGCGCGAAGAAAAGATCCGTATGCGGGTTGAGAGGATTGCAGGAGCTGCCGGACTTTATCCCCGAAGGAGAGCGGGAAAGTCCGTGCCGGAGAGAGCAGAGGTATAGTGATGGCAAGGGAAAGAACCGAAGTGAACGATATCGATCGTTCCATTTATGATTTCCGCTATGAGGAGAAGGACTCCGACTTTTATAAGATCAAGGAGGGGCTGGACCGGGAGATCGTAGAGGAGATCTCAGAGAAGAAGAAGGATCCTGCGTGGATGCGGGACTTCCGTCTTCGCTCCCTGGAGATCTACAATGAGAAGAGCATTCCGACCTGGGGTCCCCCCATCGACGGATTGGATATGAAGAATATCGTGACCTATGTCAAGCCGAAGACGAAGATGACGGCGGACTGGGATGAGGTGCCGAAGGATATCAAGGAAACCTTCGATAAGCTCGGCATCCCGCAGGCGGAGCGGAAGAGTCTCGCCGGTGTGGGAGCGCAGTATGATTCGGAGCTGGTCTACCATAATCTCCAGGAGGAGGCCGCGTCCAAGGGTGTCGTATACACGGATCTTGAGTCCGCCCTGCACGGGCCCTACGCGAAGATGATCGAGGAGCATTTCATGCATCTCGTGCCGCCGACAGATCATAAGTTCGCCGCGCTCCACGGGGCGGTCTGGTCCGGGGGATCCTTTGTCTATGTCCCAAAGGGGGTCTCTGTGGAGATTCCTCTTCAGTCCTATTTCCGGCTGAACGCGCCGGGCGCGGGGCAGTTTGAGCATACGCTGATCATCGTGGATGAGGGGGCCTACCTCCATTTTATCGAGGGCTGTTCCGCCCCGAAATATAATATTGCGAACCTGCACGCGGGCTGCGTGGAGCTCTTTGTCGGGAAGAATGCGCATCTTCGCTATTCCACCATTGAGAACTGGTCGAAGAACATGTACAATCTGAATACAAAGCGGGCGATCGTCGCGGAGGGCGGCACGATGGAGTGGGTTTCCGGCTCCTTCGGCTCCCATGTATCCTACCTCTATCCGATGACGATTCTGAACGGGAAGGGGGCAAAGTCCGAGTTCACCGGCGTGACCTTCGCGGGGCACGGGCAGAATCTCGATACCGGGGCGAAGATGGTGCATAATGCGGAGGATACCAGCTCCTATATCAATACCCGCTCGATCTCAAAGGACGGAGGAGTCTCGACCTACCGCTCCTCTGTCGTGATCGGGAGGAATGCGAAAAACGCGAAGTCCGCGGTTTCCTGCCAGTCCCTCATGCTGGATTCGGACTCCCGCTCGGATACGATACCGGCGATGGATGTCAGGACGCAGCAGGCGGATGTCGGGCATGAGGCGCGGATCGGAAGGATCTCCGATGACGCTGTCTTCTATCTGATGTCCCGCGGTCTCTCCGAGGAGGACGCGAGGGCGATGATCGTGAGCGGCTTCGCGGATACCGTGTCCAAGGAGCTTCCTCTGGAGTATGCGGTGGAGATGAATAATCTGATCCGCCTCGAGATGGTCGGAGCGATCGGCTGAGGGAAAGGAGCGAATGTGTCAAAAGAGAGAAATATCACAGTAAATAAGCTGCCCTCTCCCACCTTCCGCTGGCTCGGGATGAACAGCGCACTCCTCCCGGTGCCGGAGAAGCTCAAGGAGGGAAAGCCGGTTTTAAAGGATACAGAGGAGCTCTCCGCCTCGGAGACGGATTATGCGCTGATGAGAACTATCGCGGGAGGCATGGGAGAGGAGCTCGACCGGATGGCGGAGGAGAGCGGGATTCCCGTCCGGGAGTTTCGCATCGGGGCCGGAATATCGAAGAAGGATGCGCTCTGTATCCGTCTCCACTACGGGGAAGGGGAGCAGGCGCTGAACCTCTTTTCCATCCGCGCGGAGGAGGGAAGCGAGCTCACGATCTTCATGGACTTTTCCTCGGAAAAGGCGGGGTATGCCGGTGTGCAGACGAAGCTTTCTATCGGAAAGGGCGCGAGAGTCCGGCTCATCCAGGTGCAGAGGCTCGGAGAGGACTTTTGCTTCTTCCACGACATCGGCGCAAAGACCGGGGAAGGAGCGGAATTTGACGAAAGAGAGATTCTCCTGAGCGGAAGGCAGAGCTTCCATGGGATCCGGACGGACCTCTCGGGGCGAGAGAGCCGCTTTGAGAGCGCGATCGGCTACCTCCTAAAGAAGGAGGAACGCCTGGACATCAACCTGATCGCAAATCATATCGGGGAGAAGACGGAGAGCCGGATCGATTCGGACGGTGTGCTCCGGGATCATGCCTTTAAGCTCTTTCGGGGAACGATTGATTTGAGAAAGGGCGCAAAGGGTGCGGTCGGAAACGAGATGGAGACAGTGC
This sequence comes from Oribacterium sp. oral taxon 078 str. F0263, assembly GCF_000469565.1. Taxonomy (NCBI): domain Bacteria; kingdom Bacillati; phylum Bacillota; class Clostridia; order Lachnospirales; family Lachnospiraceae; genus Oribacterium; species Oribacterium sp. oral taxon 078. Next base: position 98,287 of record NZ_KI273084.1, on the reverse strand, counting down.
TCCTTATGAATGATACGGTCGTAAATCAGACCGTTCCCGTCATCCTCTGCGATGAGGAGGATGTAGAGGGAAATCACGGGGCGAGCATCGGGAGACTGGATGAGGACATGCTCTTCTATATGCAGAGCCGCGGCATGGAGAAGGAAGCCGTCTATGAGATGATGGCGGACGCAAAGATCGATGCCGTAATCAACGGGATTTCAGACGAGAAGATCAGGGAGCAGGTGAAGAGCTACCGGAGAAGCGCGGACGAGGAGGCGGTATGAGGGAGATGACAGGAGAAGAGAGGAGGGCGGAGGACCGGAGGATCCGTTCGAAGTTCCTGATTTTCCGCTCGGCGGATTTCAGCTATCTCGATAATGCCGCGACGACGCAGAAGCCGGAGTGCGTCCTGCAGGCGGTCAATAATTATTACCGAACGCAAAACGCCAATCCGCTTAGGGGCCTCTATAAGCTCTCCATCGCGGCGACCGACGCCTATGAAGCCGCTAGGGAAGAGGTGAGAAGCTTTCTCAACGCGAGGGAGAGCGCCGAGATTCTCTTTACGAGGAATGCCTCGGAGAGCCTGAATCTGGTGGCCTACAGCTACGCGCGGAGCGTCCTTCACGAGGGGGATGAGATCCTCATAACGATCATGGAGCACCACAGCAATCTGATCCCCTGGCAGCAGGCGGCCCTTGCAAGCGGCGCCGTCGTCCGCTATCTCGAGCCGGATCCAAATGGGAAGATCTCCGAGGAGAGCTTCCGCGCTGCGATGAATCCCAGGGTAAAGATCGCCGCGATGCATCAGGTCAGCAATGTGCTCGGCTGTGAGCAGGATATCAAGACCTTTGCAAGGATCGCCCACGAGGGAGGCGCGGTCTTCGTCTGTGACGGGGCGCAGTCCGTGCCGCACAGGAAGGTGGACGTGCAGGAGCTTGACGTCGATTTCCTTGCCTTTTCCGGTCACAAGATCTACGGCCCCATGGGGATCGGCGTACTCTATGGGAAGAGAGAGCTCCTGGAAAAGATGCCGCCCTTTCTCTTCGGGGGAGAGATGATCGACTATGTCACGACGGAGCGGGCCACCTGGGCGGAGCTTCCGCATAAGTTCGAGGCGGGGACAGTCAACGCGGGAGGCGCCGTGGGGCTCGGGGAGGCGCTCCGCTATGTAAAGTCCATCGGAATGGAGAGGATACAGGAGAGGGAGCTTCATCTTACGAGGCTTCTCATGGATGGGATGCGGGAGCTTCCCCATGTCCATATCCTGGGCTCCGCTTCCCCGGAGGATCACCACGGCATCGTCACCTTTACGATAGACGATGTGCATCCGCACGATATCGCGGCGATCTTCGATTCCCACAATGTCGATGTGCGGGCGGGGCACCACTGCGCGCAGCCTCTCATGAAGTTTCTCGGGACGCCGAGCACTACGAGAGCGAGCATCGGATTATATAATACAGAGGAGGATGTGAAGCGTTTTCTCCTTGTGCTTTCCGGGATCAGGGAGGAGATGGGCTATGGCGACTAAGACCTACTACGGTGAGATCCTAACAGAACACAATGTGCATCCCCTGCACAAGCACCGGATGGAGGATGCGAGCTATTCTCTGGAGGGTGTCAATCCAAGCTGCGGGGATGAGCTTGTTCTTTATCTGAAGCTGGACGAGAAGGGATTTATCTCGGATGCCTCCTTCGATGGGGACGGCTGTGCGATCTCGCAGGCCAGCGCGGACATTATGTGCGATCTCATCATCGGGAAGGAGAAGACGGAGGCCCTGCGTCTCTCTGAGATCTTTCTCCGCATGATTACCGGAAAGATCACAGAGGAGGAGAAGGAGGAGCTGGAGGAGGCAGGAATCCTCGAGGATATCTCCCATATGCCCTCCCGCGTGAAGTGCGCCGTACTCGGCTGGCGCACCATGGACGAGATCCTGAGAGAGGATGCCGGAGAGAAGGGGAAGGAGCAGAAGGCGAACTAGTCGGCCGATCGGATCGGTGGGCAGGATCGCTGCGGAAGGAGGCATCCGTCCCGTTCCTGGGTGGAGGGGCCGGAGAGCTTCCCGGATCGGGACCGTCCTTCGGCCGGGTCAGAGAAAAATCCTTCATTTCGGAAGAGGAGGGGAGCTTGCTGGAGCTTCACAGCTATCAAAACAGAGATGGGAGCGAGCTTCCGCTCCTGGAATCGGCGCTCTTTAGCCCTTTTTCCGGGATCCGGCACGCTTATGCCACGCGGCTTGGCGGTGTGAGCGAGGGCGAGTGGAGCAGCATGAACTTAAGCTTTACGAGGGGAGACCGGGAGGAGGATGTCCGGGAAAACTTTCACCGGATCGCGGAGCATTTTTCCGTCCCGGAGAGCCGCTTCGTCTTAAGTCATCAGACGCATAAAGACAGGGTCCGGACCGTGACGGAGGAGGATGCGGGGAAGGGGCTTACCAGGGAGCGGGATTATACCGATGTGGATGCCTTGATCACCGATGTCCCGCGTCTTCTGCTCACGGTCTTCTGGGCAGACTGTGTCCCCCTTCTCTTCTATGACCCGAGGAAGAGGGCGATCGGCGCGGTCCATTCCGGCTGGCGGGGGACATTTTCCCGCATCGCGTCAAGGACGGTGGAGGCAATGCGGAGGGAATACGGGACGGAGCCCTCGGATCTTTTTATCTCGATCGGACCGAGCATCTGCGGGAGCTGCTATGAGGTATCGGAGGAGCTCTCCGAGCGCTTTCTCCGGGACTTCCCCGGAGGAGAGCGGGTCGTCTCCTTCACAGGGCGAAATGCCGGAGGAGAGCGAAAATATCATCTTAATCTCCGGGAGGCGAATCGGCAGCTCCTTTTGGAGGAGGGAATTTCGGAGGACCGGATCGAGCTTCCCGGCTTTTGCACCTGCTGTAATCCGAAGCTCTTCTTCTCCCACCGCTTCTCCGGGGAGAGGAGGGGGAATCAGGCGGCATTTTTGATGCTTCTCTGAGGAGGTATGAGATGGGGGCGCGGGAATGCGGGGAAGAGAGGCTTGGCTGGCTCTCACCGTCCGGGGACTTTTATCCCTGCGGATGGGGAGCGCATTCGACGGAGGCGGAGCGGATCCTTTCTGAGCTCGGCCTCTTTGAGGATTTTTTGCGGCACAGCATCCTGAATGTCCGGGACTATCTGTCCGGACGGGGCTATTGCCTGATCCATAGCCCCGGGAGGGAGAGAAAGCTTGTGACGCATCTTCTTCCCCTCACAAGGGCGCAGCGGGACTTTCTCTACGATTATTTCACAGAGGATGGGGACCGGCAGAGCGCGGAGCATTACCTGGAGGCGGAATTCTAGGGAAGTATTTAATTTAGTTAGGGTAAAAGGCGCTTCGCTTCGGGCGCTGTTTTTCAGGGAGTAAGGCGATGAAGGAGAAAACAAGATGGCTTTAGTGATTCCGAAGGACTATGATCCCCGGCTTTCCGTCCGGGAGACGCAGGAGGCGATCAAATATATCAGAGATACCTTTCAGAAGGAGTTCGGGAGGGAGATGAATCTGTCCCGGATCTCCGCGCCCCTCTTCGTGGAGAGGAGCACGGGGCTCAATGATAATCTGAACGGCGTGGAGCGCCCGGTCAGCTTTGATGTGCCCTGGGAGCCGGAGGAGAGCGTGGAGGTCGTGCAGTCCCTTGCGAAGTGGAAGAGGCTTGCGCTTCTTCGCTACGGCTTTCAGCCGGGAGAGGGGCTCTACACGAATATGAATGCGATCCGGCGGGACGAGGAGCTCGATAACCTCCATAGCTGCTATGTCGATCAGTGGGACTGGGAGAAGGTCATCGAGAAAGAGGAGCGGAATGAGATCACGCTCGAGGGGACCGTCCGCATGATCTTTCGGATCATAAAGCATATGGAGCATGAGGTCTGGTATCAGTATCCGAGGGCCGTGAAAAAGCTCCCGGAGGATATATTCTTTATCGACTCCGAGAGCCTTTTGCAAAGATATCCGGACAAGAGCCCGAAGGAGCGGGAGAATCTGATCACGAAGGAGCATGGCTGCGTCTTCATCAGCCGGATCGGGGGCAGGCTCTCGGACGGAAAGCCGCACGACGGGAGGGCACCGGACTATGATGACTGGTCGCTGAACGGGGATATTCTCTTCTGGTTTGACAGACTAAACTGTGCGCTGGAGATCTCCTCGATGGGGATCCGCGTCGATGAGAGCTCTCTTTCGAGGCAGCTGAAGGAGGCGGGCTGTGAGGAGAGGAGAGTCCTTCCCTATCACCGCATGCTTTTAAACGGCGAGCTTCCCTATACGATCGGCGGGGGCATCGGACAGAGCAGGCTTTGCATGCTTCTTTTGGACCGGGCCCATGTGGGAGAGGTCCAGGCCTCGATCTGGCCGAAGGAGATGGAGGAGGAGTGCCGGAGGAACGGGATCATCCTGCTGTAAGTATAGATCCATGCTGCTTCGAGGCCTGCTTTTTTCGGTATCCCGGGAAAGCGCGGAGCCTGCGGCACGGGCTTATATTGAAAAAAAACGCCTCACTATGGTATTATGTAAAAAGGACCATAGTGAGGTCTGTTCTTTTTGTGCCGGTTTCAGGCCGGAGAAGGCGACAGGATGAAGTATACCCGCTATAACATAGAAAATACGCTCTATGAGCTGGACAGCCCGAAGGCCAGGATCTGGCACCGGGTCACGGGATTTTTCGGGAGCGCGTCCCTGGTCTTTTCGGTCGGGGCCGTCCTTCTCGTTCTCTCCTTCGGGCTTGGCATGTTCCGGGGGATTCTGGATTCCGCCCCGGATATCGACAAGATCAATGTGGGCCCCACCGCCTACGCGACGAAGACCTATGACCGGGAGGGAAATCCGGTCGCGACGCTTGTGATGGAGGGCTCCAACCGGGAGAGGGTGAGCTTTGAGGAGATCCCCACGGACCTTGTGAATGCCGTGGTTTCGGTCGAGGACGAGCGCTTCTGGAAGCACAACGGCATCGACCTTTGGGCCATTCTCCGCGCGGTAAAGGGCGTCGCCTCGGATGACAGCAGCAGGGCCGGGGGCGGGTCCACCATTACCCAGCAGCTATTAAAGAACAATGTCTTTGGCGGAGGGCTCCACGAGGGGACCTTTGAGCGCTATGTCAGAAAGTTCCAGGAGCAGTATCTCGCGTTTGAGCTCGAGGCGCAGCCGGGGATGGACAAGCGGAGCCTGAAGGAGAGTATTCTTACGGAATATCTGAATACGATCAATCTGGGCTCCAACACGCTCGGCGTAAAGGTAGCGGCGCGCCATTATTTCAATAAGGAGATCTCCGAGCTCACGCTCTCCGAGTGCGCGGTCATCGCGGCGATCACGAAAAACCCGACCCGCCTGAACCCGATCACGCACCCGGAGAACAACGCGAAGCGCCGGGCGATCGTGCTCTCCTATATGCTGAAGCAGAATTATATTACCAAAGAGCAATACGATCAGGCCATGGCGGACAATGTCTATGAGCGGATTCAGAATGTCAATGTGCAGATGACGCAGGATGAGTCGAAGCCCTACTCCTATTTTACGGATGAGCTCACGGAGCAGGTCATGGAGGCCCTCCAGGAGAGGCTCGGCTACAGCCGGGAGGAGGCGGCAAGACTCCTTTATTCCGGCGGGCTCAGCATCTATACGACGCAGGACCCGAAGCTTCAGGCGATTGTCGATCAGGAGATCAATGACCCGAATAACTATGATGTGCAGAAGTATTCCCTGAGCTGGCGCTTTTCCGTGCAGCACGCGAACGGGACCGTGGTGAACTATTCCGAAAAGGATCTCCAGCGCTGGATGACGGAGGTTCGAAAGCAGGACTTCAACGGCCTCTTTCAGAGCACGGAGAGCGCGCAGAAGAATATCGATCTCTATAAGAAGGCCGTTTTGACGGAGGGGGACAAGATCCTCTCAGAGACTGCGGACTACAGCCTGCAGCCGCAGGTCTCCTTCATCCTCATGGATCCCCACAGCGGGGAGGTTCTGGCGCTCTCCGGGGGGAGGGGGGAGAAGAAGCAGTCCCTCACCTTGAACCGCGCGAGCAATGTCTTACGGCAGCCGGGCTCGACCTTCAAGATCCTGAGCTCCTTTGCGCCTGCGATCGACAAGTACGGGGCGACCCTGGCCAGCAGCTATTATGATTCCGAGTATTCCATCGGGACGAAGGTCTTCAAGAACTGGTACTCGGGGGGCTATCTCGGCTATCAGAGCATACGGGACGGCATTATGTATTCTCTGAATATCGTCGCTCTCCGCTGCCTGATGGAGACGGTGCAGCCAAAGAACGGCTTTGAGTATGCGCAGTCTCTGGGCATCAGCACTCTGACGGAGGAGGACAATGCGCCCGCGATCGCGCTCGGCGGTCTCACAAGGGGGGTCTCCAATCTGGAGCTGACGCAGGCCTTCGGCGCGATCGCAAACGGCGGAAAGCTGAACCGGGCGAAGTTTTTCACGAAAATCGTGGATCAGAGCGGAAAGGTCCTGATCGATACCACAAAGGATGAGGCGAAGCAGGTCATGAAGGAGACGACGGCCTACCTCCTCACGGATGCGATGGCCTCCTCCATGGAGTTCCACCGGGCCTTTGCGGATACGATGACGATCAATACCACCTCGACGAGGGCGCATTTTGACGGCATGAGTCTGGCCGGAAAGTCCGGGACTACGACAAACAACCGGGATATCTGGTTTGTGGGCTATTCTCCCTATTATATCGGAGGGATCTGGGGGGGCTGTGACGAGAATCAGTCCCTGAAGGATACAAGGACCGGGGAATACAACGGCGGCACCGGCTTTCACAAGGATATCTGGAGAAATATCATGCAAAAGGTGCATAAGGGCCTCTCGGATCCCGGCTTTGTGCGCCCGGCGGGCATCGTGGAGGCGAAGGTCTGCCGGAAGTCGGGGAAGCTTCCGTCTGCGGGCTGCTATGAGGACTACCGGGGCTCTGCGGTGATCACGGAGCTTTTTGCGGAGGGGACAGTCCCCACGGAGAAGTGCACTCTCCATACAAGCTGGGGCGCGATCCGCGTTCCGGAGAATGAGTCGGGGCATACGGACGATCGCTATTTCCGCTATGTGCCGGAGACCACGGAGGAAGAGGACGAGGAGGGAGACGGAGATTCCGAGTCGAAGAAGTCCTCCGACGGGGATTCGGATTCGAAGAAGAAATCCTCCGACGGGGATTCGGATTCGAAGAAGAAGTCCTCCGACGGGGATTCCGATTCGAAGAAGAAGTCCTCCGATGGGGATTCGGACTCGAAGAAGAAATCCTCCGATGGGGACTCCGCTTCGAAGAAGAAGTCCTCCGATGGAGACTCCGGTTCGAAGAAAAAGTCCTCCGGCGGATCGGATACGAAGAAGAAAAAGAGCGCGGAGGAGGCGGAGATCAGCGATAAGGGGCCGACAAAGAAAAAGGGATGAGTCATGAATTATGTGAAGGAGGCGGGGAGCGGGAGCTACGAGGAGAAGAAATCCCGCTTTCTCGGCGCGGTTTTTCCGATATCCTGCCGGGAGGACGCGCAGGAGAGGATCATGGAGCAGAGGAAGCGTTATTACGAGGCGCGTCATCACTGCTATGCCTATATCCTGGGGGAGAAGGGGGAGGAGCAGAGGCAGTCTGATGACGGAGAGCCCTCGCAGACGGCCGGTCTCCCGATCCTGAAGGTCCTCTGCGGGGCCGAGCTCACAGACAGTCTTTTGGTGGTGAGCCGCTATTTCGGCGGGACACTGCTCGGAACCGGAGGGCTGGTCCGGGCCTACACGGAGGCCGCGAAGGCCGCTTTGAGCGGGGCCGTCATCGTGGAGGGAGTCGAGGGCTTCCGGGTCCGGACGGAGCTCCCCTATTCCCTTCTCGGAAAGCTCCGCTTTCTCGCGGAGTCGATGGAGATTCGGGAAGAGAGCGCGGAATACGGAGAGGGAATAGTGCTGAGCTGGCTCGTTCCAGAGGAGAGGCTTCCGCTCTTTTCCGACAGGCTCCGGGATCTCTCCGGCGCTTCGCTCTCCCTTGCAATTGAAAAAACCCGGTGGTATAATCCATAAGCTTATGGGGTCGGAAAATGCGGTGTTTCAGCCCTTATATTTCCGGCGAGGCAGGGGAGAGGAAAAGAGAGGAAAATGTCAGAGAAGAGAGAAGATATCCGTAATGTTGCCATCATTGCTCACGTCGACCACGGGAAGACGACGCTGGTGGATGAGCTTTTGAAGCAGTCCGGCGCGTTCCGGGAGAACCAGGATGTGGGGGTCCGCGTCATGGATTCCAACCCGATCGAGCGGGAGAGGGGGATCACCATTCTCTCAAAGAATACGGCAGTCAGCTATGAGGGGGTCAAGATCAATATCGTGGACACTCCCGGCCATGCGGATTTCGGCGGAGAGGTGGAGCGGATCCTGAAGATGGTAAACGGCGCGATCCTCCTGGTGGACGCCTTTGAGGGCCCGATGCCGCAGACCCGCTTCGTTCTGCAAAGGGCGCTGGATCTCCGGCTCCCCGTGCTTGTCGTCATCAATAAGATCGATAAGCCCCAGGCCCGCCCGCTCGAGGTCGTGGATGAGGTGCTGGAGCTCATGATGGATCTGAACGCGTCGGACGAGCAGCTGGACTGCCCCTTCCTCTTTGCGTCCTCGAAGGCGGGATACGCGAAGAGGAAGCTGGAGGATCCGGATCTCGACATGAAGCCGCTCTTTGAAACGATCCTGAGCTTCATCCCGGCACCGGAGGGGGATCCGGATGCGCCGACACAGATGCTGATCTCCACGATCGACTACAATGAGTTCGTGGGGAGGATCGGGATCGGGAAGGTGGAGAACGGCTCGGTCCGCGTGAATCAGGAGGCGCTGGTTCTGAATCATCATGACAGCGCAAAGAGAAAGAAGGTCCGCATCACAAAGCTCTATGAGTTTGACGGGCTGAAGAGGGTGGATGTGCAGGAGGCGGGCTTTGGCTCCATCGTCGCGGTCTCCGGCATCGAGGACCTCCATGTGGGAGATACGATCTGCACGGAGGAAAATCCGACGGCGCTCCCCTTCCAGAAGATTTCGGAGCCCACGATCTCCATGGACTTTATGGTAAATGACTCTCCCCTGGCCGGTACGGAGGGGAAATATGTGACCTCCCGCCACATCAGAGAGCGCCTCTTCCGGGAGCTCAACACCGACGTCTCCCTCCGCGTGGAGGAGACCGAAAGTACGGACTGCCTCAAGGTCTCCGGGAGGGGGGAGCTGCATCTCTCCGTCCTCGTGGAGACGATGCGGAGAGAGGGCTTTGAGTTTGCGGTCTCGAAGGCGGAGGTCATCTACAAGACGGATGAGGCCGGCCGCAGGCTGGAGCCGATGGAGATCGCCTACATCGATGTTCCGGACGAGTGCACGGGCTCCGTCATCCAGAAGCTGACGCAGCGGAAGGGAGTCCTGAACGGGATGAGTCCGCTCTCCACCGGCTATACCAGGCTGGAATTTGAGATTCCCTCCCGCGGCCTCATCGGCTACCGGGGCGAATTCATGACGGATACGAAGGGAAACGGGATTCTGAACACGGAGTTTGACGGCTACAGCGAGTACCGGGGAGAGCTCAGCTACCGGCGCCAGGGCTCTCTCATCGCCTTCGAGAAGGGAGAAGCCGTGACCTATGGTCTCTTTCAGGCTCAGGCGAGGGGGACACTCTTCATCGGACCGGGAGAGAAGGTCTACGGCGGCATGGTCATCGGGCAGAGTCCGAAGGCAGAGGACATCGAGGTCAATGTGTGTAAGACAAAGCATCTCACAAACACCCGTACCTCGAGCTCGGACGAGGCTCTGAAGCTGGTGCCGAAGAAGATCATGTCCCTGGAGCAGTGCATTGACTTCATCGACACGGATGAGCTTCTCGAGGTGACGCCGGAGAATCTGAGAATTCGAAAAAAGATTCTCGACCCGGTGCTTCGAAAGAGGGCGGGCTTCTCCCGGAAGCAGGGCTAGAGGAGCGAAGGATGCCGCTTTTGCAGTTTGAGCCTTGTCTTCCGGGAAAGAGGGAGGACGAGGGACAGACAGGAGGACGATATGGCGATATTCAGGGGCGCAGGCGTGGCGTTGATCACGCCGATGCATGAAGACGGCTCCGTGAATTATGAGAAGCTCACGGAGATTCTGGAGGAACAGATCGCGGGAGGAACGGACGCCATCATTTCCTGCGGGACGACGGGAGAGGCCGCGACGCTCTCCGAGGCGGAACATATGGATGTGATCCGCCACAGCGTCCGGGTCACAGCGCATCGGATCCCCGTGATTGCAGGCACGGGCTCCAACAGCACGGAGACTGCGGTGAAGCTCTCGAAAGAGGCGGAGGAGGCCGGCGCGGACGGACTTCTCCTTGTGACACCCTACTACAATAAGGCGACGCAGGGAGGACTCTATGAGCACTATAAGGCGGTCGCGGAGTCGGTCTCCATTCCCTGCATCCTCTATAATGTGCCCTCCCGGACCGGTGTTACGATACAGCCGGAGACGATGGCGAGGCTCTACCGGGACTTTGAAAATATCGTGGGCGTAAAGGATGCGGGCGGAGACCTTGCGATGAGCTCCCGCCTCATGAGCCTTGTGGATCGGGACTTCCTCCTCTATTCCGGAGAGGATGGAATTGTCCTGCCGCTCCTCTCGATCGGGGGATCCGGAGTGATCTCCGTGCTCTCAAACATCGCACCGAGGGAAATGCACGGGCTCTGTGAGAGCTGGTTTAAGGGAGATGTCGAGGGCGCCAGAAGGGAACAGCTCCGTGCGCTCGCCCTGATCCGCGCGCTTTTCATGGAGGTAAACCCCATCCCTGTGAAGGCGGCGATGAATCTTTTGGGAAAGGAAGTGGGGCCGCTGCGCCTTCCGCTCACGGAGATCACGGAGGAAAATCGGGAGAAGCTCCGCGCGGAGATGGAGCGCTACGGTCTCCTTCCGGAAGGCTCAGGGAGAGGATAGGAGGGGATATGCTCAGAATACTGCTGCACGGGGCCTGCGGCGTGATGGGGGAGAAGATTTCCGCCCTGTCCGGCGGGGAAACAGGGATCGTCGCCGGCGTGGACCGCCGGGCCGGGGAGGAGGGGATATCCCGTCCCTTTCCGCTCTACAGGGAGCTCTCCGAGATCAGGGAGGACTTCGATGTCATTGTCGATTTTTCGGTCCCGGAGGCGGCCGGGGGACTCCTGCGCTACGCCTGTGAAAGGGGAAAGCCCCTGGTCTTTTGTACGACCGGGCTCTCGGAGGAGGAGCTTTCTTTGCTCGAGGAGGCCTCCCGCCGGATTCCGATCCTCCGAAGCGCCAATATGTCCCTCGGCATCAATCTTCTGACAGAGCTTGTAAAGCTCTCCGCGGCAAAGCTCTACGAGAGGGGCTTTGACATTGAGATTTTGGAGGAGCATCATCGGAGGAAGAAGGATGCGCCCTCCGGCACAGCCCTCATGCTCGCGGACGCGGTAGATGAGGCGATCGGAGAGAGGCTTGAGAGGGTCTTCGACAGAACGAAGCGCCGCACGCCCCGCCCGAAGCAGGAGATCGGCATCAGCTCCCTCAGGGGAGGGAGCATTCCCGGGGTCCATGAGCTCATCTTTGCCGGAGAGGATGAGATCCTCACGCTGAGTCATACAGCCTATTCCCGGGGGATTTTCGCAAAGGGAGCGCTCAGCGCGGCCCTTTGGATCGCGGGAAGGGAGCCGGGGCTCTACAGCATGAGGGATGTTTTGTTTGCTTCCTGATCGGGAGCCCGCAGGAAGGAGAGGGGGCAGGATGCTTACGCGAAGCAGCTATCAGACTCCGCTCACGGGGCGCTATGCCTCGGAGAGGATGCAGTATCTTTTCTCTCCGGAGCACAAATTCCGGAGCTGGAGGCGTCTTTGGATCGCGCTGGCGGAGGCGGAGAAGGAGCTCGGCCTTCCGATCACGGAGGAGCAGATCGCAGAGCTCCGCGCACACCGGGATGACATCAATTATGAGGACGCGGAGAGGCGGGAGAGGGAGGTCCGGCATGATGTCATGAGTCATGTCTATGCCTATGGCCTTCAGTGCCCCGCCGCGAGGGGAATCCTTCACCTCGGGGCGACCTCCTGCTATGTGGGGGACAACACGGATCTCATTATCATGAGAGAGGCGCTCACCCTGCTCCGGGGGAAGCTTCTGAATGTCATGAAGCTGCTGGCGGATTTTTCGGAGAGATACCGCGGCCTCGCAACTCTCGCTTTTACGCATCTTCAGCCGGCGCAGCCGACGACAGTCGGGAAGAGGGCGAGTCTTTGGCTTCAGGACTTCCTCCAGGATTTTCGGGATCTGGATTACGTGCTCTCCGGAATCCGACTTCTCGGCTCGAAGGGAACCACCGGAACCCAGGCCTCCTTCCTCGAGCTCTTCGGGGGCTCACAGGAGAGCTGCCGGGCTTTGGACCAAAAGATCGCGGAAAAGATGGGATTTTCCTCCTGCTATCCGGTCTCCGGTCAGACCTATTCCCGAAAGCTCGACTTCCGCGTTCTCTCTGTCCTTTCCTCTATCGGCCAGTCTGCGCACAAGATGACGAACGATATCCGTCTGCTTCAGCAGCTGAAGGAGCTGGAGGAGCCCTTCGAAAAGCAGCAGATCGGCTCCAGCGCCATGGCCTATAAGAGAAATCCCATGAGATCGGAGCGGATCGCATCCCTCTCCGATTTTCTCATGAGCAACCTTATGAATCCGATGCTGGTGGCCTCCACGCAGTGCTTTGAGCGGACCCTGGATGACTCCGCAAACCGAAGGCTCTCCCTCCCGGAGGGCTTTCTCGCGGCGGATGCGGTCCTGGAGCTCCTCATGAATGTGGTGGACGGCATCATCGTCTATCCGAAGGTCATCGAGAAGCACATCCTGTCGGAGCTTCCCTTCCTCGCGACGGAGAATATCCTGATGGATGCGGTAAAGGCGGGGGGAGACCGGCAGGAGCTCCACGAAAAGATCCGGCTTCTCTCGATGCAGGCGGGGAGGGCGGTGAAGGAGGAGGGAAGAGAAAATGACCTCCTGGAAAGGATCGCGGCAGACCCCGCCTTCCGCCTGAGTCTGTCGGAGCTGAAAAAGTCTTTGCGGCCGGAGCGTTATATCGGCCGCGCCCCCGAGCAGGTGGAGGAATTCCTGAGGGACTTTGTCCGGCCGCTCCTCGAGGAAAACAAAGAGTCCCTGGGGATGAAGGCGGAGATCAAGCTTTGAAATTCGGCGGTCGGAGGGGAAAGCCTTTTCCGCCGGACGGCAGAATGCTTCAGACGGCGGCCAAGGAGGACAGGGAAACGATAAACGAAGGGAGAGGAGTATGAACTGGAGACGGATTCTCGCCATACTGGCCCTGCTTCTTTTTGCCGTCCTCCTGTTTCTCCTTTTGTATTTTGCCTTTACGGGGGCGGCGAAGGAGCGCATTCTCGGCGTCCTTTTCTGCCTCATTGTGATTCCGTCCCTGATCTATATCTTTCTTTGGTTCACGGGGCTTGTAAAGGAAAAATGAGGAGCGGGATGTTTGCGGGGCGGAAAGAAAGGGGAGAAATATGGTACGAGCGATAGTGGGCGCCAACTGGGGAGACGAGGGGAAGGGAAAGATTACGGATATGCTCGCCGAGAGCTCGGACATCGTCGTCCGCTTTCAGGGGGGAGCCAATGCCGGACACACCATCATCAATCATTACGGGAGATTTTCCCTGCATCTCCTTCCGAGCGGCGTTTTTTATGAGCATACCACATCCGTGCTCGGAAACGGCGTCGCGCTGGATATTCCGAAGCTGATCGAGGAGCTCGCCGCCTTAGAGGAGGCGGGAGTCCCGAAGCCGAAGCTTCTGGTTTCGGACCGGGCACAGGTCGTGCTGCCCTGCCATAAGCTTCTGGACAGCTATGAGGAGGAGAGGCTCGGCGGGAAGAGCTATGGCTCCACGAGATCCGGCATCGCCCCCTTCTTTTCCGATAAGTTTGCGAAGATCGGGATTCAGACCAATGAGCTTTTCAGCGAAGAGATCCTCGAGGAGCGGATCGCAAAGCTGGTCGAGATCAAGAATTCGCTTCTTAAAACTCTCTACGGGAAGCCTCTCCTCGACCGTGAAGAGCTTCTCATAGAGCTTCGGAAGGAGAGAGAGCTGATCCGCCCCTATCTTTCGGACTGCTCCCGCTTTTTGCGGAAGGCACTGAGAGAGGGAAAGACGGTTCTTCTGGAGGGACAGCTCGGGACGATGAAGGACCCGGACCACGGCATCTATCCGATGGTGACTTCGAGCTCCACCCTCGCCGCCTACGGCGCTGTGGGAGCCGGCATCCCGCCCTATGAGATCCGGGACATCATCGCGGTGACGAAGGCCTATTCTTCCGCTGTGGGAGCCGGTGAATTTGTCTCGGAGCTTTTCGGCGAGGAGGCGGAGGAGCTTCGGAAAAGAGGAGGGGACAAGGGGGAGTACGGCGCGACGACGGGCCGCCCGAGAAGGGTGGGATGGTATGACGCTGTGGCCTCCCGCTATGGCTGTGAGCTCCAGGGAGCCACAGAGGCCGCCCTGACCGTGCTCGACCCGCTCGGCTATCTCCCGGAGATCAAGGTCTGCACCGCCTATGAGATTGACGGAAGCCAAACGAAGGACTTTCCTGTGAGCGCAAAGCTCGGGAGAGCGAAGCCGGTCTACACCGTGCTCCCTGGCTGGGGCTCCGATATCCGCGGGATCCAAAGCTATGACGCGCTCCCGGAGGCCTGCAGAGCCTATGTCGACTTTATCGAAAAGGAAATCGGAGTTCCGATCACGATGGTCTCGAACGGCCCCGGCCGCCATGAAATCCTGAAAAGAACACCGAGACTATAAGCGTGGGAGATCGGCTGAAGCCGAGTCCTTCGCTTCGAAGAAGCGAAGAAAAAGCGTAGAAGTCTGACAGCTGGCTGAAGCCGAGAGAATCGGAGCTCCGCCGGATATTGCCGCCGATCTGCCGCTTTGGCCGTCGAAAAGCAGGCCGTCTGCCGCCCCGGCGCTTAGCGATTTGGTTCTGTAAATCGCTTACGCGCCGCTGGCCGCGGCAGCCGGAGTGAGAGCGTCCTGCGTTAGACGGGCAAACGGCGGATCGAAATACTCCTGACCGAAGCCGGAGCCCGATCGCAGAAGACTGTCACCAGGCAGACTCGGATCGAGAGAGCCCCGCGTTAGACGGGCAAACGGCGGATCGAAACACTCCTGACCGAAGCCGGAGCCCGAGCCCGGAGGCTATCATCAGTCAGACTCGGATCGAGAGAGTTCCGCGCCAGGCGGGCAAACGGCGGATCGAAACGCAAAGGCAGCGGAAAAGCCCGGGCCCGGACAAGGCCCGCGGAAACGAAGTTTATATTGGCGGTGATTTGCCGGACGGCGAATCATCTTCGTTTGGGGGGATCATGGCAAAGAAAGAGATTTCACAGGCAGTTATCCAGCGCCTCCCCAGGTACTACCGCTACCTGGAGGAGCTGATGGAGCAGGGACTGGAGCGGATCTCCTCGAATGAGCTCTCAAAGAGGATGAAGCTCACGGCCTCGCAGATCCGGCAGGACTTAAATAACTTCGGTGGCTTCGGGCAGCAGGGCTACGGATACCGGATTCAAAAGCTCCATGACGAGATCGCAAGGATTCTGAGTCTGGACGAGGAGCACAGCATGATCCTCGTGGGAGCGGGGCATCTGGGACAGGCTCTCGCAAACTACAGCAATTTCCAAAAGAGGGGCTTTCTCCTGCGGGCCGTCTTTGATGTAAAGCCGGAGCTCATCGGAACGGAGGTGGCAGGGCTCAAGGTGCTTCCGATGGAGGAGCTGGAGCGGGCGATCGAGGAGTCAGAGCCGAGGCTCGCCGCCCTCTGCATTCCGAAGGATGCCGCCCTGTCTGTTGCGGAGAGGCTGGTCTCTCTGGGCATCAAGGGGATCTGGAACTTCGCCCCCGTGGATCTGGAGCTTCCGGAGCAGGTGGTCGTCGAAAACGTCCACCTCTCCGAGTCCCTGATGCGGCTCTCCTATCGGATGAGGGAGCTCTCGGAATCATGATTTTGGGGATTGGCTGTGATCTTTTGGAGATCGGGAGGATGGAGCGCCTTCTGAGACGCCGGACAGGGCTCAATAGGATCTTCACAGAGCGGGAGCTCTCCCATGCGGCGGGGAGAAGCGCGGTTCTCGCGGGGGATTTCTGCGTGAAGGAGGCGCTTTCCAAGGCCTTTGGGACGGGACTTTCCGCCTTCTCACTCCCGGAGGTCGAGGTGCTCCGTGACCCCGCCGGAAAGCCCTATGTCGTTCTGTACGGCAGAGCGAGGGCGCTCTATGAGAGGCTTGGCGGAAGGAGAATCCTTGTCTCTATCTCCGATACGAGAGAGCTTGTCATGGCGCAGGCTCTTCTGGAGGGCTGAAAGGAAGGAGGAGGCATGCTGGAGGATACGATAAAGAGCTTCGGGAGCGTTCCGGCCAGACTTCTGAACTCCCACAAGGGGAGCTACGGGAAGCTCCTCATCCTGGCGGGTTCTCCCGGGATGTGCGGCGCGGCCGCGCTCTGTGCGCGGGCGGCCTATCGGAGCGGGACGGGACTTGTGAGAATCGTCACATCGGAGGAGAACCGTATTCCTCTCCAGCTTCTGATCCCCGAGGCGGTGCTCTCCCTCTACCGGGAGCAGGAGGAGCTCGAGGCGCTTTTGGAGCAGGAGTTTCGCTGGGCGGATCTCTGCGTCATGGGGCCGGGGCTCTCTCAGAGCGAGGAGGCCAGAGCCCTCGTGGAGGAGGCGCTCCGTCAGATCCGTATCCCGCTCATCATGGACGCGGATGCGCTGAATATCGTCTCGGAGGACCCGCAGGCGAGGAAGTATCTCTACCGCACTGCGCCGAGCTCCCCGGTACTGCTCACCCCGCATCCGGGAGAGCTCGCCAGGCTGACGGGACGGGAGCTGGAGGAGATCTTGAAGGATCCGATGCGAGTCGGGAGGGTCTTTGCCAGGAGGCATGATCTCCTCCTCATCGTAAAGGGCTCCCACAGCCTCCTCTTTTCGAGGGGGGCGGAGCGCTACTTCCAGAACAGGACGGCATCTCCCGCGCTCTCAAAGGCGGGGAGCGGGGATGTGCTGTGCGGCTGCATCGCCGGGATCTTTGAGATCCTCCGGGCGGAGAAGGGGAGCGGGGAGAGCAGCGCGGCGCTTTTGTACCGCGCGGCAGCTCTCGGGATCTCGGCGCATGTGACTGCGGGGAGACTCGCAGCGGAGCGCTTCGGACAGCACGGCGTTCTCGCGGGAGATACTGCAGATATGCTCGGTCTTGCGTTAGAGGCGGTAAACGCGCCTCCCCGCTGATAGATGCCGGGAATCCTGCCTTCGGATTTTTATCGGAGGCAGCCGCCGAAAGCCGGTATGAAAAAGCATGGCTTTTCCTTTTCCGGCGCGGGGGCGAAAGCGCGGGAGGAAGAGATCGGAAGACGGGAAGAGGGGATTTTTTAATGGAAAGGGATTATGAAGAGATCTACGACAGAAGCTATGCGCTGGTGGATCTCGATATCATCCGGGAAAATGTGAGGAACGCGAGGAAGCTTCTGCCAAAGGACTGCCGTTTCTGCGCGGTTTTGAAGGCGGATGCCTACGGGCACGGAGCCCCCGCCGTGGCTTCCGCGATCGATGATCTTTCGGATTTTTACGCAGTTGCGACGCCGGAGGAGGGGGCGCTCCTCCGCGCCCACGGATTCCAAAAGCCGATTCTCGTCCTCGGCGCGGTCTCGGACCGCGCCTATCCCATACTCCTTGAGAGGAGGATCCGGCCGGCGGTCTTCCTCCTCTCTCAGGCGAAGGCTCTTTCGAAAGCGGCCGGAGAGGCGGGGTGCACGGCCTTACTGCACCTCGCCGTGGATACGGGGATGGGGCGGATCGGTATAGCCTCGGAAGAGGAGGGCTCCGCGGAGCTTGCGCTCTCGATCGCCGCACTTCCGAATCTGAAGGTCGAGGGGATCTTCACCCATTTTTCGACGGCGGATGAGGCGGATAAGGAATTCTCCTTTTTACAGCGGGAACGCTTCCGGCGCTTTTGTGAGAAGCTCTCGGAGAGAGGGCTGTCGATCCCGATCCGGCACTGCGCAAACTCCGCCGGCATCATCGCATCGATCGGGACGGACTTTGATATGGTGAGGGACGGCATCGCTCTCTACGGCATCTATCCCTCCCGCGCGGCAGAGAGCGCACGCCTCCCCTTAAAAGCGGCGCTCTCCTGGTTCGCGAAGGTCTCCGCTGTCCGCAGACTTCCGGCTTCCTCCCCCATATCCTATGGGAGGACCTTCACGACAGAGCGGGAGACGGAGCTTGCGGTCATTCCGCTGGGCTATGGGGACGGCCTGCCTAGGCTTCTCTCCAATCGGGCGGAGGTTTTGATCCGGGGGCGGCGCTGCCCGATCCTCGGCCGGATATGCATGGATCAGTTTATGGCGGATGTGACGGGGCTTGGCGTGCGGCGCGGAGACAGAGTCACTCTGCTCGGGAGGGACGGAGAGGAGGAGATCGGTCTTTATGACTGGGAGAGGCTCGGCGCTTTCCCCTATGAAGTCCTCTGCGGTCTTGGGAAGAGGGTGCCGAGACTCTATCTTCGGGGCGGGGAGCTCGCGGGGAGGAAGGACTGCTTTTCCGAGGAGTACCGGGACTTTTCCGCCTGCTTTTAGCCCGGAAGAGAAATTGCGGAGATGGATCCGCCGCATCAGCTTGCACAGTTTTCAGCAATACAGTCAGGGAGAGGTTTATGTCAGGACATTCAAAGTTTTCGAATATCAAAGCAAAGAAGGAAAAGAACGACGCCGCGAAGGGAAAGATCTTTACCGTCATCGGACACGAGCTCGCGCTCGCCGTGAAGCAGGGCGGCGCGGACCCGGCGAGCAACAGTAAGCTCAGGGATGTCATCGCGAAGGCGAAGGCGAATAATATGCCGAATGATACGATAAACAACGGCATCAAGAAGGCCGCGGGATCACTGGAAAGCGTGAATTTCGAGGAGCTTCAGTACGAGGGCTACGGCGTAAACGGCGTCGCCATCATCGTGAAGGCCCTGACTGACAACAAAAACCGCTCCGCGGCGGACGTGCGCTCTGCCTTTGCGAAGGGGAGGGGATCTCTTGGGACGCAGGGCTCCGTCTCCTTCCTCTTTGATGAAAAGGGGCAGATCATCCTGGACAAGGAAGCCATGGAGGATCTGGACAAGGACTTCGACAGTCTGATGGAGCTTGCGCTCGAGGCCGGGGCGGAGGACATCCGGGAGGAAGAGGACTCCTATGAGATTCTCACCTCTCCGGAGGACTTTTCCTCGGTCCGGGAGGAGCTGGAGAAGCAGGGGATCCCGATGGCGGAGGCCGATATCGTCATGATCCCGCAAAACTATGTCTCTGTGACCGAGGAGGAGGCTGTGAAAAATCTCCGGCGGACACTGGACCTTCTCGAGGAGTCCGACGATGTGCAAAATGTCTATACCAATTGGGAGGAGGAGTAGCGGATGAGAGGGAAGCCTGAGGGGCTAAGAGGAGAGCTCCTCAAGCTTTCTCTCGGGCATGACGCTGAGAGAGTAGTTGCTGTGATAGATCACAAAGCCGGGGGCTGCGCCCGGCACTCTCTTTAACTCCTTTCGGAAGGTGTAGTCCACCTCGACCTTCTGCTCCTTTCTGCGGGAGGAATAGAAGGCGGCCAGGGAGGCGGCCTCCAGGAAGAGGCGGTCCGGGAGCTCCTCGAGGGGCTTTCCCCCGGTTCTTGCGATGACGTGGGAGCCGGGGGAATTCTTTACATGGAACCATAGGTCTCCCCCGTCCGCAAGCTGAAAGCTCAGCTTTTCATTCTGATAATTGTTCCTTCCCACATAGAGCTCATAGCCGTCGGAGGACAGGAAGCGGAGAGGCTTCGCCTTCTCGCTCTCCCGGAGCTTTTTCTTCCCAGGACTCTTCCGGAGAAAGCCGTAGTCCTCCATCTCCTGCCGGATCTCCTGAAGCTCCGCCTCTCCCTCCGAGAGCTCCAGAGCGCTGAGGATGGACTGGAGATGGAGAAGCTCATTTCGGCTTTCCTGAAGCTGCGCACTGAGCTTTTGCTCAGTGCGCTTTTGCTTGTCATATTTTTCAAAGTAGCGCTGCGCGTTTTCGGAGGCCGTGAGATCGCTCCGAAGAGGAACAGAGATCTCCTTTCCGTCATAGAAATTTTCACATCGAAGCTCCGTCTCCCCTCCCTTTAAGGAGTAGCCATAGGTGTGGAGAAGCTCGCCGTAGACGCGGTAGCGCTCCCGGCCCTCCGTGTCCTTCAGCTGCTTTTCCTGGAGGGAGAGCTTCTTTGCGGATCGCTCCAGCAGGGTGGTGAGAAGCTTTCGGAGATCCCCGCTTTTTTGGCGGATTCGGCTCTGCCGGTCCTTTTCCGAATAGAAGCGGCGGATCAGGGCGGAGACGCTTTCTACCCGTTCGAGGCGAAAGCTTTCCTTCCCGGGAGCGGGATCCTCCTCCGGATCGGATGCCCGGCCCTCATAGGAGAAGAGGTAGAGCGCCGAAAAGTCCTTCGCCTCACTGTCCCTTCCTCTTCCCTGGTAGAGGAGACAGGGATCCGGATCCTGCGTGAGAGCTTCCCTTAGCTTCCGATACAGAAGGGAAAGCTTCTCTTTCTCCTGCTCTGAGGCCGGAAGATCCGGGTCGAGCTTTGCCCGGAAGCAAAGCTCCTGGCTGCTCAGAGGACTGAAGCCGGTCAAGCTCCGATAGAGCGCCTGGTAGAGAGGGAGCTCCTCCCGAAGGAGAAGCTCCGAAAGGCGATTTTCCGTGAGAGAGAGCGGATTTTCCTTTCCGGCCTGAGAGGGGATGAAATAGCTTCGGTTTGGGAGAACCTCCCGCACGGAGGACTGAGAGGCGGAGATCCGCCGGATCGCGTCGAGGATCGTGAGATCCTCCCGGAGAAGGATCAGATTGGAATATTTTCCCATGAGCTCCGTGACGAGATAGCGCCTCACGCGGTCTCCGAGCTCATCGAAGCACTCGATCTCAAGGACGATGATCCTCTCAAGCCCCTCCTCGGAGAGGCTTTTTCCCGGCTGATGGATCGAGACGATCGTCCCGTTTCCGATCTGCTTTCTGAGAGACATGCAAAAGCCCGGCGCGATTGCCGGGGCGGGCTTTCCTTCCTCTGTGATGCAGCAGAGAGGGAGAGAGGGATTCACCGAGATCTGAAGACGGAAGCTTTCCTTCTGCCTTCGGATGAGAAGCTGAATCTCGTCTCGCTCCGGCTGTATGATCTTAGAGAGCTTTCCGCCGCAGAGGTATTTCCTGAACTCCTTTACACTGGCAGAGACCATAAATCCATCGTATGCCATAGATTAAATTCCCTTTCTGCCCTTCCGAACTTGAAAATATCAGGACAAGTGCATTATAATCATACTATTATAGTGATTTCACAAATGCTTGGCAAGTGAGCGCAGGAGGGGGGCAGAGGATGGCATTGAGAAGTATGACGGGATTTGGCCGCTCTGAGCAGACGCTTTCCGATATTAGGATCTCCGTGGAATTAAAATCCGTGAACTCCCGTTTCCTGGATCTTAATCTCCGGATGCCGAAGAAATTCAATGCACTGGAGGGAAGGATTCGAAAGAGAGTGAAGGACTATCTCTCCCGGGGCAAGCTGGATCTCTACTTGATGTATGAGGATTTTTCCGTGGAGAGGGGAAAGCTCTGTCTGAACCTCTCCCTCGCAAGGGAGTATTACGCGGCGCTCTCACAGATCGCGGAGGCGCTTTCGATCCGAAATGAACCGCAGGCGAGCCGCATCGCGGAATTTCCGGATGTCCTCCTTCTGACAGAGGAGGAAGGGGACCGGGAGAAGCTCTGGGCGCGCCTGAATCCCTGTCTCACAGAGGCGCTGGAGTCCTTCCTTGAGAACCGGGAGGCGGAGGGAGCAAACCTCGGAGAGGATCTCCTCGCAAAGCTCCGGGAGATGGAGGAAATCGTCCAAAAGATAGAAAAAAGATCCCCGGAGATCGTGCGTCTCCATGAGAGACATCTCCGGGAGAAGCTCAGCGAGCTTCTCAGCGATACGGAGATCGATGAGGGGAGGCTCATGCAGGAGATGGTCCTCTACACGGATAAGCTGTGCACGGATGAGGAGCTCGTCCGCCTTCACAGTCATATCGACAATATGAGGCGGAAGCTCACAGAGGGAGGAACGGTGGGAAGGGAGCTCGACTTCCTCGCGCAGGAGATGAACCGGGAGGCCAATACCGTCCTCTCAAAGGCGAATGACATGCTTGTCTCCGAGGATGCGATTCATCTTAAGACACTCATAGAGAAGATCAGGGAGCAGGTACAGAACCTGGAGTAGAAGAGAGAGAAAACCCAGGCAGAAGAGCTATGTAATCTGGAAGAGAGGGGAAAGCGGAAGGAATGATGGAAAAGGGACTGCTGGTTGTGGTATCCGGCTTCTCCGGCGCCGGAAAGGGCACGATCATGAGGAGGCTGATGGAGCGCTACGACGGCTACGCGCTCTCGATTTCCGCGACGACGAGGGCGCCGAGACCGGGCGAATGCTCGGGGAGAGAGTATTTCTTCGTGGATAAGGACTGCTTCGAGGAGATGATCGACCGGGATGAGCTCGTGGAGTATGCCAAATATGTGGACCATTACTACGGGACGCCCAGAGCCTTCGTGGAGGAGAAGCGGGAGGAGGGAAAGGATGTGATCCTGGAGATCGAGATCCAGGGGGCCCTGAAAATCAAGCAGAAATTCCCGGATGCCATCCTCGTCTTTCTGACCCCTCCCAGTGCGGAGGAGCTGAGAAGGCGCTTAATCGGGAGGGGGACAGAGGAGCTCTCTGCGGTCCACCGGCGACTTATGAGAGCGGTCGCAGAGGCGGACGGCGTCGAAGCCTATGACTATATCCTCGTGAATGAGGATATTGACACCTGTACGGAAAACCTGCATAATCTTATACGCGCTTCCCATGACCGGGCGAGCGCGCATCTCGATATCATCGAGTGCATCAGAAAAGACCTTAGGAGGATCGAAAATGCTGCGGCCAACCTATCATGATTTAATCCATTCCATCAACAGCGGCAGAGAGGACAGAGAGAAGGATGTCGAATCCCGCTACTCGGTGGTCATCGCATCGGCGAAGAGGGCCCGGCAGATCATTGACGGTTCGGAGCCTCTTCTCCCGGGGGAGGAGGGGAAGAAGCCTCTTTCCATCGCGATCGAGGAGATCTCGAAAAATGTCGTGACGATCGAGAGAGGCTCTTTGGAGGAGGACGGCCCGGACTCCCTCCCCACAGGGCAGAGGGATTACGCCTCCTACAGCGCGGAGGAGGATGAGGAGAACGACGGCTTTGAGGACTCCGAGGAGGACGAAGAGGAAAGAGACGAGGAGGACGAGGGCGCGGAGAGCGCTTACGGAGAGGACGACTACGAGTCCGACAGCGAGGCCTGATGAAGCTCTACATGGTCTCGCTGGGCTGCGATAAAAACCGGGTGGACTCCGAGAAGCTGCTCTCCTCCCTCCTCCTGAAGTATCCCGGCTCCTCTGTGACGGATGATCCGGAGGAGGCGGAGCTCGCCATCGTAAACACCTGCTCCTTCATCGGACCCGCGAAGGAGGAGAGCATCCAGACGATCCTCGCCCTTGGGGAGTATAAAAAGACTGCCCGACTGCAAAGGCTGCTTGTCGCCGGCTGCCTCGCGGAACGGTATCGGGAGGAGATCCGGAAGGAGCTCCCGGAGGTGGACGAGGTAATCGGCGTGAGCGACTATCTGAGCAGGCTGGATCTCCAGATGGAGAGGGTCGCAAGCGGGGAGCAGTACAGCGATTATCTTAAGATCGCGGAGGGCTGCGACAAATACTGCAGCTACTGCATCATACCGAAGCTCCGGGGGCATTACCGCTCCATTCCGATGGAGCATCTTCTCCGGGAGGCGGAGCAGCTTTCTCTGAGAGGAGTGAAGGAGCTGAATCTGGTCGCGCAGGAGACTACGCTCTACGGCACGGATCTCTACGGGAGGAAGGCGCTCCCCGAGCTCATACAAAGGCTCTCCGCTGTCGAAGGCATCGAGTGGATCCGGCTGCTCTACTGCTATCCCGAGGAGATCGAGCTTCCGCTCATCCGGGAGATCAGGGATAACGCGAAGCTCTGCCATTACCTGGATCTTCCGATCCAGCATGCCTCGGACCGGATTCTAAGCCGCATGCGCCGGAGAACCAGAGCCTCGGAGCTCCGGGAGAAGATCGCACTTTTACGGAGGGAGATCCCGGACATCACTCTTCGGACGACGCTCATCACGGGCTTTCCCGGGGAGAGCGAGGAGGACTTCCAGGAGCTTCTCGATTTCACAAGGGAGCTCCGCTTCGACCGCCTCGGCGTCTTTCCCTACTCGAGAGAGGAGGGGACCGCGGCGGCAGAGATGGAGGGACAGCTCCCGGAGAAGCTGAAGCGCGAGAGACGGAAAAAGCTTATGGAGCTTCAGCAGGGCATCGCCTTTGAGAAGGCGGAGGAGCAGATCGGAAGGAGGCTCCGCGTCCTGATCACGGCCTATGATCCCGGGGCGAAGCATTATATCGCGCGCTCCTATATGGATGCGCCGGAGATCGACAGCTTCGTCTATGTCAATGCGGGATCCCGGAGGAACCTTTTGGCCGGGGACATGCGGCAGGTCAGGATCACGGGGAGCCGGGGCTATGACCTGATAGGAGAGCTGGATGAATCTACCCAATAAACTGACGCTTTTCAGAGTGCTGCTGGTCCCGGTCTTTGTCTTTCTCCTCCTCTTTCGGGGCGGAGAGGAGATGGGGTTTCGGATCGCGGCGCTCGCCGTGTTTTCTCTCGCCTCCTTCACGGACTTTCTCGACGGACAGATCGCAAGAAGGTATCATCTTGTCACGAATTTCGGGAAGTTCATGGACCCTCTGGCGGATAAGCTTTTAGTCTCCTCCGCTCTCATCTCTATGATTGAGCTCCGGGAGCTTCCCGCCTGGTATGGGATTATCATTATCGCGAGGGAGTTTATCATCTCAGGCTTTCGTCTCGTAGCGGCGGACAAGGGCATTGTGATCGCGGCCTCCTGGTGGGGGAAGTGGAAGACGGTTTCTCAGATGCTTCTCGTGATTCTTCTGATTCTGAATCTCGAGCCGCTCCGGCCTGCGACGGAGCTTTTTCTGTTCCTCGCGCTGGCGCTGACCATAATTTCCCTCTGCGATTATATCCGAAAAAATCTTCATGTGCTGACGGAAGGAGGACTTTGATCTGATGGGAGAGAAGAAGGATAAAAAGGAGCTCAGCCAGCTCCTGGACAGGATCAAGGACAGCCCGATCGAGGAGCAGCTGGTGCAGCTGCTCCGGGAGAGAAAGCTCACCATCACGACGGCGGAGAGCCTGACCGGCGGCCTGGTCGCGGCGGCGCTGACCTCTGTCCCCGGGGCCTCGGACTGCTTCAAGGTCGGCTATATCACCTACTCCAATAAGGCGAAGAGGAAGGTGCTCTCCGTGAAGAAGGATCTCCTCCGGAAGGAGGGGGCCGTCTCCGCGCCGGTGGCCAGAGAGATGGCAATCGGCGCGATGATGGAGTCCGAGGCGGATCTCAGCGTCGCGGTGACGGGGAATGCCGGGCCGGAGGGGATGGAGGATAAGCCGGTGGGACTGGTCTATATCGCGGTCTGTGCCAGGGGAAAGACCCGGGTCGAGGAGTTTCACTTCGAGGGAGATCGGAGAGAGATCCGAGAGCAGACCGTAGAGAAGGCGCTCCTCATGGTAAAAAATACCGTGGTGGAGAAATTTGTATAGCGGATGCGCTTCGCAGAAGAGCTCCGCTTCGGGGCACATGCCAAAAAGCACAGGCGTTATCTCCTGGAGAATATCGAGAAAGGGCGCTTCCAGCCGGGGGCCTTCCTCATCGCGGAGGCCGAGCCGCCGAGGCTCTTTGAGATCTACCCCTCCTACTGGCTTCTGGAGCCGCACTTTAAGGAGCGGGATCTTCTGATCCTGGGGATCGGCTATGGACGCCCGGACACGTTTCGGCTTTTGCAAAAGATGGTGGAGGAACGGCTTTCGCGGGAGGAATAAGGGAAAAGGCGCCGCCCGTCCGGAAGGGAGGAGCGAGACAAGATGCTTATTATAGGGATTCTCCTCGCGGTTCTGAAGACCCTTCTCTTCCTCATCCTCCTTCTTTTTTGCCTGATCCTTCTCCTCCTCCTTCTCCTGCTTCTCTCCCCGTTTTCCTATCGCTTCGAGGCAGCCCGGAGCAAAGAGGGGGAGAATCGCGCCCATTTCTCCGTCCGCTTCCTCTTCGGCCTCTTTCGCTTTTGGGCAGGCTATGAAAGAGAGCTCTCCTTTCAGGCGAAGCTTTTTCTTTTCACCCTGCTGGACAGCGGGGAGGAGAGCCGGGAGGAAATGCCCCGTTCGGGCCCTTCTCCTGATGCATCCGATTCGCCCCGTCCCGCCGCCAGGGGGCTGCGGACTGATTTCTCCCCCGAGAAATCAGAGGGAAGAGCGGAGGAAGGGACAGAGAATAGGACTTGTTCTTCCTCTGATGCATCCGATTCGCTCCCTCCCACCGCCAGAGAGCTGCA
Source organism: Oribacterium sp. oral taxon 078 str. F0263 (assembly GCF_000469565.1). Classification (NCBI taxonomy): domain Bacteria; kingdom Bacillati; phylum Bacillota; class Clostridia; order Lachnospirales; family Lachnospiraceae; genus Oribacterium; species Oribacterium sp. oral taxon 078. The sequence continues at coordinate 71,817 of NZ_KI273084.1, read as the reverse complement.
GCCCGGCCTTCCCCCTGAGAAACGCGAAGCTGAAATATCAGGGGAAAGAGCGGAGGAAGAAATCGAGCCGCCTCCCGGTCCCGCTCCCGATGATCTGGGGCAGGAGGGGAAAGAAGCGGGGGAGAGGACGCGCGGTCCGGCGGCGGGAGAGAAGGAGAGTTCCAGGGATGGGGTAAAGAGACTCCGTCTTCTCCTTTTGGAAGAAAACAGGGAAGCGCTCCTTAAAATCCTTCGAAAGCTCCGCTCTCTTCTCCGGCACTGGAGGATAAGGAGACTGCGGGGAGAGATCATTTTCGGCATGGAGGACCCTTATCTTCTCGGAAAGCTTCTGGAGCTCCTGAGCTTTTTCTATCCGCTCTACGGGAGGGAGCTCTCCCTGGAGCCTCACTTTGGGGAGAAGCGCCTGGAGGGCTGGATCCATGGAAGGGGACATATCCGCCTGATCCATCTCGTCCTTTTGGGAATCCCGCTTCTCATGGACAGAAGAATCAGAAGACTTGTTTCCGGCGCAGGCGGAGAGAGGGAAAAGCGGGAAGGGAAAGAGATGGAGGAGGGAGAGCCCGGGCGGTCGGAGGGACCGGGATCCCGTGCGGACAGCGCCCGCTCTAAGAGGCGGGGACCCAGGGAGGAAAGAGATGGCGAATGAGAATGTGAAGGAGCTGATGGAGAGCGTTTTCCGGGGACTCGACGGCTTCGTCAATACGAAGACCGTCGTCGGAGAGCCCGTGCAGATTGGGGATGCGACGCTGGTTCCGCTCATCGAGGTGAGCTGCGGCATGGCTTCCGGCGGCTTTCTCCAAAACAGAGACAGGAAAAACGGGACAGCCTCCGCGGCCGCGATGAGCTCAAAGATCACGCCGAGCGCCATGCTCATCATCCAAAACGGCAGGTCGAAGCTCATCCATGTGAAGAGCCAGGACGCGGTCGAAAAGCTGCTCGAGCTGCTCCCGGAGCTTCTGGACCGCTTTACAGGCGGAAGCCAGGTCTCAAAGAGCGCGGAGAAGAAGGCGGAGGACCTCATGAAGGGCGCTGAGCCGGAGATTACGATCGAGGAGCTGGACTAAGTCCGGGGCCGGGATTGCAGGAGGGCGCTCTGAAAAAGGGCTTTTTCGGATAAGAAGAGAGCGAAGCAGCAGGGAGAGCGGCTTTTAATACTTGCAATCTGCGGGGAACTTTGCTATCATAGTTCAGTCGCGTTGAAAGCCGCGAAATCTGCAAAGAGGGAGGTGCAACCATGGCTAAGTGTGCGATTTGTGGGAAGGCAGTTCATTTCGGAAACCAGGTGAGCCATTCACATAGAAGATCCAACAAGATTTGGAGAGCTAATGTCAAGTCGGTCAGAGTAAAGGTAGATGGCGGTACAAAGAAGATGTATGTATGTACTTCCTGCTTGAGATCCGGCAAGGTGGAGCGGGCGATTTCCGGAAGCGCGAAGGCGTGATCGGGGAAGAGAGAGAAATGAGCCGGGGGGCATGGCGAGGGAATCGCATGCCCCCTTTTTGGCGCCCCGCTCCGCTTTTCAGGAGTCCGGACTTGTTGTATAATGGGCGAAAAGACGGACTAGAGGGAGGAAATCTTTATGAAGGCTAAGATCGCTTCGAAAATGGGCGAGATACAGATCTCATCCGATGTCATCGCGACCTACGCGGGAACCACGGCGGTGGGCTGCTTTGGCATTGTGGGCATGGCGAAGCTTTCCATGAGAGAGGGCGGCATCGCGCGTCTGCTCCGCGACGAGAGTCTCAGAAAGGGGATCACCGTCAACATCGTAAACAACGAGATTGATCTCGACTTCCACGTGATTGTCGCCTACGGCGTGAGCATACAGGCGGTCTGCGGCAACCTGACAGAGAGCGTCCGCTATAAGCTGGAGGAATTCACGGGCATGAAGGTGAACCGTGTGAGCGTCTATGTGGAAGGCGTGCGGCTGATCGACTGAGGATGAAGGAGGATAGTTAGCTGTGGGGAATCAGATAAGCGCAGGACAGCTCAAGGAGGCCTTTCTGGCCGGAGCCAGCCTGCTGAATGAGAAAAAGGAGCTCATCAACGAGCTGAACGTCTTCCCGGTCCCGGACGGCGATACCGGAACCAATATGACGATGACGATCCTTTCAGCCGCGAGGGAGGTAGCCGATATCGAGGAGCCTGACATCGAAAATGTCACGAAGGCCATGGCGGGCGGCTCACTTCGCGGCGCGAGAGGAAACTCCGGAGTCATCCTCTCCCAGCTGATCCGCGGCTTCACGAAGGAGCTCAGAGAGAGCGGCGTGATCGACGCTCCGGTCCTCGCGAGAGCCTTCAACCGGGCTGTGGAGACCGCCTACCGCGCCGTCATGAAGCCGAAGGAGGGGACGATCCTGACCGTCGCGAAGGGAGTGGCGGAGCGCATGACGGAGCTCGCTGTCTCCGAGGAGGGACTGATTCCCATTCTGGAAAAGGTGCTGGAGTACGGAGACGAGGTGCTCGAAAAGACACCGGAGCTGCTTCCGGTTTTGAAGGAAGCCGGTGTCGTCGACTCCGGCGGGAAGGGGCTCATGACGGTCCTCTACGGCGCCCTTCTCTCCCTGAAGGGGGAAAAGACGGAGCTTAAGCTGGAACTCGGGGATCCGGGGAGCGGAGAGGGAGCGCCTCTTCCCTCGGGAGAGGGAAGTCGGAGCGGAGAGCTTTCCACAGCGGATATCCGCTTTGGCTATTGTACGGAATTTATGATAAACGGCGAGCACGAGTTCAGAGAAGAGGAGGTGGAGGCACTCCGAAGCTGGCTGGAGGGAGTGGGGGATTCCATCGTCTGCTTCTCCGACGGAAATATCATAAAGGTCCATGTCCACACGAACCACCCCGGAAACGCCTTCGAAAAGGGACTCTCCATGGGTTATCTCTCGAAGATGAAGGTCGACAATATGCGCCTTGAGCATAACGAGAGACTGATCCGGGATGCCTCGAGGATCGCTGCGATGCAGAGCCTCGAGAGGGAAAAGGCAGAGGAGGAAGCGGAGGAGAAGGACTTTGCCTTTCTCGCCGTCTGTGCCGGAGAGGGGCTCTCGGAGGTCTTTAAAGGGATCGGAGCGGACAGAATCATCTCCGGGGGACAGACGATGAATCCGTCCACGGAGGACATCCTGAAGGCCGCAGAGGGACTCAGAGCAAAGCATATCTTTATCCTTCCGAACAATAAAAACATCGTCCTCGCGGCCAATCAGGCGGCGGCTCTCTCGGAGGGAGGGGAGCTCCATGTGATTCCCTCTCTGACGATCCCCCAGGGGATCAGCGCGATGATCGCCTTCAGCCCGGACATGGGGGTGGAGGAGAACGAGAAGGCGATGAAGGAGGCCATGTCTAAGGTCAGCTCTGCCGAAGTCACCTATGCGGTGCGGAACACGGTCATCGAGGGGAGGGCCATCGCGGAGGGAAACATCATCTGCATCGGAGACCGGGGACTGCTCTCGGTTTCAGAGACGGTGCAGGAGGCCGTTTCCGAAGCTCTGAACGCTATGCTAAGACCGGATTCCGAGATCATCACCCTCTACTACGGAGAGGATGTGCGGGAGGAGGAGGCGGAGCAGCTTGCCAAAAAGCTGCGGGAAGAGCATCCGGAGCAGGAGCTTGAGCTTCAGCCCGGGGGACAGCCCGTCTACTATTATTTCATCTCGGTGGAATAAGAATAAGGCTGGGATTTCACCCCGCCCAAATGGGAAGGGCATCGCTGTAAAAGTTCAGAGGGCTTTTCTCGGAGAGAGGGAGAAGCCGGCAGGGAAAGCCGGCGGCTTCCTGGATTTTGACGAAGGAAAAGGAAGCCATGGCTACGGCGATCGCAGGATAAGCGGTATAAGAGAGGAAAGACCGGGAGGAGCACAGACTGCGGCGGAAGGCAGAGGGGATATTTTCTTCTGCTTCCGCCCGCCGGGGAAAGGGAATCGGGATGGAGCTTCAGCTTCTGAAGGGGGTCGGGCCGAAAACGGAGGAGATCTTCCGAAGGCTCGGAATTCATTCGGCAGAGGAGCTCCTCTTTTATTTTCCGACGGATTATCTCCTCTACCCGCCGCTCCGCGCGGTGTCTGAGCTCAGAGAGGGGGAGAGGGAGGCGGTCTATGCCTCTCTTTTGGGGGATGCCAGGCTGTTTCGGGGAAACGGGCTCGTGACGCTCACGGTCTCCGCCGGGGATCTGTCCGGAAGGCTCTTTCTCCGCTGGTTTCATTCCCCTTTTCTGAAAAAAAGACTTCGCGCGGGAGAGAGCTTCGTCTTTTACGGGAGAGTTTCCCGCTTCCGGGGAAGGCTTTTCATGGAGCAGCCGAAGCTTTTTTCGAGGGAGGAGTATAAGAAGATGCAGGGCGTCCCGGAGCCGGTCTATCCGAAGAGCGCGGGACTCTCCGGACAGACGATCCGAAAGGCGGTCCGGGCGGCTCTTCTCCACTTCTCTGAGGATCCCTCTCTTCTTCATGCCTTTGACTTTATCCCGGAGACTCTCCGAAGGAGGCGGGATCTCCCCGGGCTCTATGAGAGCCTTTCCGCCGTTCACTGCCCCGGGAGCGAGGAGGAAGCGCTTCTTGCGAGGGAGCGCTTTTCCTACGAGGAGCTTTTGCTTTTTTCTCTCGCGCTCTTAAGGAGGAAGCGGGAGCGGAGCGGAGAAAGAAGCCGCTTTCTCCTCACAGAGAGGGAGGAGGCGGAGCGCTTCCTGTATTCCCTCCCCTTTTCTCTCACGGAGGGGCAGAGGGAAGCGATCCGGGAGATCGAAGGGGAGCTCTCCGGCGGCTTTGTGATGAACCGCCTTTTGCAGGGAGATGTGGGATCGGGGAAGACCGTCGTCGCCTTTTACGCTCTCTTCCTCGCGGCCTCCTCCGGCTTCCAGGCGGCCATGATGGCGCCGACAGAGCTCCTCGCCCGCCAGCACTATGAGAAGCTCAGGGAGATACTGGAGAAGCTTTCTCTCCCCTGGGAGGCAGCGCTTCTCACCGGCTCTTTGAGCCGGGGGGAGAAGAGAGAGCTTTGCCGGAGGATAGAGGAGGGAGAGCTGAGACTCATCCTCGGGACCCATGCGCTCTTTCAGGAGGGGATTCATTATCCGGCCCTCTCCCTCGTCGTGACGGACGAGCAGCAGCGCTTCGGTGTCCTGCAGAGGAAGGCCCTCTCGGAAAAGGGGAGCCGGCCTCACATCCTTCTCCTCTCCGCGACACCGATCCCGCGGACCCTCTCCCTCCTCCTCTATCAGGATATGCAGGTCTCCCGCATCCCCGGGCGCCCGGCAGAGCGCCTTCCGGTAAAGAATGCGCTGATCGGCGCGGGAGAGCGGGGAAAGGCGTGGCGATTTCTCGCGGGGGAGTGCAGAAAGGGGCGGCAGGCCTATATCATCTGCCCGATGATCGAGGATAACGGAGAGCCGGAGCTTCAGAATGTCTCGGAATATCAGCGTAAGCTCCGGGCCTTTCTGCCGGAGGGATTCCGGATCGAGGGGCTCCACGGGAGGATGAGAGCGGAGGAAAAGGAGCGGATCATGGAGAGCTTTCTCCGACGCGAGATCGACATCCTCGTATCCACCACTGTCGTCGAGGTCGGTGTCGATGTCCCGAATGCCAGCGTAATTTTGATCGAGAATGCCGAGCGCTTCGGGCTCGCCCAGCTCCATCAGCTCCGCGGAAGAGTGGGACGATCTGCCCTTCAGAGCTACTGCATCCTGCTGGACTGCAAAAACTCGAAGAAGTCGAGGGAGCGCCTCTCCGTCCTTGTCCGCTCAAACGACGGCTTTTGGATCGCGGAGGAGGATCTCAGGCTCCGCGGACCGGGAGAGCTCTTCGGGATCCGTCAGTCCGGAGCGCTGCAGTTTCGCTTTGCGGATATCTACCGGGACAAAGAGCTCTGGAAGGAAGCCTCCCGGGACGCTGCGGAGATCCTGGAGGAGGATCCGGGGCTCTCGGAGAAACGGAATGAAAAACTTCGGAAAAGGCTCTTTGGCTTTGAAGAGGCGGGAGAGGTGCTGTGAAATCCTGTTTCGGACCGACATACGGCCTGTTTCGAATCGGCAGACGGCCTGTTTTCGGATCGACATACGGCAGGGCGGAGGAGAGGACAGTATGGCAGTGCGGGAAACAGACAGAGGGATGGGAATCGCAGCGGAAAAGAGAGGGCGGACTGGCTCTTTGGGCAGTGACAGGGAATGAGGTCAAATATGAGAGTGATTGCAGGGAGCGCGAGGCGCATGAATCTTCGGACGGTGGATTCCATGGATACGAGGCCGACCACGGACCGCATCAAGGAGACCCTTTTTAATATGATTCAGTTTGATGTCCCCGGGACCGAGGTCCTGGATCTCTTTGCGGGATCGGGAGGAATCGGCATCGAGGCTCTTTCGAGAGGGGCGAAGCGGGCCGTTTTCTGCGACAACAGAAAGGAGGCCGTCTCCTGCATTCAGGAAAATCTCGTCCGCACCCATCTCATGGACCAGGCCGAGCTGATCTTCGGGGACTACGCAGCCGCTCTGGAGAAGCTTAAAAGACGGGACTATCACTTCGGCCTGGTTTTTCTGGATCCGCCCTACGGCCAGGGACTTTGTGAGAGGGCACTGCAGCGGCTTTCCGGGAAAGAGTATGTGGACGGAAGGACGGTCTTTATCCTGGAATGCGCTCTTAAGGAGGGGGCGGAGCTCTGGGAGGCGGAGCACTATGAGCTCATCCGGGAGAAGTGCTATAAGACGAATAAGCATGTCTTTCTCCGTCTGAGAGAGGAGCGGCCATGAGGATTGCGCTCTATCCGGGATCCTTCGATCCTGTGACCTTCGGGCACCTGGATATTATCGAGAGAAGCGCGAAAATTTTTGACAGACTTTTTGTGGGGGTGCTCGTGAACAGCGTAAAAACCCCGTTGTTTTCTATGGAAGAACGTGTTAGAATGATTAGCGTTCTGATAAAAGGACTTAAAAATGTTGAGGTGCGCTCCTTTTCGGGGCTCACCGTGGATTATGCGAGAAGTCTCGGCGCCACGGTCATCGTCCGCGGGCTCCGCGCGGTGACGGACTTTGAGTATGAGCTTCAGCTCGCACAGACGAATAAGGTCATGGCGGCCGACATCGATACCGTTTTTTTGACGACAAACTTAAAATATTCCTATCTGAGTTCCAGCACCGTGAAGGAGATCGCCTCCTACGGCGGGGACATCCGTCCCTTTGTGCCGGAGAATGTGATTCGGGAAATTCATCGGAAGCTGGGGACGGATTTTATCGCAGAATAAAGGCAGAGGGTGAGGAGAAGATGAGCAGAATTGAGCAGTTGATTGGAGAAATCGAGGAATACATTGACAGCTGTAAATATCAGCCTCTTTCCAATACCAAGATCCTTGTGAACAAGGAGGAGATGGAGGAGCTTCTCGTAGAGCTTCGCCTCCGGGTCCCCGACGAGATCAAGAAGTATCAGAAAATCATCTCTCAGCAGGAGGCGATCATTGCGGACGCGAAAAATCAGGCGGACAGCATGATCACCGACGCAAAGCTCCAGACCGAGGAGATGGTATCCGACAATGAGATCATGCAGCAGGCCTATGCGAAGGCCAATGAGCTGATGCAGCAGGCGCAGGCGCAGGCGGAGAGCATCGTAAACAGCGCGATGACGGACGCGGACAATATCCGCTCCAATGCGATTCAGTATACCGATGAGATGCTGGCGAGCCTGGAGACGATCATCGGGCGCTCGATCGATGACGCGCAGACCCGCTACGACGGGCTGCTCTCCTCCCTGAAGAGCTCTCAGGAGATCGTGCTCTCCAATCGCGCAGAGCTCTCCCAGGCCTTTATGCCGCAGCAGCAGGCGCAGCCGGGACAGGGCGCGGATGCTTCGGAGGGAGGACCCTTGCAGATTCCGCAATAAGCTTTCTGAGCGGCCCTATGACAGCGCTCTGAATGGACGGATCTGAATCGACTAGATTGAATATAAAAGCCGTTCGCGCCGCATCGTCGGCGGGAACGGATATTTGCGTCCCTGCCTTTCCGCTTCCTGTCCGGAAAAGCCACTGAATGATGGCGGGGGATGTGCGGGGCAGCCGGTCTCGAATTTATGGGGACGAAGAGCATGAAATCTTACGAAAGGGATTGACAAAGCGGGACGGATGGAGTAAGATAGCCCATGTCGCAGCAAGAGAAAAGAAAATCGGCTGCGGCGGGGAAAAGGCGATGCGTGGCTCAGCTTGGTAGAGCGCTGCGTTCGGGACGCAGAGGCCGCTGGTTCGAATCCAGTCGCATCGATCTGAGAGAGGAGAGCATGCCTCTCTCTTTTTGTGTTAAAATCAGAGAATTGTTTTAAAATCGGAGGATAGAAGACTGAATTTACGCGTTTTACGTTCTGCGCATTTTACATCTTAGCGCAGGAAGGGCATGGGAAAGGGATATGGGGATCGCTTATGAACATCAGCTTTCAAAAGGGGATTCGGAAAGACAATGCTTTGCTTCTATGCGGCTGGTCCAATGAGGAAGGGAAGGAATTTCAGGAGCAGTGGATGGGGCCCAGGCTCTCTTATCCGCTGAATTATGACAAGATCAAGGAGTTGGAAAATATCTTTTCGATCTTCGATAGGGAGGAATTTATCGGAGTGATCCAGGAAGTGAGAATCGAAGAGGACAGGATACACATCGGGAGATTTGTGATAGATCCCAAAAAGACGGGAAGGGGTCTTGGCACGGCGGCGATGAAGGGATTTTTGGATTTTATTTTTGAGGATGACAGGATTCAAAGTATTTCCTTAACCGTGTTCGATTTCAATCAAAACGCGAAGAGGCTCTATGAGAAGCTCGGCTTTGAAATCGAGGAGGTCATTGAGAATCCGAAGCGGAAATACATTATGAGGAAATATCGCGATAAAGGATAAATTTTAAGGGAAAGAGACTGCCTTAGGCCAAGTCTCTTTCGCCGCAGCATTTTACATCTTAGCTTCGGGCGGGGAAGGCAGAGCGGGGGTATCTTCTTCCCGGCGGACAAAGAGAGGAAAACGGAGCGGCGGAGCGAACGGTCTTCCGCGCGGTGGATAAGAGGCGGCGATCATGCTATAATGCGGGGGAAGGCGGGAAACGAAGGAAAGAGGAAGCGGAGGGGGAGAGGATGGAGAGAGAGAGCTTTAAATCGAGGCTCGGCTTTATTTTAGTCAGTGCGGGCTGTGCGATCGGAATCGGCAATGTATGGAAATTCCCCTATCTTGTGGGACAAAACGGCGGGGGCATCTTTGTGCTCTTTTACCTTCTCTTTCTCCTATTCATGGGGATGCCGGTCCTCACGATGGAGCTTGCTGTCGGAAGAGCCAGCAAAAAGAGTGTGGTAGAGGGCTACCGGGCGCTGGAACCGAAGGGGAGCGTCTGGCATGTCCACGGCTGGTTCTGCATCGCGGGCTGCTATCTTCTCATGATGTATTATACGACGGTATCCGGCTGGATGCTTTCGTATTTCCTGAAGTTCGCCTTCGGAAGCTTCCGGGGCGGCCTTACGGACAGCGGGCAGGTCTTTTCCTCTATGCTCGGGAAGCCCGAGGAGATGGCGCTTTGCATGGCGGTGATCGTCATCGCCGGCTTTATGATCTGCTCCCTCGGACTGCAGAAGGGGCTTGAGAAGGTGACGACCGTCATGATGAGCTGCCTTCTCCTTTTGATTATTCTTCTCGCGCTCCACAGCCTCCTGCTTCCCGGGGCCTCGGAGGGGGCGGCGTTTTACCTCCTTCCGAGTCTTGAGAGGGTGCGGGAGATCGGACTTTCCCATGTGATCACCGCCGCGATGAATCAGGCCTTTTTCACACTGAGCCTCGGCATCGCCGCGATGGAGATCTTCGGAAGCTATATGTCGGATGAGTTCACGCTGACCGGAGAGGCGGTCCGGATCTGCGCTCTGGATACCTTCGTCGCCATCGTGGCGGGTCTCATCATCTTTCCCGCCTGCTTCAGCTTTCATGTGGAGCCGGATTCCGGCCCCGCTCTCATCTTCCTCACGCTGCCGAAGCTTTTTGTGAATATGGCGGGAGGCAGGGGCTGGGGGGGCCTCTTCTTTCTCTTTATGAGCTTTGCCAGCTTCTCCACCGTGATCGCGGTCTTCGAAAATCTGCTGGCGAGCTGCATCGACAACTTCGGCTGGGATCGGAGGAAGGCGGTTTACATCAACTGCATCTTCATCCTCCTCGCCAGCATCCCCTGTGTACTGGGATATAATCTCTGGAACCATATCCACTTGATCGGCGGTCGGGATATCCTGGACTCCGAGGATTTCATCGTGAGCAATCTCCTCCTGCCGCTCGGTGCCCTCATCTATCTCCTCTTTTGCACGGGGAGACTGGGCTGGGGCTATGAGAACTATATGGCAGAGTGCAATAAGGGGAGCGGCCTCAGGATGCCTCGCTTCCTAAAGCCGTATTTCCGCTTCATTCTGCCTCTTATGATCCTTTTCATCCTGATTCAGGGCCTGCGCTAGCATTTCCCTCTTTTCAGAACTTTTCCTTGCAATTTTTCCTTAAGATCGTTTCCGATGCGGGAGGTCCGGAAGGGAGGCGCAGATGAATATCCGGGAACAGATGAATATCCGGGAACAGATGGAGGAGCGGGAGAGAAGGACGCTCTCTCCCTATGCGGCCCTGTCCGAAAAATCCCGCGGAAGGGACCGCTTCGAGCCGGAGGATGACATCCGTCCGGTCTACGAGAGGGACCGGGACCGGATCCTGCACTGTAAGTCCTTCCGGAGATTAAAGCATAAGACCCAGGTCTTTATCGCTCCGGAGGGGGATCATTACCGGACAAGGCTCACGCATACGCTGGAGGTGAGCCAGATCGCACGTACCTTCGCGAAGGCGCTCCGCCTGAATGAGGACCTCACGGAGGCCATCGCCCTGGGACATGATCTCGGACATACGCCCTTCGGACATGCCGGAGAGCGGGTCCTGAATGAGCTCTGTATCCGGGGCTTTTCCCATGTGGAGCAGAGCGTGCGCGTGGTAGAGGTGCTGGAGAAGGGCGGGATGGGCTTAAATCTCACGAAGGAGGTGCGGGACGGGATCCTGAACCACCGTTCCTCCGGGAAGCCTGCGACCCTGGAGGGACAGGCGGTCCGCTTTGCGGATAAGATCGCCTATCTGAACCACGACATTGACGACGCGATCCGGGCGGGACTTTTCACGGAGGAGGAGCTTCCGAGGGAATATACGGATCTCCTCGGGCACAGCGTGAAGGATCGTTTAAATACGCTGATCCGCGCGGTGATCTTCCACTCCATCGATGAGCCCTGTCTTCGGATGGAGCCGGAGACCGAGGAGGGAATGCAGGGGCTTCGGCGATGGATGTTTCAAAATGTCTACACCGGGGGAGAGGCGAAGCGGGAGGAGTGGAAGGTTAAGGGGATGCTGGAGCTGCTCTTTGACTTTTACTACCGGAATCCCTCGGAGATGACGGAGGAGTACCGGGAGCTTCTCAGCAGGGATCTTTCGGAGCTCCCTCTCGGAGGAGAGGAAGAGAGGATCGCGAAGCAGCGAATCGTCTGCGACTACATCGCGGGGATGACGGATGACTACTGCACGAGGAAGTTTTTGCAGTATTTCGTCCCCAAGGGCTGGCAGAAGTATTAGAGGATGGAGATAGGGATAGGGCAGGGAGGAAAGGAGAGGGGAGCTTGTATTATCCGGATGAGTTCATCGAAGAGCTTCGCTCCAGGGCGAATATCGTCGATGTGATCGGAAATTATGTCTCGCTGAAAAAGAGGGGCGCGAACTACTTCGGACTCTGTCCCTTTCACGGAGAGAAGACGCCCTCCTTTTCCGTCGCGCCGGGAAAGCAGATCTTTTACTGCTTTGGCTGCGGAAAGGGGGGAGATGTCCTGAAATTTCTGATGGAATACGAGAACATCAGCTTTCAGGAGGCCGTGCAGAGACTCGCTTCCGAGCTCAATGTCCCGCTTCCGGAGCTCTCGGATACAGGGCCCGGCAGGGCGGAGCGGGACCGAAGGATGAGACTTTTGGAGCTGAACCGGGACGCGGCGGTCTTTTTCTACGCGGCGCTTCGCTCCGATGGGGGGGCTCCCGGGCTTTCCTACCTGAAGAAAAGAGGGATCCGCGGAGAGACGATCGTCCACTGGGGACTCGGCTATGCGGATCAGAGGAGAGACAGTCTCTACCGCTATCTCAAGGGGAAGGGCTATGAGGATGAGCTTCTCCGGGACTCCGGTCTCTTCCGCTTTTCGGAAAGGGGAGTCAGCGACCGATTTTTTCAGCGTGTGATCTTTCCGATCCTGGATGTCAATATGCGGGTGATCGGTTTCGGGGGCAGAGTCATCGGAGAGGGGGAGCCGAAGTATCTGAACTCTCCGGAGACCGAGCTCTTCGATAAGTCCAGGAACCTCTTCGGGCTCAACTTCGCGAAGAGGTCGAGGCAGAAGCAGATGATACTCTGCGAGGGCTATATGGATGTGATCAGTATGCATCAGGCCGGCTTTTCGAATGCGGTGGCTTCCCTCGGCACCTCTTTAACGGAGCGGCAGGCCGCTCTTTTAAAGCGCTATGTCTCGGAGCTTGTGCTCTCCTACGACTCGGACAATGCGGGGGTGAAGGCGGCAAAGCGGGCGATCCCGATCTTAAGGGAGGCCGGCGTGGAGCCGAAGCTCCTGGACTTAAGGCCGTGTAAGGACCCGGATGAGCTGATCCGGACAAAGGGGCCGGACAGTCTCCGGGAGAGGCTCTCCAAGGCGCGGAATGCCTTTCTCTGGGAGGTGGAGACGGAGAAGGGGAATTACGATTTGCAGGATCCCGCGGGGCAGAATGCCTATTACCAGGCAGTCGGGAAGCTTCTCTCCGTAAGCTTTTCCGATCCCCTGGAGAGGGAGAGCTATATACGGGCTGTCGCGAGAGAGCAGCTCATCGACTATGAGCTTCTTCGGCAGCTGGTAGAGAGAAGATCCGGGGAGCAGAGTCCGCTCCTGAATCCTCCCAGAAGGGGAGACAGCCGGGAGCAGAGAAGATCCGGGCGGAGAGCGGAGAGCCAGGAGCAGAGGACAGAGCGGCAGCTCATCGCCTGGCTCTCGGAAAAGCCGGATATGATCCCCATTGCGGAGAAGCACATCCGCCCCTCGGAGCTTTCGGATGAGATCTGCCGGGAGATCTTCCCTCTTCTTTGTCAAAGACTTCCGGCGAGCCGGATTCTGGACCGTTTCCGGGGAGATGAGGAGCGCTACGAGAGGGCGGCCTCTCTCCTGAGCGGAGATCCCGTGGGCACAGAGAGCGATGAGAAGGCTCTCCTCAAGGGGCTCGAGGATATCATCCGGAGCATCCGACTCCGGAGACTGAACGAGGAGATTGAAAGGGAGAGCGACGGGGAGAGGCTGACGGAGCTTTTTCGGGAGCAGTCGGCGCTTCAGAGCTTCCGGCTCTCCTGAGAGAAGGGAGGAAACTTGTCCGAGCGCCTGGAGAGAATCATAGCCTCCGCCGGGAGCTGCGCTGTGGTCTGCGACATCGGCTGCGACCACGCCTATGTCCCGATCGAGCTTGTGAAAAGAGGGGCCGCGGAGCGGGCTATAGCCTGCGACATCCGTCCGGGTCCGCTCCTTCAGGCACGGCGGAATGTGGAGGAAGCGGGGCTCTCCGACAGGATTTCGCTTCGGCTCGGAGACGGGCTCAAGGAGCTAAAGGCGGGAGAAGCGGAGCTCGTCATCCTCTCCGGTATGGGGGGGAGGCTTATGGAGGAGATCCTGAGAGGGCGGCTTCGGGATTTCCAGCGCTTCCTGCTCTCCCCGCAGTCTGAGCCGGAGAGGGTCCGGGCTCTCATCCTCCGGGAGGGCCTCTCGATCGAAGGGGAGGAGATGCTTTCGGAGGATGGGAAATATTATCTTATCCTCCAGGCGGAGAGGAGGAAGGCGGGGGAAGAGAGAGAGGAGCCTCCCTATTCGGAGATCGAGCTTTTGTATGGGAGGGAGCTCCTTTTGAGACGAGACATCGTGCTCCGCGCCTTTTTGGAAAGGGAGAGAGCGCGCTATGAAGAGATTTTGAAGAGGACAGATAAGGCAGAGATTCTCAGGGAAGCCTGGAATCTGAGGGAGGCGCTGGAAAGATATGAGACTTAGGGAGATCACAGAGAGACTGGAGCGCTTATTTCCGCGGGACGCCGCCTGCGACTGGGATAATCCGGGGCTTCTCGTCGGGCATCTCGATGCGGAGGTCCACAGCATCTATGTGGCATTGGATGCGACGGAGGAGGTCATAGAGGAGGCAGTCTCCCGGGGCTGTGAGCTCATCGTGACGCACCATCCCGTCATTTTCCGGGGCGTGCGGGAGCTGAGCGATGCCTCCCCCCTTGGAAGAAAGCTGCTTCGGCTCGCGGAGAGCCGGACAGCGGTCTTTTCTATGCACACAAATTACGACGCCTCCCCATCCGGCATGGGGCAGCTCGTCTCCCGGATGCTCGGACTCAGGATGCTCGCTCCGCTGGAGGAAATTCCCTTCCGGGGGCAGAGGAGAGAGACGGAGGAGGGTGCAGAGGGGGGAGAGCGCTATGGGATCGGCTTTCTCGCGGAGCTCCCCGATATCCTGAGCCCGGAGAGCTTTTCCCTCCTTGTGAAAAGGGTCTTCCGCCTTCCCGCGGTGGAGCTCTACGACGCGGGGCGGCCCGTAAAGAGGATCGCCTGCTGCCCGGGGAGCGGGAGGGGCCAGCTTGCAAATGTGCTTCGCTCCGGAGCGGAGCTTTTTCTGAGCGGAGATCTGGGGCACCACGACGGCCTGGACTTTGTGGAGGCCGGAATCAGCCTCGTAAACGCGGGGCATTATGGACTGGAGCATCCCTTTTCGGAGGAGCTCGCGGGACTTTTGTCCGCGGAATACCCGGAGCTTTCCGTGACCGCGGACCCGATCCGCTTTCCCGCCCGCTTTCTGTAGGGAGCGCTGTTTGCTTGAAAATGCCCCTGCTTCTGCCTATACTGAGGAGGGGCCGGAATTGCCCGGGCCGCCGGGAGATCGATCGAAGAGAGAGCTAGGAGGTTTTCAGTGAGAATTACAGTGGGAGACAGGGCGGTGGATTTTCCTCAGGGGACCGTCTGGAAGGATGTCGCGGAGCGCTTCCAGGGGGAGTATCCGAGGGAGATTCTCCTCGCGAAGGTCGGCCCGAGACTTTACGAGCTGCACAAGAGATGCCCGGAGCGGGATATGGAGGCGGAATTTATCACGGCGGGGGACAAGATCGGGAACATGACCTACCGGAGATCCGCGATCCTCATGATGCTGAAGGCCTTCTTCAATGTCTGTGAAGGGGTGGAGGGCTTTGATGTCATTGTGGAATACAGCATCGGCGGGGGGATCTACTGCCATCTGAAGGGAGATCTGAGTGTGACGCCGGAGCTCCTCGATACGGTGAAGGAAACCATGCGGGGCTACAGCGAGAGGAAGCTCCCGATCATGAAGCATTCTGTCCCCACGGATGAGGCGATCCGCTTTTTCCGGAGAGTGGGCATGCATTCCAAGGAGCACCTCTTCCGCTATCGGATGACGAGCCGTGTGAACCTCTACTCACTGGGGAACTTCGAGGACTATTTCTATGGCTTCATGGTGATGGACTGCGGCTATATCCGTCTCTTTGACCTCCTTCCCTATAATGGAGGCTTCGTCCTTCTGCTCCCGACGGAGACGTGCCCGGATGCCCTTCCTCCGTTTCGCCCGATGGAGAAGCTCTTTTCCGTGCAGAAGAGCTCCACAGACTGGGCGGAGAGGGTCGGCATCGCCAATATCGGCATGCTGAATGATATGATTGTGCAGGGGGAGACGGATCATCTGATTTTGATGCAGGAGGCGATCTTTGAGAAGACGGTCGGCGATATCGCGGCAGAGATCAGCGCGCAGGACAGAAAGGCCGTCCTGATTGCCGGGCCCTCCTCCTCCGGGAAGACGAGCTTCAGCAAGCGCCTCGCGATACAGCTTCAGGCTCTCGGAAAGAAGCCGCATCCGATCTCCGTCGACAACTACTTCATAAACCGGGCGCTCGCGCCGCGGGATGAGAACGGAAGCTATGACTTCGAATCCATAGGAAGCGTCGATCTCCCGACCTTCAACAGGGACATGGCTGCCCTGCTCCGGGGAGAAAGCGTGGAGCTGCCCCGATATAATTTCTTTACGGGAGAGCGGGAGTACAAGGGTGATTTTCGGAAGCTCTCCCGGGACGATATCCTTGTGATCGAAGGGATTCACTGCCTGAATCCCCTCATGTCCGAGTCCCTCCCGGAGGAGGCGAAGTTCCGGGTCTATATCTCCGCGCTCACGCAGCTGAACATCGATGAGCATAACCGCATTCCGAGCACAGATGCGCGGCTCATCCGCCGTATGGTCCGGGACAACAGGACCCGCGGCTACTCCGCAGAGGATACGATCAGTATGTGGAAGAATGTGAGAAGGGGAGAGGAGAGAAATATCTTCCCCTACCAGGAGAGAGCGGATGTCATGGTGAATTCCGCGATGCTCTACGAGCTCCCGGTCCTAAAGATCTTTGCGGAGCCGATCCTCTTTCAGATCAAGGAGACTTCTCCCTCCTGGCAGGAGGCAAAGCGCCTCCTGAAGTTTTTGGACTATATGCTTCCGATCAGTCCCGAATTCATCCCGCAAAACTCCATCGTCCGGGAATTTATCGGGGGGAGCTGCCTGGATGTCGGCTGAACTTACTGCGGCATGCTTTCCTCCTCGCTCAGCGCGGAGAAGCTATATTTTTCCATGCCGGGCTGCCGGGCGGAATAAAAAGGCAGGGCTTAATTTTAAGCCCTGCCTGTATTGGAAAGCTCCCCAAGCTTTGGGGCAGTGATTTTTCTGGGATGAGTACCGCTGTAAGCCGGGTTATGTCGTGGATGGTCATCTATCTAGGACTCATGTCGCCATGAGCCTCAAGCAACCTACCCGAGAGCGGACGAGCAGCCCTGTGCTCTCTGTTTGGTCTTGCTTCGGATGGGGTTTACACGGCGCCGCCTGTTGCCAGACGACCGGTAGTCTCTTACACTGCCTTTTCACCCTTACCGGATTTCCGGCGGTAATTTTCTGCTGCACTGTCCTGTGAGTCGCCTCAACCTGACGTTATCAGGCATCCTGCTCTGTGAAGCCCGGACTTTCCTCTCCCGGAAGCTCTCGCCTCTCCGGCAGCGACCACCCGCGGTACTCAAGGGAGAATTCTAGTATAAATCCGGGAGACGGTCAAGCACTTCCGGGCCTAAGAGCTTTTTTCGCTTATTTTAAAGAGGCAGGCCCAATGGAAAAGAATGGAGATGCCGCCGCTTAAATCTCCGGCAGTCCGGGCTTTTTCCGGGCGGAAGGGGCGGCCGACGGCAGAGCTTTGCTCCTTTTCGCTGCGGCTTGCAGGAAGAAAGGGAAGGGAGGGGGGAATTGAAGAAGTATCAGAAGGTGAAGGCATATCTTTACGAGAGGATCATGGACGGGAGCTATGTGCCGGAGCGCCCGCTCCCTCCGGAGAGAGAGCTTGCGGCCTCGCTTGGCGTGAACCGGATGACGCTTCGGAGAGCGGTGGAGGAGCTTTCGTACGACGGGTATCTGATTCGGAAGAAGGGGAGCGGCACCTACCTTACGAGCGAAAAGGTGCGAAAGGATGAGCTGATCGCGGAAAAGGGGGCAGAGGAGCAGCAGGCCTTCCGCCTGATCAGCTGCGCTCTTTGCCGGGAGAGAGGCTACGGCTCCCGGATGCTGGAGCTTTCGGAGGACAGTGAGGAGGGCTACTGGAGGATAAGAAGATCCCGCTATCTGAATCACCTCCCCTTTGCCTATGAGGATATTTATCTCAGGGAGCGCTTTTTTCCGGCGGTGGACGTATCCTACTATGCCGTCGGTCTGCATCGGATGGTACAGGAGAAGGGGGGAGAGCTCCATCCGCTCCGTCAGCAGCAGGTGGAGGCGCTTCTCTGCCTGAAGACCACGGGAAAGATCCTGAATGTGAGGGAGGGCTCCCCGATCCTGCAGATCAAAACCTGGTTTTACAGGGCGAGAGATGAGGAGCCGATGCTCTTTTGCCGAAGCTACCATCCGGGAGACAGCTATACCTTCCGAAGCCGGAAAATCGTGATTAAGTGAGGGACAGCAGCTTCTGCCATAGGCGGAAGCTGCTGTCATATTCCTATTCATGGAGGAGCTTTGCAGCCGGGATCATGCCATAGTGGGAGCTAAGGATCTCCTTACCCCTTCCGATCCGCAGGAGCTCATCGATCGAGGAGCGTGCTTCTTTCCGGTCCTCGGTAAAGGGGTGGATTTCGGCCCTTCCTCTCCTGATCCGAAGGGCGTCTCCGCTGAAGAGGATTTGATCGTCCAGTAAATAGGCCATGGATCCCGGAGTGTGTCCCGGGGCGGGGATGCACTCTATTAGGTGCCCGCCGATAGAGAGCTTTTCTCCGCCAAAGAGGAGCTGAAGCTGTGCTCTCTCCACGCCCTTTGGAAAATCACTGCGAAAGCCGCGAATTCTTTCTCCGCCGCTTCCTCCTTCCCGTAGCTCCCGCCTTGAGAGATGGATCCTCGCGCCCGGGAAGAGCTCCAAGCCTCCGATGTGGTCGATGTCGGAATGTGTCAGGAAAATGTCGCGGACCTCGGAGGGATCGAGACCAAGCTTAGAAAGGCCATCTTTTAGCTCGGAGAGATATTTTCCGGAATCCACGGCGAGGAATTCTCCCTCCGCCCGGATGAAAAAGGCATCGTTCCTCCAGACCTTTACCGCATAGATGCCGTCCCTTAGCTTCCCGGTCGGGAGAGGTCTCATGAAGGGAAGGGATAAGATGGAAAAGAGCATGTGATATCCTCCTTGTTTTTTTGCCCCGCTGTCAAGTAAGGGGACGGATCCAGTATAGCAAAAGAGACCGGCTTTCTGAAGCCGAAAAAAGCCGCACTTTTTGGCCCGGAGATAGATAAAAAAGAAAAGATAAGATAAAAAAAGACAAGAAAAGACAAGAGAAGATAAGAGAAGACAAGACAAGGGAAAGGCGATGGACGCTTTCAGATACGGCGCTCCACCGCCTTTTCCTTTTCATTTTTGGAGAGCGTTTTTCATTTAAAAAGTATACCAATTTAAAATTGACATATACCAATTTCGGAATTATACTGAAAACAGTTCCGGAGCCGGTCTGTTTCGGAGTCATTTTGACAGAAGGAGAAAAGATGAGATATGTAGGGAAAAGCTATCCGATCCACGACGCAGAGCAAAAAGCCTCCGGAAGAGCTGTCTATGCGGGGGACATGGAGCAGAAAGGGATGCTGTATGGGGCCGTGCTCTTTTCCGAGATTCCGCACGGGATCGTGAAAGCTCTGGACTGCCGCAGGGCCCTGGACTATCCCGGTGTCGTGGATATCGCGCATTGCTTTAACACGACGAAAAAGGAGTACAACCGCTATCAGAGTCAGTTCGGACAGAAGCTCGTCAAAACGGAAAGAGTATTTAACGAGCATGTGCGCTTTGTGGGGGATCGGATCGCCTGTGTGATCGCGGAGACGGAGGAGGCCGCCCGGGAGGCACTTCGCCTCATCGATGTGGAATATGAGAGACTTCCGTATTCTTTGAATGTATGGGAGAGCCTGAAGGGGACGATTGACGGGATCCACCCGGAGGGAGCCGTCTTCGAGGCCGGAGAAATCCTCTATGGGGAGAAGAGGGAGGAGCCCGGACTCCTGAAGCTAAAGACCGTCACGGAGCTCTCCCGCATTAACCATGTCTGCATGGAGACCCATGCCTGCATAGCGGATTACGACATCTATAAAAAGGAGCTCACGATCTACTCTCCGAACCAGACCGTCTATGGAATCCGCACTCTGATCGGAGATCTCTTCGAGCTGGACTACAGCAGGGTGCGCGTCATCAAGACGACGATGGGGGGATCCTTCGGGGCGAAGCAGGAGTGGGTGCTGGAGCCGGTGGCCGCGGCGGCGGCAATCCGGGTGGGAAGGCCCGTGAAGCTCGTCTATAACCGGGCGGAGACCATGATATCCAGCTATGGGAGATCTCCGATGCACTTTGAGACGGAATGTCTCTTCGCCGCGGACGGCGCTCTTAAGGGAGTGGACTGCGAGCTGATACTGGATGCCGGCGCCTATCTCGGAAATTCCATCAATTACGCCAGAACGGTGGGCTACAAGCTCTCCAGAGGATACCGCTATCCCTATTATCATTTCCATGCAAGAGCTGTGCTCAGCAATACGATTGTGGGGGGCGCCTTCCGGGGCTGGACCTCTCCGGAGGCTGCGATCATGCTGGAGCACAGCTTCAATATGGCGGCTCGGAAGCTCCGGATGGATCCGATCGATATCCGCCTGAAAAATGTCATGCACCCCGGGGATTCGGATTTCCTGACGGAGGTCCCCATAGGAAATTTCCGCGCCGCAGAGGCGCTCATGCAGGGCAGGGAGCATTTCCGATGGGAGGAGAGGAAGGAGGAGATCCGCCTTTTCAACCGGAAGAACAAGCGCTTCCGCCGCGGCCTGGGAGTCTCCCTGGGCGCGCACGTGAACGGATTCTATCCGTCGAAGACCGACTATGCGAGAGTCGATATGAGGCTGACGGAGACGGGAAGCGTGGAGATGAACCTGACGATCCACGACCACGGCTGCGGTACCGTGACAGCCCTCTAGATGATCGCCGCGGAGGCTCTTGGGATCGCGATGGAGAAGGTGAGCCTGGGAGAGGGGGATACCAGATACACGCCGCTGGATGTGGGCTGCTTTTCCAGCCGGACCACCTATGTGCAGGGAAAGGCCGCCGTCCTCTGCGCGGAGGCCTTCCGGGAAAAATTAAAGGAGCACGTCGCTCTCCTTACGGGCTGGCCGGAGGAGGAGCTTCTCGTGGAGGGAGAACGGGTTTTTCGGAGAAGCGCTCCGGAGCAGGGCTACAGCTGGAGCCGGGTGGCAGAGGAATCTCAGCAGATTCTGAAAAGGGAGCTCTTTGTCAGCAAGGAGTATATCCCGGATACGAACCCGGGCGTCGCCGGAGCACATTTTGCGATGGTGGAGGTGGACCGCTATACCGGGATGACGAAGCTTCTCCACTACCTTGCGGTACATGACATCGGGCAGGCGATCAACCGGGAAATCTGTATCGCGCAGACGCAGGGGGCCGTATTGATGGGAGCAGGGGCCGCGCTTTTAGAGGAGGTAAAAACAAGGCCGGACGGAAGCCCTATGGGGAGCCTGAAGGATTACCATCTCATCAACAGCTTCGAGGCGCCGGATGTCAGGGTGGAATTCATCGAGGACGGGGGCACGGAGGGGCCCTATGGAGCGAAGTCGATCGGAGAGGTCGCCCATACGCCGGTCACTGCGGCAGTGGTGGCCGCGGTGAATGATGCGCTGGGCAGTGAGATGAACCGGATCCCGCTGACGCCGGATGTGATCTGCGCGTATCTTTCGGAGCGGGAGAAGGGAAAAAAAGGAGAGTAGAGCGGATGGAGCTATCGTTTATCCTGAATGGGAAGCCGAAAAGACTGGACACAGAGCCGGAGCGGCGGCTGATTGATCTTTTGCGGAAGGATCTGCATCTTAGCGGCACGAAGGAGGGCTGCGGGGAGGGAGAATGCGGGGCCTGTACGGTCATTATCGACGGGAAGGCGATGCACTCCTGCCTGGTGCTGGCCTGTCAGCTGGAGGGGAGAGAGGTCCTCACCATTGAGGGGCTCGAGGAGGCGGGAGAGCTCTCCCGGATACAGCGCATCTTTGTGGAGGAGACGGCGATCCAGTGCGGCTACTGCACGCCCGGCATGATTATGTCGGCGAAGGCTCTCCTGATGCAGAATCCCCATCCGACGGAGGAGGAGATCCGAAACGCGCTGGCGGGAAATATCTGCCGCTGCTCCGGCTACACGCAGATCATAAGGGCGGTTTCCCGGACCGCCGCGGAGGGAGGTCAGTAGATGCAGTCCTTTATACCAAAGACATGGGAGGAGATTCCGGACTGCCTGAGGCAGATGACGGAGAAGAGCAAATTCCTGGGAGGCGGGACGGATCTCATCATCAAGCTGCACTCCGGACAGATGAAGCCGGATGCGCTCTGCTATCTGGGCTATGTCCGGGAGCTGAGAGAGATCCGTGAGCAGGAGGAAGGACTCTCGATCGGGGCGTATCTCAGCATGACGGAGCTCGAGAGAGACCCCGGGATCAAAGCGCGTTATCCGGCGCTGATGCAGGCCGCTGCCGATGTGGGCTCCGTGCAGATCCGAAATAACGGCACGCTAGGGGGGAATATCGGAAATGCCTCTCCGGCGGGAGACCTCCTCCCGGTGCTCTGCCTCTATGAGGCAAAGGTCGAGACCATGGGTCCCGGAGGACTTCGCCGTCTCCCGATCGAGGATGTGCTCCTCTCTCCGGGGAGGATGAGCCTCTCCTATAACGAAGCAATTGTCAGGATCCTTCTTCCGCCCTGCACGATGGAGACGGCCTTTCTGAAGCTGGGATCGAGGAAAAAGCTGACGATCTCCCGGATCGGCATCGCACTCGGGGCGGAAAGGGAGGACGGACGGATTCGGAAGCTCCGCCTTTATATCGGGGCGGTCAGCATAAAGCCTCTTCGCCTGAAGGCCGCGGAGGAGCTTGCGATAGGAAAGAGGATCGGAGAATCCGAGGTCCTGGCCATGGCGGAGATCCTCTCCGACTATATCAGGGAGCATGTCCCGGAGGAGTTTGACCGGGATTACAAGGTTTGGGCCGCGAGAGGCGCCATGCTGGACATTTTCTCCCGCCTGAAGCTGATTTCCGCGGAGGAGAGTGAGGGATAGGATGGAAGGCAGAGCGAGGCGGAGAGAGGAGTCCGGAGCGACATGGAAATTCCTTCTTCTGAGTGCGGCAGGGCTGATTCTTTTCTTTATCCCGGTATGCAGGGGCAATATCCCGCTTGTCCTTTTGATCAATGAGCTTAAGACTCTGCTCGGGGAGAGACTTCCCCTTTTGAGCGGGATTTCCTGCCTGATTCTGGGAGGAGGGGCAGTTCTTTCCCTGCTTCTTGGGAAGGGATGGATAAAGGACTGCTTTTCGGGCGCCGGACCGCGTCTTTATCTTTGGATTTTGGCGGCAGTGCTTTTTCTCCTTAAGCTCTTTCATGCCCCCCTTTTTTTCCTGGAGGATCCGCGGATCGGGGGCAGGATCTTTGATATGGGGGCCACGGTATTTATCACGATCGCCGTGGCGGGAAGCCTCGTGATCTTCATCATACAGTCGGGCCTTGTGGACTTTATCGCGGTGCTGTCGGAGCCCTTTATGCGGCCGCTCTTCTGCCTTCCCGGAGAGGCCGCCGTAAATATCCTCTCCTCCTTCGTCTCCTCCGCCTCCGTCGGCGTTTATCTGACGGAGCAATACTACAAGAGGGGAAGCTATACCAAACGGCAGGCCTGCGCCGTCGTGGCAAACTACAGTGTGATCAGTGTGGGCTACATCGGCGTGATCGCCTCCCTCGCGGGAATCGGGGAGCGCTACGGCTCTCTCCTCATCGCAAGCTTTCTCTCTGTCCTGATCATGGGGGCCATCATGGTCCGGATTCCTCCGATCTCCGGGATAGAGGACTGCCTGATCGACGGGAGGAGGAAGGAGGAGAAGACGGAGAGAATATCGCCCGCGGAGCGCTTTCGGCTCGCGCTTACGGCCGGGCGGAAATGCGCGGAGAGCTTTGGGCCGGAGGCTTTTTTGAAAAATCTGAAGCAGTCCCTTCTGTTTTCGCAAAAAATTGTGGGAGTGATGATTCCTGTTGTCACCTTCGTTCTGATACTGGTCTACTATACGCCGATTTTTTACTGGCTCGGAAGACCCGTCACCCCCCTTCTCGCTCTGGTCCGGCTGCCGGATCCCGCGCTGGCGGCCCCCTCCGTCTTGATCGAGATCGTAGAGGTGAGTCTACCCTCCGTCCTGATCGGGCAGACAGAGGCAGGAGTACAGACCAGATTCTTTGTGGCCCTGCTCTCCATCATTCAGATCATCTTCTTTTCGGAGGCGGGGAATGCCATTTTGGCATCGGAGATCCCGCTCGGAGTCCGGAAGCTCGTCATGATCTTTCTGATTCGAACCCTGATCGGAATCGGGATCGCGGCTGTCTTTGCGAGATTTTTCTGCGGATGAAGGGATTCGCCCTGCAGCTTCCCTCCCGCTGATTCATTCAATCAGCTGCCCCGGATTTATCTCTCTGAGAAGAGACGGATACATTTAACTGCAAAGGAGAAATCGATGGAAACGAGGAAAAGGGATATCGCGCGTTTTATTCTATTGAGTATTCTCGGGATATTTCTGTATTTCATACCGGTCAAAGGCTCGATCGTACCGGTGGTATTGCTTGTGAATACGATAAAAAAGGGATTGGGCGGAGGGATATCCTATCTCGTGATCGCGGCTCTTCTCCTCCTCGCCCTCATTATCGCAGGGGCGCAGATTTTAAAAAATGAGCGCTGTATTCATTATCTCGGGGGCGATAAAATTTCCCGGCAGATTCATTATCTGATCGCGTTCGCGCTGGTTCTCGCGATCCAGTTCAAGCTGCCGCCGGCCCGCATTTTTTCAAATCCCGATATCGGCGGGCAGATCCTGGGACTGGCGGGGACCGTGATGCTGACAGTGTCTGTCTGCGGAGGCCTGATCGTTCTGATTCTGAAATCCGGGATCGTGGAATTTGTGGGAACGCTGGCGGAGCCCTTTATGAGACCGCTCTTCCGCCTGCCCGGTGAAGCCGCGATCAACTGTCTCTCTTCTTATGTGGTCAGCGCAGCAGTGGGCGTATACATGACGGATCAATACTATGAAAACGGTGTCTACAGCCGAAGGGAGGCCGTCGCCGCAGCCAGCTGCTTTGCGACGATCTCTGTGGGCTATGTGGGAGTGCTCTGCTCTCTGGGAGGGATCAGCCAGTATTATGGCATGATTCTCGGCCTCAGCTTTGTCCTGGTGCTCTTGATGACCGCTGTCATGGTCCGCATTCCGCCGATCAGCCGGATCTCGGACACCTATCTCAATCCCCGGAAGGAGGGGAGCGAGAAAAGGGAAGAGGAGAAGCTTCCGCGCTTTCAGAGAGCCCTTCTTGCGGCAGCCGCAAAGTCAAAGGAATTTAATGGGAAGGCTCTCCTCTCCGGTATGCTCAGCGCCCTGAAATTCTCTCAGAAAATCATCGCCTATATGATCCCCATTGTCGTTGTGACGCTCTCCCTCGTCCATCTGACTCCGGTTTTTGAGTGGCTTGGGAAGCCGATTGCGCCCTTCCTCTCTCTTCTCGGAGTTCCGGACGCGGCAAAGGCCGCGCCTGCCGTCCTGCTCGGCTTTATCGAGGTGAGCCTTCCGACGATCTCCGTGAGCTCCGGAGTTGCTGAACCCGCGGTATTCTTTGTCGTACTGCTCTCGATCTGTCAGATCATCTTCATGACGGAGGCCGGAAACGCGATGCTGGGAGCCAGATTCCGGATGAAGTTTTCCGAGCTCATCTCGATCTTTCTGATCCGGACCGTGATCGCCGCCGTTCTCTCCGCTGCCCTGATGCATTTCCTCTTTTAGCAGAGCGCGATGTCTGCTATAATTTAAGAGCCGTGGAAAGCTTTATCCGCTTTCTTCCTTTTTCCGATCGGCGGCTCTCTCCCTGCCAATTCTAAATTCTGACCGAAGAAAGGCGGGGGGATGCAGCCGGAGAAGAGAGCGGAAGCAAGTCCTGATACAATTTTGGGTGCTTGTCACATTACAGGAGGGACCGGTATGGAGAAGATGAGAAGAAAAGACCGGGAGCTTACGGACCGGGAGGGAATCCTCCGGATTTTAGATCGCGCAAAGATCCTGCGCCTTGCTCTCTTTGACGGGGACTATCCCTATGTCGTGCCTCTCCACTATGCCTATGAATTTTCGGACGAAAGCCTGAGCTTTTACATGCACTCGGCGAGGGAAGGGCACAAGCTGGACCTGATCCGGAAGAATCCGAAGGTCTGCATCGAGCTGGACTGTGATGTCAGTCTGATCTCCGGAGGAGACATTCCCTGCCGCTACGGTTCAGCCTATGGCTCTCTCATCGCCAGGGGAAGAGCGGAGATTTCCGAGGACGAGGCTGAGAAAATAAAAGGATTGAAGCTTCTGATGAGAAATCAGACCGGAAGAGATTTTGACATCGACGAAAGGATGGCTGCATCCGTTTCTCTGATAAAAGTAAAAGTCAGAGCAGCGGACTTTACCGCGAAATCCCGCATGCCCTCCTAGAGAGTTATCAATACGAGGATTCCTCCTCCGTTTTTTCCCCGGGGCTTTCCTTTTTGGAGAGCTCTTTTTTTCTGTTCAGAAGTCGGATGCATAGAAAGAGAAGAATGAAAATGGGAAGTAAAATGGGAAGAAGGGAAAGGAAGAACGGGGTATAAAAGAGAATAAGAAACAGTATAAACGAAAGAAAGGTCGTCGGAAAGTGCAGGATATCATATAGGACATTCGAAGATTCCCGGAGCCTTCCCCCCGTAAGTGAGATCAATAAGCTCACAAAAGTCCATATAAAGATAAGGGGAAAAATTACAGAGCGGAAGCTTTGCCATGTAATTTTTTTCCTGTTTCTTTTCTTTTGCTCAGTTTTATTTCCTTTCGGAATTTTTGCTTTTGGGAGAGTTTCCATATCCAGCTCCAGGTATTAAGTCGATTTTCTGCCGTCTGTCCGCCCGGCGCAGTATGCTCCTGTTTCGACTGCTGTATTCGGCAGTGCAGGAGCGATTTAAAAGACCAAAGCGCTGGGCGCCGGGGCCAGGCGTCAGGGCGGGAATTTATATTCATGGTGCTGCCAAAAGAAGCGGCAGGGTACTATATGAAATAAACTTCCTCGATCATATATTCTCCGATATCTGCCGGAACTAAGGGCTTTATATCATTATCACGGAAGATATAAGGAATGCCGGCAGAAAAAAGAATACAATGATTTTTATAACGCATAAAGGAAAGCCGACAACCGTCGATATACCCGTATTTATCACAGAAACGGACGGCAAGCTGAAAATCCTCTTTTGAAAAAGATCTCGCATCCTCTGCACTTATGACGGCCAGTCTTCCGCTGTCAAGCCTGGTATAAAAA
Organism: Oribacterium sp. oral taxon 078 str. F0263; assembly: GCF_000469565.1. NCBI lineage: Bacteria > Bacillati > Bacillota > Clostridia > Lachnospirales > Lachnospiraceae > Oribacterium > Oribacterium sp. oral taxon 078. Next base: position 44,828 of record NZ_KI273084.1, on the reverse strand, counting down.
GCGTCTTCATTTGCCTCTTTCATCTGGACGGAATCTCGGGAATCTATGGAACAGGAGCTTTGCACCGCTGTCCTATAATCCCGAGATAATAGAAAGGGGCTTTCCCAAGGAAAAAGCTTGTAGGCTTTGCCAAAGGACAGTGCATAGTATTGCTGCTTCTCATTTTCGGCATAAGGATCGCCGCTGAGAGCCAAAAAATCTCCCAGTCCCGTCTGTTTATGTGTCAAAAGGATCACAGCCTGGGCATTCAGGACGATAAACAGGTGCAAAAATACATAGAGGAGGTAGATTATTACGAGGATCAATAGAAAGCAGTTTTTCCTTTGTCTCATGGTTATGCTCCACTCAGAGGATGCTTTCGATCGGAAACGAAAGCAGATTCCCTTTTTTAAGATAAATGAAATCACGGTTTCAGATAAGAGATGTTCACAATCGTAAAGGCATCCTCGCTGAAATACAGATTGCTGATTCTTTGACCGCGAATCAGATACGCATCGCTTGCTCCGTGTACGATACGAAGCGTTTTGTAATGGGAGACATGATATCTGGCAAAATATCTGGTATTTTGCATCAGATATACCCTGGCCGCAGCATCCATATCACTGTCAAACTCCGGATTGGACGGATGTTTCCAAATACGGAGGCTGGGATTGGAGTCAGACGGATAATTGATATATTGAGAGGCCGTCTCTAATTTCGAGGGGAGGTCCTTGTCCGGAGGGGCAATTTTTATCCAGCTGGAGTGTACAGCAGAGGAGGGCACTATCCGGTCTCGTAAAAAGAGAACTTCCGGCGGAGATGCCTTGAAAGCCAAACCATTGACGATGGCATAATAACTGTTATCCGGAAGAGGAAGGTGCAGAAAATTCGAAATGGCTGAGACAGAATTATGTTCCAGCTCTATGAGAGCAGACGCCTGAGAAAGAATTGCGGCATGGACAGAAAAATAGGACAGAAGGAGTAAAGCGCAGAGCAGGAGCGAGATTTTATATCGTGGATATCTGCGAAGCAGAAAGCCCGCGCTTTCCTTCATCATGGATGGCCTCCTGTCGGGCAGGTATCATATCGGCGCATTCTGGAATCGATCATAGAGAGGAAGATAGAAATCTTGAGTTTTCGTTACTCTATAAAGAAGACAATGGCTCTGGGTATTTTGGAAAATGGAAGGATTCTGCCCATCGCAGGACATGGAAGACTTCCTCCTTGAGGAAAAGTCTATATGGGATGAAACGAAAATAAAAAATATTATATTCAGTATAAGAGAAGAGAAGAAGTAAAGCAAGTGTAAAAGGTGATTTCGTGAATACAGAGGATTTTCAGGCATGATACTGTGGGAAAAGCATAATTTCTCTTCTGCATTGGTAGAGAAGATGCTTCCCGAGAAGAGCGGGACATGAAGCGTAAGCGCTCAATCTGCATGAAATCACCTCAGTTCTCATAATAGTTTATGGAGTCCTCTGCAAGTTCCGCAAATCTTTCCCGATATTCGGGAGATACAAATATTCCCTCAAAGCTGTTTCCATTGGTGAAATAGTATCGGCTGAGGGCTTCTGTAATACCCTGAATATCCAAAATTTCTTCATTTGCAAGTGCATCTGTGATCGTCCGGTTAAAATCAGTAAAGCGAAGTCCATGCTTTTCCCGGATATCATAGGTGCTGATACGATTTCCGAGCAGCACAACCCCGTTAAAGTTAGAGGCAGAATTATCACCGTAACCCCATACGATGTATTCATCACTTCGCCCGGCGAAATATCCCTGACACATCAAGGCTTCATCCAAAGCGAAAACGAAAGAATCTCCGAGACACTCCCGGACTGCCTTCAACCAGGAGATGGCGCCGATATAGTCACGTCTCTTCGGCAATTCCTTTTTGTGTGCATCATGCTCCGGCAGTACTCTTGTCTTACGATTGTAAAGATCGGACTGTATGCGGCTTTCCAGGAGCGCGACAACATATTCCGGGGGCTTACGCACACCGGTTTCCCAATTTTGTATTGTACGAAAAGGAATGTTATATCTTTCGGCAAATTCACTTTGCGTATCGCCAAATGCTGTTCTCATTTCATAAATCGTCATATCATTCACCTCACGCATATCATACACTCATTGGGTGTATTTATCAAACATCATTTCGCTCACCTGTAAAGCTCTCTGCTTTCTTTCTGCCGCTGTGCGGCTGTAAAATAGAAAGGACAAAGAAAAAGTCGGATGCAGAGAAGGAGGATTGCGGTAAAATGAAATCACAGCAAACACAGTCTATCGCCTGACGGAGCCGGATATCGTATCAGGGAGGGGGAGGAATTTTCCGCCCGGAGTGTCCGATCGGATAAGTTGGTCCGAATAAAGTCACTTCGGATAAGATTTTTCCGGAGCCGGATCATTATAATAGAGATAAGAATTCGGGACGGGACTTTGAAGAGTTCCTTCCGGCAGGGCGGGAGAAAAAAATGAATTTTCGATTGGCGGCAGTGATGAAGCGCTCCGTGACCTTGGAGCTCATCAATCGGGATATCGTCTATACAAGGCCCTATATTGTGCTCCTGAACGGAGAGGAGCTCATGCGGGAGAGCCGGAATGTGATCAGCATTTTCGGACTGGAACCGGATACGGAATATCGGATCGCCATCATCTTGGCGGAAGGGGGAGGGGAGGAGCCGAAGTGGATCTCCTTTCGGACAGCGCCGGAGTCCGTGCTCCTCGATGTGAGGGAATTCGGCGCGCTCGGGGACGGAAAGAATGATGATACAGCCTGCATCCAGGCGGCGATCGAGGCCTGCCCGAAGGATGGGACGGTCCGGATCCCGGAGGGGCGCTACCTCACACGGCCGCTTTTTCTGAGAAGCGGGCTCTCTCTCTGGCTGGACCGCGGCGCCGTACTTCTGGGAGATCCCTCGAGGGAGCATTATCCCAGACTGCCCGGGATGACGGAGCGAAGCGACGGGAAGGGGGGCTTTAATCTCGGAAGCTGGGAGGGGGATCCTGAGACCAGCTATGCCTCACTTCTCACCGGGATTGAGCTTAGGAATGTGGATATCTTCGGAGAGGGGACGGTGGACGGCAATGCGGACCGCTCCGACTGGTGGGAGGAGCATAAGACAAAGCGGGGGGCCTGGAGGCCCCGGACGATCTTTCTCTGCCGCTGCCGCTGTATCCGGATCCAGGGAGTTTTGGTTAGGAATTCTCCGAGCTGGACGATTCACCCCTACTATACGGACGGGATCTCCCTCTACAATGTGACGATCTGGAATCCGCCGGACTCCCCGAATACGGACGGCTTCGATCCGGAGAGCTGCGAGGATGTACTCCTTCTGGGCTGCCGCATCTCCGTCGGGGATGACTGCATTGCGATCAAAAGCGGAAAGGCCAGGATGGCGGGGGAGCGCCGGAAGGCATCGCGGAATTTTGCGCTGCGAAACAGCATCCTGGAGAGGGGGCACGGAGCTCTGACCATTGGGTCGGAGGCGGCGGCCGGAGTTTACCGGGTGGAGGCTTCCCTTTGCATCTTCTCCGGGACAGACCGCGGCCTTCGCCTGAAGACGCGGAGGGGAAGAGGACCGGACTGCTTCTACGATGAGATATATTTTCATGATATCCGGATGGAGAACGTCCCGATGCCCTTTACCTTCAATATGTTCTATCACTGTGATGCGGACGGACACGAGCGCTATGTGCAGAGCCAGGAGGCCCTTCCCGTCAATGCGATGACGCCGGGAATCGGCGCGGTAAGGGCGGAGAATATCCGCTGCAGCGGAGTGGACAGCGCGCTGCTCTGCGCCTATGGACTTCCGGAACGGCCGATCGGGGCGATTTTGCTTCGAGGGATTGATGCGGTTTTTCTCGAGGATCCGGAGCGTCCGAAGCGGCAGGTGCTCATGATGGACGATTTTCCGCCGATGAGAGGGATGTCCATCTATGCGAAGAATATCGGGAGCTTAAAGCTTGAGAATATCTCGATCCGGGGAGCGGAGAAGGAGCCGATCCTTCAAAATATCTCGGAATACGAGAGCAGAGCTTTCATTTTGCGGTAAAGATCTCAGGAGGTCAGTATGAAGAAGAAAAAAATTTATTGTTTCTTTGCCGGGGCGGTGCTCATGGCATCTCTTGCAGCCTGCGGGGGCGGCGCGAAAGAGAGCAGCGCTTCGGGAACGAGCGGAAAGACGGAGGCGGAGAGCGGAAAGGAAGAGAGCTCCGGAAAGGCAGAGGCCTCGGACAGCGCGGATTCGGGGAGCATCCGGATGTCCTGGTGGGGAGGCGATTCCCGGCATGAGGCGACACTGAAGGCGCTTGACGCCTATATGGCGGAAAACCCGGGCGTTAAGATCGAGTCCGAGTACGGCGCCTGGTCCGGCTGGACGGATAAGATCGCGACCCAGCTCGCCGGGGCCTCCGCTCCGGATGTGCTTCAGATCAACTGGAACTGGATCTATCAGTTCTCTTCCGACGGAAAGGGCTTTTACGATCTGAAGCAGTCGAAGGAGGACTTCGATTTTTCTCAATACGATGAAAATCTGCTGGAGCAGATGACGATCGACGGGAAGCTCCAGGCGATCCCGATCGCGACGACCGGAAAGGCCTTTTTCTGGAATCAGCAGACCTGGGAGAAGGCGGGGCTTTCCGTGCCGAAGAGCTTCTCGGAGCTCCTCGCGGCGGGACCGATCTTCAAGGAGAAGCTCGGGGACGATTACTATCCCATGGCGGCCGGAGAGTATGATCTTATGATGCTCCTCACCTACTATATGCAGGAGAGCTACGACAAGCCCTGGGTGGAGAACGGGGCGATCAGCTACACGAAGGATGAGCTTGCGGACGGCTTTGATTTCCTGAAAAAGCTGGAGGAGAATCACGTCATCCCCTCTCAGGAGAAGATGAAGGGGGACGGGGCGGATTCCATCGACAAGAATCCGAACTTCATAGACGGGCACTATGCGGGGCTCTACGAATGGGATTCCGCGGTGAGCAAGATGCAGGGGGCACTTGCGGACGGGCAGACCTTGGTGCTCGGAGAGTATCCGGCGGACTACGGGAAGCCCTCCACGATCTATAAGGTTTCCATGGGCTTTGCGCTCTCAAAGGATACGAAAAATCCGAAGGCGGATCTCAAGCTTCTCGACTACCTTCTGAACGGAGAGGGAGTGAAGACGCTGGGGCTTGAGAGAGGAATTCCGGCCTCCAAGGCAGCGCAGAAGACACTTTCCGAGGAGGGAAAGCTGGAGGGCCTGGTCTATGAAGCGAATCAGGCGGCGTCAAAGAATTATCGCTTCACTCTGAGCCCGTACTATGAGGATTCCAAGCTCAAGGACCCGTCTGAGGGCGCCTACTATGAGATCATGGACAATATGAGCTATGACCACGAGGATTCGAAGGAGCTTGCGCAGCAGATGATTGACGCTGTGAACGAGCTCGAGTCGAGCAAGGCCTGAAGTCCCTGAGGGGAGGATCGGAGGAAAAGATATGGAGAATGGAGGAAAGAGAGTCAATCATTTTTTCCGGGAGAACAGAGGCTTTTTCTTCATTCTCCCCTGGCTCTTCGGCTTTATACTGTTCAAGGGCTATCCCTTCCTGTCATCGCTCTTCTACAGCTTCACGGACTTTCATCTTTTTGAGGGGATTCACCGCATCGGGCTTCAGAATTATCAGGAAATTTTCCGGAACAAAAAGATTCTCGCGGCCTTTGCGACGACCTTCCGCTATGCCTTCATGACCGTGCCGCTGAAGCTCTGCTTCGCGCTCTTTGTGGCCTATATCCTGAACTTTCAGCTGAAGGGGGTGAAGCTTTTCCGGACGGCCTACTATATTCCGTCCATCCTCGGCGGCTCTGTCGCGATCTCCGTGCTCTGGAAGGCGATCTTCAAGGACAACGGCATCATCAATCTCTTCCTCTCCTTCTTCGGCGTGCAGGGGCCGAACTGGCTTGCGAACAAGGGGACGGCGCTTTTCATCATCTGCCTTCTGAGGGTCTGGCAGTTCGGCTCCTCCATGGTCATCTTCCTCGCCGCCCTGAAATCGGTCTCCCCGGATCTCTATGAGGCGGCGTCTCTGGACGGAGCGGGGAAGTGGAGACAGTTTTTCAGCATCACGGTTCCCCTCATCACCCCGGTCATCTTCTACAATCTGGTGACACAGCTGGTGCAGGCCTTTCAGGAATTCAACGGACCCTACATCATCACACAGGGCGGGCCGAGGGGAGCGACGACACTGGTTTCGCTTCTGATCTACAACAATGCCTTTAAGAAGTACGAGATGGGCATGGCGAGCGCGGAAGCCTGGGTCCTGTTTCTGATCCTCCTGCTCTTCACCCTGATCCTGCAAAGGAGCCAGAAGCATTGGGTCTACTATTCCGACGAGGAGGTCTGAGATGACGAGAGAGAGGAGGAGGGGCCTGTCCACGCTTCTCAAATATCTGCTTCTGATCCTTGTGGGCTTTGTGATGCTCTATCCATTGCTCTGGATGGTCGGAGCTTCCTTCAAGAGTAATTCGGAGATCTTTTCCGGGATCGGACTTCTGCCGAAGCAGCCGAGTTTCCAGGGCTACCGGGATGCGATGAGCGGCTACGGGGGAGATATCAATATCTGGCAGGCCATGCTGAACACCTATAAGATCGTCATCCCGAAGGTGCTTTTTACTCTGCTCTCCTGCACGGTGACGGCCTACGGCTTTGCGCGCTTTCACTTTAAGGGAAGGAATTTCCTCTTCCTGCTTCTGATGTCTACCCTCTTTTTGCCAAATGTCGTCCTGAATGTGCCGCAGTTCATCCTCTTTAACAAGTGGGGCTGGATCGACCATCCGCTTTATCTTCCGATGATCGCGCCGACTCTCTTCGCACAGGATACCTATTTCGTCTTTATGCTGATTCAGTTTCTGAGAAATGTCCCAAAGGAGCTCGATGAAGCGGCAAAGATCGACGGATGCAGTCCGCTCGGGACGCTCTGGCACGTGATCGTACCGGTCTTAAAGCCCGCCCTTGTCTCCTGCGCGCTCTTCCAGTTCATGTGGTCGAACAATGACTTCATGGGCCCTCTCCTCTATGTATCGTCGCCGAGCCGTTATCCCGCCGCAATCTTTGTGAAGATGTCGATGGATGCGGACGCGGGCTTCTCCTGGAACAGGATCCTGGCTCTCTCCCTGATCTCGATTCTGCCCTCGCTCATTATCTTTTTCCTCGCGCAGGACCAGTTTATCGACGGCGTGACGGCTGGCTCCGTCAAGGGCTAGAGAAAGACCGGCGAAGTCCTTGATTTACTGCCTTGGGCAAAGCTTTTCCTGATAAAAAGTAAAAGGGAAAGCAGTGCCTATAGGATCTGCCTTTTCGAATTCGATTCGAAGAGGACGGAGGAGGATCGGCTTCACATCAAAAGGCGAAGAGAGGAGGAGAGATGGAGGAGGGAGTAAAGGAGAAGCTTCGGCAGCAGATTCGGTCTTATCTTCTCCGCCTGGCTTCGCAGTCGGATGCGGAGCACCCCGCCTGGAATCAGGAGCTTATCCGAAAGGGGAGCGGAAACCGCTGGAATTATATCGACGGCTGCATGATTTCCGGGATGCTCCGCTTTTCGGAGCTCATCCGGGAAGAAGGGCTCTTTGACTTTTCCGAGCGCTTCGTCTCGCATTTTATTTCGGAGGGGGGAGAGATTCCGAGCTACAGGAGGGAGGAGTATCGGCTGGATGACTTAAACCCCGGGAGAAATCTCTTCCTCCTTTTCGAAAGGACGGGGAAGGAGAAATACCGGGAGGCACTTCGACTTCTCCGCGGGCAGCTGGAGACGCAGCCGAGGACGGAGGAGGGAAGCTTCTGGCACAAGAAGATTTACCAAGAGCAGGTCTGGCTGGACGGGATCTATATGGCGCTTCCCTTCTATCTGGAGTATGAGCTTCGCTTTCATCCCGGCGATTTCTCCGGCCTTTATGACATCGTATCCCAGCTTCGGATCGTAAAAAAGAGGATGCGGGAGGAGGAAAGCGGTCTTTATGTCCACGGCTACGACGCCTCAAGGAAGGCCTTCTGGGCGGATCCCGAGAGCGGAAGGAGTCCGAATGTCTGGCTCAGGGCCATCGGCTGGTTTGCGCTCGCGCTCTCTGACCTTCTGGGATTGATGAAAGTTTTTTCGGATTTCCAGGCCGAAAAAGAGGAGCTTTCCGGGATGCTCCGGGAGCTGATCGAAAGCCTCATGCCATGGCAGGACCCCTGGAGCGGCTGCTTCTATCAGCTTCCGAAGCTTCCCGAACTTAAGGGGAATTATATCGAAAGCTCCGGGAGCGCCCTGATTTCTGCGGCTGTTTTAAAGGCGGTTCGTCTCTCCTTTCTCCCGGAGAAATACCGGTCCTTCGGAGAGAGCATCTTCTCCGGAATCTATGACAATTTCTTTTCCTGTGACGAAGGAGGAGAGCTTCGGCTTAAAAATATCTGCCTCGTCGCGGGGCTTGGCGGGAAGGAGAGAAGAGACGGCTCTGTCCGCTACTATCTCTCCGAGGCAGTCGTGGAAAATGACGCAAAGGGGATCGGCCCCTTTCTCCTCGCCGGATCGGAGCTCCTCTCTTAAATAAAATCCATACCGGAAGCTGCGGTATCACAAAGGGCAATATGCGAAGGCTGCTGTAGAGATACGGCAGCTTTTTGTATATCCGGAGGCATTGAAACTGCGGGGAAGCCTCTGCCCCGCAGTTTCCTTTGCGATCTGCTGGAAAACACTCTCGCTGCGACTGCCGTCTTTCGAGTCGATAAGCCCCTTTGAAGGGGCAGATGGCGAAGCGCCGGGGAGATTTTCTCACAGGACAGAAAGCAGCAGAAAAAAAAGAGAAAGTTCCCCTTGCGCAATTAGTGAAAGCGCTGTAATATATTTTGTAAGGATAACCTAACAAATACTCGGAGGTACACATGGATTATAAAAAGAAAATTTTCGGGAAGCTGCTCAGTCTGATTTTGGTCGGATGCATCGGGGCCGGCTGCGGGAGCACGGCGGAGAAGATGAAGGAGAGCAGCCGGGCCGAGCAGAAGGAGAGCGATCTTCCTTCAGAGAGCGCCGGGGCGGAAAAGGAAGAGGGGAAGAGCGGGACGGAGAAGAAGCTCAAGCTGACGGTCACTACGAGCTTTCTCCAGGATATGGCCTCCGTTCTTGCCGGGGACTTCACGGATATCACACTGGTGATCCCGGCGGGGGAGGATCCCCACACCTACGAGGCGAAGCCGGAGGATCATGAGAAATTTAAAAACGCGGAGCTTGTGCTCTACCACGGACTCCACTTTGAGGGAAAGATGACAGAGCTTTTGGAAGCGGTGCACGGGGTCCCCGTCACAGCGGATTTTAAGAAGGAGGACCTCATCACGATGGAGGAGGGAGGGGGAGAGGTGACGGATCCCCACTTCTGGTTTGACACGGCGCTCTACCAGGAGGCGGTGAAAAAAGCGGCCTCTTCCCTGGAGGAGAAGCTGCCGGAGCACAAGCAGGAGATCGAGAAGAACTGCGCGGCCTACCTCGATCAGCTGGACAGCCTCAAGAGCTACTGCGCGGAACAGATCGAAAAGATCCCGGAGGGGAGCCGCATCCTGGTTACACCGCATGACGCCTTTAATTATTTTTCCAGAAGCTACGGCATCGAGGTGAAGGCGCCACAGGGTGTCAGTACGGATGCGGAGCTTTCGACCAGCGATATGGCGGAGACGGCGGACTTCATCGTCTCACATAAGATCAAAGCCATCTTTGCGGAGTCTACGACAGACCCCGCCCGCATGGAGAAGCTCCGGGAGTCCTGTAAGGCGAAGGGCTGGGAGGTATCCGTGGTCCGCGGAGAGGGAAAGGAGCTCTTCAGCGACTCCCTCGCGCCAAAGGGACAGGATGGGGATAATTATATCGATATGGTAAAGCATAATGTGGACCTCATCGTGAGCAATCTGGAATAGAACCTGAGGGGCCCCGCGGCGTTTTTCCGCGGGGCTTCCTTCGATAGAAGCCGGGGGATAAAAATGACAGCAGGAAAGAAGAGCGGAGGAGAGGCGGGAGATCGACTGAGAGCGCTCGGGCTCGGCGCCGCCTCCGAGGAGACAAGGGCTCCCTCCGGGGCGGCCATCCACGTGGAGGACCTCACGGCCGCCTACGATAAAAAGGCTGTGCTCTGGGACATTGATCTTGAAATCGAGGAGAACAGCATCACGGCGATCGTCGGTCCGAACGGCGCCGGAAAGTCCACTCTTTTAAAATGTATCCTGGGCTTTCTGAAGCCGCTCTCCGGCAGCGTCAGAATCTTCGGAAAAGCGCTCCGGGAGGTCCGGGACAGGGTCGCCTATGTGCCGCAGTTTTCTGAGGTGAACTGGGATTTTCCGATCTCCGTCCGGGATGTGGTGCTGATGGGGAGATACCGAAGCATCGGCTGGTTTCGGCGGGCAAATGCTTCGGAGCGCGCGATCGCGGAGGATGCGATGCGGGAGATGGGCCTCTCCGCACTCTCCTCGAGGCAGATCTCACAGCTCTCCGGAGGGCAGAGGCAGAGGGTCTTCATCGCAAGGGCACTGGCGCAGAGGGCGGGGCTTCTGATCATGGACGAGCCGCTCGCGGGAGTCGACAAGAGCAGCGAGAGGATCATCATCGATAAGATCAGGGAGCTGAAAAGCGAGGGGAAGACCATCGTCTGCGTTCACCACGACCTCAATACCCTGCGGAGCTACTTCGACCATGCCGTGCTGATCCGCCGCTATGTCATCGCGTGCGGACCGGTGGAGGAGGCCGCATCGGAGGAAAATATCCGGCGCGCCTATGAGGACTTAATATGATATCAATATTATTTTCCTATGATTTCTGGGTGGTCGCCGCGGGGACCTCGCTCCTCGCGCTGGCGGGCTCTATCGTGGGCTGCTTTAGCGTATATCAGGGGCAGAGCCTCGTGGGGGACGCGATCGGGCATTCCGCTTATCCGGGGGTTGTGCTCGCCTTTATCTGCTTTCAGACGAGGGATCCTCTGATCCTCACGATCGGGGCGGCGCTGTCCGGCGGCATGGCCTATTTTCTGATCCACAGTCTGAGGGACGGAGGGGGGATCGACTTTGACTCGGCGCTCGCCCTGGTCCTCACGGGAATGTTCGGGCTTGGCATGGTCCTTAAGACCTATACGCAGGGAAATCCTGCCTATGCCGATGCCTCGCAGGCAGGGCTCAAAAATTATATCTTCGGCTCCGCCGCCTTTTTGATGAAGAGGGATGCGGCGCTGATCTTCTGCAGCGGGGCTCTCGTGCTGTCCCTCCTCTTTCTCTTTCGGAGAATCCTTCTGATCAGCATCTTTGACAGGGGCTACGCGAAGGCGATCGGGATCCCGGAGGCGCTCGGGACAGCCGCGCTCCTCTTTATGATGATCGTCCTGATATCGGTCGGGCTGAAGAGCGTCGGGGCGGTATTGATCTCCTCCTTCCTCCTGATCCCCTGCATCTGCGCGAATCAGCACAGCCGCAGTCTCGGGCCCATCCTCCTGCTTTCCGCTCTGACCGGGATCCTCAGTGCCCTTTTCGGGACATTTCTCAGCACGGCATACCGGGGGCTCTCCACCGGACCGATGATTATCCTGTGCATGGGCTCTGTCACGCTGCTCTCCATGATTTTTGGACGCTATGGGCTTTTGCCCCGCATGCTTCGGAAGAGAGGAAAAGAAAATGACTGAGGTCCTTTTTGTACTCCTGATGACGGCGATGGCCTGCGGCCTGCTGGGGCCCTTCCTGGTGCTTCGCAGGCTCTCCATGACAGCGGACGCGCTTTCCCATTCTGTCCTTCTCGGCATCGTCCTCGCCTTCTTTTTGGTGCGGAGCCTGGACTCGGTCCTTCTCACGTTGGGGGCGGCTCTCTTCGGACTCCTCACGGTGCTCGCCGTAGAGCTTTTGTCCGGGAAGGGACTCGTAAAGAGGGATGATGCGCTGGGGCTTGTATTTCCGATGTTCTTCTCTCTCGGGGTCCTTTTGATCACGCGCTTTTTTCGAAATGTCCATCTGGACATAGAGATCGTTCTGATGGGAGATCCGCTCTTTGCCCCCTTTGTGCGTCTCTTCGGTCTCCCCAGGTCTCTCGTCGAGATGTTCCTTCTCTTTCTTCTGAACCTCTCCTTTGTGATTCTCTTCTATGAGCCGCTGAAGATCTCTACCTTTGACCCATCCTATGCCTTTCTCCTCGGCATCCCCGTAAAGCGCATCTTCTACGCCCTCATGATCCTTTGCTCTTTTTGCTGCGTGACGGCCTTCAACAGCGTGGGGGCGATTCTGGTGATTTCCTTTTTCGCGGCACCCGCGGCAGCGGCCTCTCTCCTTAGCCGGAGTCTATGGCAGATGATTCTCCTCACCCTCCTGCTCGGAGCTCTGAACTGCCTCATCGGCTGCCTCATTGCCTTCCGATGGAATGTCTCCATTTCCGGGATGTGCAGCTTCGTCGGAATGCTCTCTGTCCTCCTTCTCTCCCTTTTCTCCCGCGGGGGGATACTGAGGGGAATGAGAAGGAGAAAGCAGCAGAGAGAGCGTTTCAAGGAGGAGCTTCTGCTTTTGCATCTCTACCGGCACAGAGGGGATCGGGAGGAGACCGGATTTGAAAGTCTCTTCCGCCATGTGAACTGGAGCAGGAGGGAGACGGAGCGCTATATCGGGAGACTTATGAAAATGAAGTGGGTTTTCGCGGACCCCTGTGATAAAATATATAAATTGACGGAGGAGGGAAGGGAGAGGCTGCTGCTTGCAATGACGGCCTGAGCGGAGAAGAAGACGGAGGGAAGCTGTGAGGATCTCCTCTTTTCCGCGGCCGGGAAAGAGATGGGGATGACGAACAACAGGGAGGACTATCTGACGGCGATTTTCAAGATCATAGAGCGGGAGGGAAGCGCCAGCAATCACAGAATTTCGGAGTATCTGGGCATCGCGCGCGCATCCGTCTCGGAGATGCTCAAAAAGCTGGCGGAGGACGGAATCCTCAAGATCCGCGGGCGCTTTATCAGCCTGAGTGCCGAGGGAGAGCAGCTTGCGAGACTGATCCTGAGTAAGCACAGACTCTGGGAGACCTTTTTGCAGGACTGCCTGAAGTATAACTGGAAGGATGTCCACAGACAGGCGGACCTTTTGGAGCATATCACGGACGGGGAGATGATGAAGCGCCTCAATGCCTTTCTGAATTACCCGACGCACTGCCCGCACGGCGCCCCGATCTACATCAACCTGCGGGGTGAGGAGCGGGAGGAAGAGGAGGAGCTGCGGCTTGGTTCTCTGAAAATAGGGGAGAGGGCCCGCATCGTCAAGGTGGACGACGAGCCGGGTCTTCTCTCCTATTTGGACCGCCTCGGACTCAAGCTGGATCTCGTTCTCTCCGCGGAGAGCTATGAGGAATACGATGGTACAATGCGGCTTTTTGTGGGGGAAGAGGGGAGGAGAGTCAGCGTCAGTGAGAAGGCCCAAAAGCACATTTATGTGAAGACTCTCGGAGAGCAGGCGGATTCCCCCGAAAAAGCAGAAGAGGCAAAGAGGATTGGACGGAAAGAAAAGAGAGCGCGGGGGGGAGAGGGAGCTTCATAACTATCGCCTGGAGCTCGTATTTGAGAAAAAGATCCCGGGTCTTCGGGTCTCGGAGGCTCTTCGCCGCCGGGAGTATGTCATGCGGAGCCGCCATTTTCATTCCAGCATTGAGCTCAACTTTCTGATCGAGGGGACCCGCTTTTTCTTCGTGGACCCGGAGAGCTACTGCATGAGAGCGGGGACGGCCATGCTGATTGACCATGACCGGATTCACAAAACCTCGCTCGCGGAGGGATATCCGCCGGATCACAGAAACTTCATCCTGCAGCTGGAGCGGGAGCCCTTTGACGGCCTGCTCCGGCAGTTCGGCTATCCGGGCTTTGACGAGTTCGGAAGGATCTACAGCGGAGCCTGCGGCTTTTCGAGGGAGGAGTGGGCGCTGATCCTCGGGATCATCGCTCAGTTTAAGAGCGCCTGCGATCAGATGATGGGGGAGGAGCTCTGCCCCTTCCTCTTTCTCCAGGCCATGGAGCTTCTCGGGATCTTCGCAGGGGCGAGATCCCGGGGGATTTCCGAGAGCTACCAGGGAGGGAGAGAGACGGGAAACGGAGAGAGAGAGGCGGGGCCCGGCTTCGCCTCCTCCGCGGACCGACTGGACAGCGGTGTCCATCAAAGAGTCCGGGAGATCGCCCTTTATCTGCAAAACCACAGCGCGGAGAAGCAGGAGCTTCAGGAGATCGCCGCGCATTTTTATATGAGCCGTTCCTATCTGAGCAGGATCTTTCGGAAGGTCACGGGCTTCTCGGTCGTTGAATATCTGAACTTTGTCCGGGTGAGAAAGGCGCAGGAGCTTCTGAAGGGCAGCAGGATGAGAATTACGGAGATCTCGGAGAGCACGGGCTTTGGGAATATCACTTACTTTGAGCGGGTCTTCCGCTCCCTGAGCGGGCAGTCTCCCGCACAGTACCGGAGAGGAGAGGTGCAGAAATGATTCAATACGGGATGAGGGCGCACGATATCTGCGGAAAGAGCGGGATGGAGAAGGTATTTGACGGTGCCGCGTCCCTGGGAATCCGTTATCTTCAGCTCGCCATGGGGAAGAGCTTCTCGGAGCCGGACACAGGCTTCGGACACTTTTCCGACGGCCTGTGCGATCGGATCCGCTCAGAGCTTGCGGCCCGCGGGCTCCATGTCTCCGTACTCGGCTCTTATATCAACCCGGCAAATCCCAATGAGGAGAAGAGGTTTTCGGAGCTGGAACGCTTTATCGAGATGCTGAAATATGCGAAGGGGATCGGAGCGGACCTCGTCGGGACGGAGACGGGGCGCTTCTCGGAGGACTTTCGTGTGACGGAGGAGACGGAGACAGAGCGCTGCTATGAGACGATGCTGGACAGCTTTTTAAGGATAAGGCAGGCGGCGGAGAAGCTCGGCGTCCGGGTCGGCATCGAGGGGGTCTATAATCATACGCTCTCAAATCCTCAGAAGATCGAGCGCTTCCTCCGGGACATTGATTCTCCGAATTTTGATATCATCCTGGACGGGGTTAATCTCATTACGCCGGAGAGCAAGGGAAAGCCCGAAGAGCAGAATCGAATCATCCGGGAGTGCTTTGAGCGCTTCGGGAGCCGGATTTCCGTGATCCACCTAAAGGACGGGAACTTTACGGAAGGGAGAGAGCAGACCTTCTGCCGTCCCGGGAAGGGGGTATTCTGCTACGAGGAGCTCATGAGGCAGCTCTCCCTGAAAAAGCCCTGCATCGTCGGAATTTTGGAGAATTCGAGCCCGGAGAGCTTCCGGGAGGACTGTGACTATCTGGAGGAGCAGTACCAAAGATACCGGGCCGACAGGACAAAATAAGAACAGCGCCGAAGGCTCCGGGAATCTCCCGCTTTGCCCGGAGAAGGGAGGGAAAAGCGGCGGCATCTCCTGAGAAAAGAGGATGAAGAGAAGAGGATAAGAAAAAGCTTGAGGAAAAGCCTGAGACAAGAAGAGAGAGAACAGGAAGAAAGAGAGAGAAAAAGAGAGAGAATAGGAAGAAAGAGAATTAAGAAGAGAGAATAAGAGGAGAGAAAAGGGACGAGGACCCCGGATTCTGCCGTTTGGCAGAGCCCGGGGTCTTTCTGCTTATAGCATTTTAAAATATATTATGCATTTATATTGACTTTTTCGAATAAGCGCGATTATAGTATTTATATAGATACATAAGCGCGCTTATTAAAAAACTGTTTGTGAAAAAATCACAAATTCAACCCCAAACGGACTGAATTCGTCCCATGAACAGGAAAGGAGAAGAAGAGCGGTATGAAACTGGAAATCGGAAATTTCTATGTGAAGGACATCGTCTTTGGGGACGAGCTGAGCTTCCGCGGCGGAATCCTCAGCGTGAACAAGGAAGAGGCGCTGAAGCGGGTGCTGGAGGACGGGAGGATCACGGAGGCAGAGCTCTACATCGCAAAGCCCGGGGACGAGATCCGCCTCTGTCCCGTAAAGGAGGCGATCGAGCCGAGGACCCGCACGGACGGAAAAGGACTTTTCCCGGGCTACACAAGCCCGCTCCGCCAGTCGGGAAATGGGACGCTCCACGCCCTGAAAAACTGCAGTGTCCTGGTGGTCGGGAGGCACTGGGGGGGCTTTCAGGACGGGCTCATCGATATGAGCGGACCGGGGCAGAAGTTTACTTATTTCGGAGAGCTCAAGAACCTCGTACTGGTGGCGGATACGAATGAAGAATTTGAGAGGTATGAGCAGCAGAAGAAGAACGATGCGCTCCGCCGCGCCGGGCACAGGCTCGCGGAATACATCGGAAGCTGCGTCAGAGAGCTCAGCCCGGAGGACAGGGAGGTCTATGAGACCGTTCCGATCACGAAGCGGAGCGGGGAGAGGAATGCCCTTCCCTCTGTGGTGGCGGTTTTGCAGCCGCAGTCCCAGATGGAGGCCATGGGATACAATGATCTCCTCTACGGCTGGGATATGAATCACTATCTCCCCTCTTTAATGAGCCCGCAGGAGGTGCTGGACGGCGCCATTGTCTCCGGCTCCTTCATGCCCTGCTCCTCCAAGTGGTCGACCTATGACTTTCAGAATTTCCCGATCCTTCGGAGACTGATGGAGGAGGACGGGAGGGACTACAACTTCCTCGGCGTGATCATGGCGAATCTGAATGTCGCCATGGATCAGAAGGAGAGGGTGATCCAGATGATCGTCCAGCAGGCGACGGAGCTCGGGGCGGACTTTGCGCTTGTGACGGAGGAGGGCTATGGAAATCCGGATGCCGACTATGTGGGCGCGATCGCGGCGCTGGAGAGCGCGGGGATCAAGGTCGTCGGCGTCGCCAACGAATGCACCGGGAGAGACGGCGCCTCTCAGCCTCTTGTGACACTGGATGAAAAACTTGTCGCCATGGTTTCCACGGGAAATGTCTCGGAGCTTGTGGAGCTTCCGGCGATGAAGACCGTGCTCGGAGAGCTGGAGGCGCTCGGAAGGGACGGAAATTCCGGCGGCTGGGAGGGAGATGAGAAGCTCGGACCCTCTGTACGGAAGGACGGCTCCATCATCATGGAGAACAACGGCTTCTTCTGCGGGGATCAGACGGTCGGGTGGTCGAAAAAGACCATGATGGATTTTTAAGGAAAGGGGTGCTCACAATGAAGAAAGCCATTGTCTATATCAACCAATTCTTCGGACAGCTGGGCGGTGAGGATACGGCGGATGTGGCGCCGTCCCTTCACAAGGGACAGATCGGCCCCGCTTTGGCCTATCAGCAGGAGCTGAAGGATTGTGAGGTCACGGATACCATCATCTGCGGGGACAACTACATGGGATCCCATACAGAGGAGGCCGTTTCCCGGATCCTGGATTTCCTTTCTCCTCTCTCCTTCGACATTTTCATCGCGGGCCCGGCCTTCAATGCGGGACGCTATGGCGTCGCCTGCGGAACGATATGCAGGGCGGTAAAGGAGCGCTTCGGAGTCCCGGTCATCACCTCCATGAATGGGGAGAACCCCGGGGTGGAGATGTTTCGAAAGGACGTCCTGATCCTGAGGGGCGGAAACATCGCCTCCAAGATGAAGCAGGACCTTAAGGCGGTCGCGGATCTCGCCAACAAGATTCTCGCAGGGGAGGAGATCGGACCGGCCGCCGAGGAGGGGTATTTTCCGACGGGACACCGCCATCAGGTCTTCATATCGGAAAACGCGGCGGAGCGCTTCATGAAGATGCTCCGGGCGAGAATTCATAATGAGCCTTATGTCTCGGAGCTCATCGTTCCGAAGCAGGACAAGGTTCCGATTGCCCCGGCTCTCAAGGACTTAAAGCACGCGAGGATCGCGCTTCTTACGACAGGAGGAGTGGTTCCGGTAGACAATCCGGATCGGATTCAGTCCGCCTCCGCGACCCGCTGGGGAAAGTATGACATCTCCGGTCTGGACAGGCTGGAGGGAGGCGTCTTCAAGACCGTTCACGCGGGCTTTGACCCGGCGGCGGCCAATGCGGATCCGAATGTCATCATGCCGGTGGACGCCATGAAGGAGCTTCTCAAGGAGGGAGTCTACGGAAGCCTGCATCCCTATTTCTACTCCACGGTCGGCACCGGCACGACGGAGAAGGAGGCCGCCAGGATGACGGAGGAAATCCTTCCTCTCTTAAAAAAGGACAAGGTCGACGCCTGCATCATGGTGAGTACGTGAGGAACCTGTACTCGTTGCGGTGCAACGATGGTCAAGGTGATTGAGCGCGCCGGCATCCCGATCGTTCATATGTGCAACCTGATCCCGGTCTCGAAGACGGTGGGGGCGAATCGAATCGTCCCGACGATCTCGATCCCCTATCCTCTGGGAGATCCCGCGACCTCCAAAGAGGATCAGTGGAAGCTCCGTCTTCACAGAGTAAGAGCGGCTCTCGAAGCCCTCGAAACGGATATTTCGGAGCAGACGGTCTTCTCCGTATAGAGATCGATCTCATATCAGGCGGGAAAGAACGATTTACAGGGCTTCTGCGGCCCGGAGGCGAAGCTTCCCGGGGCTGCAAAAGCCCGGATTTTGGGTGGAGCAGCTTATGAATACGAAAAAAAATAATCTGGTATTTTATATCGCGCTCATCATATGCGCGCTGATCTGTATCTGGGCAGTGGGCTTCAATCAGAGCTTCACCGCCGCGTCCTCCGCCATGTTTACCTTCTTTACGACAGACTTCGGCTGGCTCTACTGCGCGGCGATGCTGGCCTTTGTCTTCTTCGCCGTTTTTATCGCCTTCAGTAAGTGGGGGAATATCCGTCTTGGGGAGGATCAGGAGAAACCGGAGTACAGCACCCTGTCCTGGTTTGCCATGCTCTTTGGCTGCGGTATGGGAGTGGGACTGGTCTTTTGGGGGGTAGCGGAGCCTCTGTCCTTTTATCTTCGCCCCGCGGCGGGGATTACGCCCTCCTCTCCGGACGCCGCAAATTTCGCCGTCAAGGCGGCTTATATGCACTGGGGAGTCTCTCCCTGGGCCAATTATTCCGTCATTGGACTGGCCCTTGCGTATTTCGGATTCCGGAAGAAGAAAAAGGGGATGATCAGCACGACATTGATTCCGCTGATCGGAGAGGAGAGGGCGGAGGGCTGGCTCGGCACGCTGGTCGACATCCTCGCGGTATTTGCGACGGTGGCCGGTATCGTCACCTCCCTCGGCCTCGGCGTCATGCAGATCAACTCGGGCCTGCACATGGTCCTCGGCCTTCCCTCGAATATCACGGTACAGATTATCATCATCGTGCTGATCTCCGTCATCTATATCTGGACGGCGGCATCCGGGATTGAGAAGGGGATCAAGGCGATCTCCGATGTCAATCTCTATCTCTTTGTGGGACTTATGGCCGCGGCCTTTCTCCTCGGACCGAAGCTTGAGATTCTGAACAATCTGGTCGGAGGAGTCGGCTCCTATCTCCAGGACTTCATCAAGGACTCCGTGCTCATCAACGGCTACGGGGATAATCAGTGGACCTTTGACTGGAGAATCTTCTACTGGGCCTGGTTCATCGCCTGGGCACCCTTTGTGGGAGTCTTCATCGCGAGAATCTCGAGGGGGAGAACGATACGGGAGTTTATCCTCGGCGTCGCGATCGTCCCGGCACTGACCTCCATCGTCTGGTTTTCGATCTTCGGCTCCCTCGGTCTTCACCTTGCGGAGAGCGGAGTCTTGGACGATGCCTCGCTGAAGGCGATCGCGGCGGCGCCGGAGACGGGACTTTTCCTCGTCCTCCAGCACTATCCTCTCACGAAGCTGATCTCTATCGTCTCGATCGTGCTTCTGAATACCTTCTTCATCACCTCGGCGAATTCCGGAACCTTTGTCCTCTCCATGCTTTCCTCCGACGGAAATATGAACCCGCCGAAGAGAAAGATGCTGATCTGGGGCGTGATACAGTCTTTAATGGCGATCGGAATGATGCTTGCCGGCGGCCTGAAGCCGCTGCAGACCATCTCCCTCTGCGCGGCCTTCCCCTTTATCTTTGTCATGTTTGCGGAGATGGCCTCTCTTGTGATCGCCTTAAAGAAGGAGAGGGCGGGAGATCCCGAGCATGCGGGGAAGGATTCGTAAAGAGATTCTCCTCTCCGCTTTCCAAAGATCCGCCTCCTTCCATCGGTGTTTTGGAGGAAAGTCATCCTTTCCTTGGAAAAATGTGAGATATCTCAGGCGTCAATCAGGAAGTGAAGGCGGATCATAAAGTATGCACTGAGCCGGGAAGCGTCCGTTTCCTCCGGGAGAAGACTTTTTGAGAGCATGGAATCGAGGAGGGCGACGATCAGAGAGTTGAGGATCTCCGCATTTTCCTCCGTGACCTTGCAGTCCTTTCGTCCGATCAGGGGGCGCAGGATGGAGAGACTTCGGGACGCGATATCCTGACCGAAGTACATCTTTCCGATGAGCTCGGTATAAGCCTTCCTCTCCTCCGGAAAGATATGGTAATACAGGATAAAGAACTGCGTGAGCTTGTCCCGGTACTTCCCGTAGAAAAAACGGCGGGAGAGCTCGATATGCTGAAAGACATTGAGGCAGAAGGATTCCCAGATCTCATAGAAGTAGCGGAGGGCGGAGAGCCTTTTCTGGCTGAGGCTTGCCAGGGAGCTGTTGTACTCCGAGAGGTATCCGATGGAGACCAGAGCGAGGAGCGCGTCCAGATCCTTAAAATAGAGAAAGATGGTGGAGTTGTGATATCCGGCGATCTCTGCGATTCTCCGGATGGAAAGTGCCCCCTCTCCCTCCTCATCGATCAGAGTTCTGGTGGCTATGACGAATTCCCGCATTCTTTGGCATGCCAGATCCTTGTTTTTTGCAGACATATGCGCGCTGTCCCGTGAAATAAATGTGAATGAGTCCGGAATTTCTCCCCGGAGAGTATAACAGGCTTTTCGGGGGGTGACAAGCTTCATGCCTTGCCGCTTGGCTTCCGGGACTCTGCATGCCTTTGATGTTAATTGCTATTCGAAGTTCCACCTGGAAATCGGAAAGGCGGAACTTAATTCTTCCGAAGGATGGGGCAGAAGTTAAGGAAACGCTGATTCAATCGGGAAAGTTATGTGTAACGGGCGTGATGCCGCAAAAGCGTGCGGAACACCGGTCCTTGAAGCTCAGCTTAGAGATGATCGGCTCGCTATCGAGGCTGGTCCCAAGGAGGGGAAGGGAGAGCGGAAGATGAACCGGATGCAGATCGAGGAGGGGAAAAGCCGGATCCTATGGACCAGGCAGAGTCCGGAGCTTCGGAGGGAGCTGGAGAGGAGCGGAAAATACCGCGTAAAGCAGGAGTACCTTGAGAAGAAGAACGGGAACATGAGCGGCTACTACGACAGGCTCTACCGCTGGTATACAAGGGCCGCATCCCGCATCCTGGATACGGGAGGGGCGCCCTATCCGATCTGGTTTAATCTGACGGAGGACAGGATGCTCCAGCCGGTGGAGGGCAGCGAGATCCTCGCTGTGGAGCTTCCTGCGGAGGCCTATCTGCTCTGTAATTATGAGGCCTGGGGCTATGTCGTAAATTATTTCTATGTCGCTCTCAGCCGGGAGGATGAGGAGAGGCACCGGGCGGAGCTTCGGAAAAACGGTCTGAAGAGCGATGATGAGCTCTTTTTGACAGAGAAGGGGAACTTCTATCCTATCTTAAAGAGAGAGGTGGAGAAAAGCTGGGAGAGGATTTTCACGCTCCGCCCCGATGACACAGAGCGCGGCGTCGCTGCGACGAGCTGGGAGCTTCGGAGCGAGTGGATCAGGGAGGTCAGAAGCTATGAAAAGGGAGCTTTGGACGGTCCAGAATAAGAGAGTGCTGGAGGAGCTTCTCTCCTCCGGCTGCTATCGGGTGAAGAGAAGCTATGTGATGGAGAAGTACGGGGAGAGCGCCTGGATCTTTCAAACGGCCTATGACTTTTTCCTCCGGGAGCTTCGCTCCCGGATAGCGGCTCCGGAGGGGGCGGAATCCCCGGTCTGGCTTTTCTCCGACAGTCAGAGCCTCTTCCGGGCGGAGGGAGAGATTCTGATGCGCCTGGAAATCTCACGGGAGGAGCTGCTCTTTTTTGATGCCCGGGACTGGAACCGGGTCCTGAATCTCTCCTATCTTGGGGGAGAGGAGGAGAGGGAGCGCTTTCGAAGGGAGCTTCTCCGGCAGGGGATCCGGAGCGAGGAGAGCGTCTTTCAAAGCGCCTTTTATCCCCTGCAAAGGGCGAAGATTCAAAAGAGCTGGAGGAGACTGTTTGAAGCGGAGGAGGAAGCGATAGGGAAAAGCTATCGGCAGGCTGCGTCCTGGCAGCTCAAAAGGGAGTGGCTCATGGATTACTCTGTGCTCTGATGCTGCGCTTATGCCCTGAGAGCCCGGTATAAGCGATCCGCTCTCTCGAAATCACTTGATTATGCACTTACCCTCTTTGTTTGACAAAGTCCGCCGTCTCCGTTATACTGCTTCTTAGCTTTGGAGGGCCGGGGATTTCGGTGCCGCTGACTTCGGCATAGGAGTTCATCGGGCCTGATGCCGGGGCCATGTCTGGAAAGGGGTATCTTCCATGGATGAGGACGGCGGCGCGAATCGCGGGGAGCCTCACAGTAAACGGATGAAAGAGAGATTTCGGAGGTATAGTCCTTGGGCTATACCTTCTTTTCGCGGAGGAATAGGGGGAGAAGAGGAAAACGATGCCGGGATGGGGCTCATCGCGGGGCTTCCCTTCTGCGCTCTTAGGAGAGGGATTTTATGATCGGGCGAGCGCTGCTTCTGATAATCCTGATCCTGATCAACGGCTTTTTTTCCTGTGCGGAGATCGCGGTTTTGCAGGTGGGAGAGCCGAGGCTTCGGAAGCTTTCGGAGGAGGGCAGGAAGGGGGCAAAGCGCCTTATTAAGCTGACAGAGGAGCCGGCCCGCTTCCTCTCCACGATTCAGGTCGCCATCACCTTATCCGGCTTCCTCTCCAGCGCCTTCGCCTCGGAGAGCTTCGCGCTCCCTCTGGTGGCTCTTCTTAAGCGCCTGGGGATGACGCTGGACATTCAGATCCTGAAGCCGATCGTCATCGTCTTCATCACGATCCTTCTCTCCTATCTCTCGATCGTGTTCGGAGAGCTCGTGCCAAAGCGCCTTGCGCAGGTTCACACGGAGAGCATCGCGCTCTTCATGTCGGGGATCCTGAGCTTTATCTCCCGCTTTTTTGCCCCACTGGTCTTCATCCTCACCGCATCCACCAACGCGGTTCTCCGCCTGATCGGGATCGAGCCGGAGGATGTGGACGATCAGATCTCGGAGGAGGATATCCTCATGATGCTCGAGGAGGGGCGGGAAAAGGGCGCGATCGAATCCTCGGAAAATGAATTCATCCAAAATGTCTTTGAATTCAACGATCTCACGGTCTCAGAGGTCTGCACGCACCGGACCGATGTCGCGATGCTCTATATCGGAGATACGGACCGGCAGTGGCGGCGCACGATCCACGACAACCGCTTCGCCTGCTATCCGATCTGCGGAGAGGATGACGATGATATCATCGGCATCCTGAACAGCAAGGACTATTTCCGCCTGAGCGATCTCTCGCGGCGAAATGTCATGCAGCACGCGGTGGAGCGCCCCTTCTTCGTCTCCCAGAATATGAAGGTCTCCGCCCTTTTCCAGATCATGAAGAAGGAGAGGAAGTACTACGCCGTCGTCCTCGATGAATACGGGGGGATGACCGGCATCGTCACGCTGCACGATCTGATCGAGGCCCTCGTCGGGGATCTCCAGGAGGAGGATGAGAGTCCGGAGCCGGAGCCGATCGAGGCGGTCGGGGAGAATGAATGGATTATTCTCGGGGGAGCGGACCTGGAGGATGTCAACGAAGCGCTGGGCCTGGATCTCCCGGTGGAGAACGCGGATACCTTCGGCGGATACATTATGGGAATCATGGGGAAGGTCCCGGACGACGGAAGCTCCTTCCATCTCGATACCGGGGAGCTCTCCATCGATGTCGCTCATATCAAAAACCACAGGATCGGAAAGACCATCGTCAGAAAGCTCCGCCCTGAGGAGAAGGAGGGAAAGGCTGAGGAACAGAAGGAGAACGGAGCTGCTCCCTAGCCGCGCTCCCCAGTTGCTTTTCGGAGGTCTTTACGGATCTTTACGGAAAGAAAATCCCGGTGAGAGGAGAGCAAAGGCGCCTCCCGCTCAGCTTTCAGAAGGCTTGACATCCGCCGGGAAACTGCTAGACTTTCCTCTGTCAGAGGAAGCGGGATTTCCGCTTACGAAAGACTGTGGGACTTTTTCTGCTCTGTAGCCGGATGGATTATGTCATGCCTTTGTTCCTCGAAAAATGCCGGGAACACTGTGCCTTCCGGGGCGGGGCTGTTTTTGAGGAGGGAAATATATGCCGGGAAATATTGTGGTAGGAGTTCTGGTTCTCGCTGCGGTTGTCTTTGCGCTTCGCAGCATGAAAAAGCGGGCGGAGAGCGGCTGCTGCGGAGGCGGAGGAGACTGCTGCAGAGTGGTGAAGGCGGAGGATACCGACCCATCCCACTATCCGTACAGCGCCGTTATGGAGGTCTTTGATATGCACTGCGAAAATTGCAGGACAAGGGTGGAGAGCGCGCTGAACAGTCTCCCCGGAGTCTGGGCCAGTGCGGATCTTGGGAAGAAGGAGGCGCTGGTTCGGATGAAGGAGGTCCTCACAGAGGACAGACTGAGGGAGACCGTAAAGAAGGCGGGCTACGGAGTGGGCAGAGTGGAGTTTCGCTGAATCCGGAGGATAAGAGAAGAGAGGAAGAAAATGCCGGATAAACTGAATGAGAAGAATGCGAAGAAGCCGGTGAAGCTGATCGAGAGGACGCTTCGCTATCAGGGGCATGTGCTCTCCGTCTATGAGGATTATGTGGATGTCGCGGGGCATAAGACGCACTGGGATTTCATCCATCACATCGGGGCGGCGGCGGTGCTCCCGGTTCTGGATAACGGAAAGATCCTCATGGTCCGGCAGTATCGCCATGCGCTCGGGCGCTATACGCTGGAGATCCCGGCGGGAAAGCGGGACAGCGAGGAGGAGGACTTCGAGCTTTGCGCAAAGCGGGAGCTGGAGGAGGAGACCGGATACCGGGCGGAAAAGCTGGAGTTTTTGCTCTTTGTCAATACGACGGTGGCCTTTTTGGATGAAAAGATCGGGATTTATCTTGCGAGAGATCTTAAGCCGGGGAAGAAGCACTGGGATGTGGATGAGGAGCTCGGCGCGGAGGCCTGGGGGCTCTCGGCGCTCCAGAAGCTGATCTATGAGGGAAAACTGACGGACGGAAAAACCGTGGCGGCGATTCAGAGCTACGCGGCAAAATTCAAGCTCTGAGGCAGACCATTCGGTGACGGATTTTGCAGCCTTACTTTGCTGCCCTGATCGCCCTTTAGCAAAGGGCGGACAGGGACGATACGGAAGACAGCCGATCCTTTCGGCAGGCAGGCATCCGGGACCTTATCGGAAGGTCCCGGATGCTTTGAGGAAAGCAGAATGAAGAGAGAACATTTGGAAGATTATGTAATGACGATTCCGGATTTTCCGGAGCCGGGCATCATGTTTCGGGACATCACCTCCCTGATCCAGGATCCCGACGGACTCAGGGATTCCGTGGACGGATTGATCCGTTCTATTTCCGGTGTCGACTGCGATGTCGTGCTCGGCCTGGAGTCCCGCGGCTTTATCTTCGGGACGGCCATCGCCTATGAGCTTCGGAAGGGCTTTATCCCGGTCCGAAAGAAGGGAAAGCTCCCGAGAGAGACGGTCAGCGTGAAGTACGACCTGGAATACGGCGAGGCGGAGCTGGAGATCCATAAGGACGCGATCCGGCCCGGGGAGAAGGTGGTCATCGTGGATGACCTCATCGCAACAGGCGGGACGCTGGAGGCCGCGTGCAAGCTCGTGGAGAAGCTCGGCGGAACCGTCGAGAAGATTTCGGTCGTGATGGAGCTTGCGGGCTTAAAGGGAAGAGAGAGGCTGAAAAAGTATCAGCTGGAATCCCTGATCCGCTACGAGGGAAAGTAGGAAAAAGCAGGAATCGGGATTCCGGAGAATCGGAAGCAAAGAGGAGGAGACAGCCGTGGGAGAGCAGCTGACGAAAGCGGATGTGAAGCGAATCCAGGAGGAGATCGAGGAGCGGAAGCTTTCCCTCCGGCCAAAGCTCATCGAGGCGGTGAAGGAGGCCCGTTCGCACGGGGATCTCTCGGAGAACTTCGAGTATTACGCGGCAAAGAGGGAGAGGAATCAGAACGAGTCGAGGATCGCCTATCTGGAAAGGATGCTTCGCTTTGCGACGATCGTGAGCGACCGCTCGGAAAGAGACGAGGTCGGACTGAACGACACCGTGAGACTTCTCTTTGAAGAGGAGGGGGAGGAGGAGAGCTACCGCATCGTAACCTCGATCCGCGGGAACTCCTTGAGCAACCTGATTTCCAATAAGTCTCCTCTTGGGAAAGCGCTGCTTAAGCACAGAGTCGGAGACCGGGTTACGGTAAGGCCCGGGGGAGGGAAGAGCTATACGGTGAGGATCCGGGGCCTGGAAAAGACCGGAGAGCTCGAAACGGACCGGATCCGGGGCTATTGACTGCTGCCTCCGGCATTTTCGTTGAAAGCCGCCTCCGGCATTTTCATTGAAAGCTGCTGCGGCTGCCTTTTGCCTGTTTTTTTTCCGGGTAAGGGGCTTTTTAAGAGTGAAGACGAGACAGATGGATACAGACCGAAAAAGGACCTCCGGCTCAAAATGGGCCGGAAGTCCTTTTTCAGAAGTATCAGGCCTGCGACAGGGCCATGAGCCTCGGCAGGGGGAGATTTGTGCTCTCCTCGCGGTCGATCTCCCGGAAGCTCACATGCTGGTAGAGGTAATTCATGAGCTCCCGCCTCTTTACGATGCCGATGAAGTGTCCCAGGTCGTCCACGACCGGCACAAAGTTCTGGCTCAGCGCCCGTTTTACGAGATCCTCCATGGAGCTGTTGATCCCCACCGGCTCATAGTGGTTTTTCATGGGGATGTCCTTTACCTTTACCTTCTCCGCCTGCTTTAAGCTCAGATTCAGTTGATTTTTGATTTCCCAGAGCAGATCGCCCTCCGTCAGTGTCCCCCGGAAGCCTCCGTTCCTCGAGAGAACCGGGATCGTGGTATAGCGGTGAAACTCCATCTTTTCCATCGCGGCCCGGAGGCTGGAATCCTCCTCCACGAAGGCCACATCGCACTTGGGTGTCAGAAAAAATAAGATATTCATAGAATAAAGCGGTCTCCATCCGCGCTTTTTGGTTATGCTTTGCCCTTTCGGGAGAGGAGCGCCGAAGGCAGCTCTGCCTTCCTTTCTGTAATCCAGAATAGCGCTTACTTATGTACGCTTTGTGACCTCATTATTAGGAAAAGTTAAAGATGATTTTGACATGCTTTCTGCGGGATAGTACAATGTTTTCAGGAAAGCGAGGAAGCCATGACAGAGAAGCAGGAAGAGATCGTCCTGGAGAGACCGGCGGACAATACGCCTCCGGAAAAGCTCTATCAGCGCCTGATAGAGATTGTGAGAAAGTATCGTCCCTCCGAAGACCTCTCCATGATCGAGAAGGCCTATGAGGTCGCGAAAAAGCAGCACAAAGATCAGAAGAGAAAGTCGGGTGAGCCCTATATCATCCACCCTATTTGTGTTGCCATCATTCTTGCGGATCTGCAGATGGATCGGGAGACGATCGCCGCGGGACTCCTCCACGATGTGGTGGAGGATACCGGCATGACGCTTCAGGAGCTGGAGAGGGAGTTCAATCCGGATGTCGCCCTCCTCGTGGACGGCGTCACGAAGCTGACCCAGATCAATCTGGATGTCGATAAGGTGGAGCAGCAGGCCGAGAACCTGAGGAAGATGTTCGTCTCCATGGCAAAGGATATCCGCGTGGTCATCATAAAGCTCGCGGACCGCCTCCATAATCTCCGGACACTCGAGTACCAGAGTCCGGAGAAGCGGAAGGAAAAGGCGAGAGAGTCTCTGGATATCTACTCCCCGCTCGCGGACCGTCTCGGCATCAGCAAGATCAAGATCGAGATGGATGATCTTTCCCTTAAGTATCTGGAACCGGATGTCTACTATGATCTCGTCGAGAAGGTGCATTTTAAGAGGGAGGCCAGAGAGGCCAGGATCGATCACATCGTAAAGGATGTCTCGAAATACCTGCACGACCGCGGCGTGGAGGCGGAGATCAAGGGGAGGGTCAAGCACTTCTTTTCGATCTATCGAAAGATGGTGAATCAGAACAAGACGATCGATCAGATCTACGATCTTTTCGCGATCCGCATTATCGTGAAGACGCTCGGGGACTGCTATGCCTCCCTGGGCTATATCCATAAGATGTATCACCCGATCCCCGGGAGATTCAAGGACTATATCGCGATGCCGAAGGCGAACATGTATCAGTCCTTGCATACGACGGTCATCGATGAGGAGGGGGTCCCCTTCGAGGTGCAGATCCGGACGGAGGAGATGCACCGGACGGCGGAGGTGGGGATCGCCGCGCACTGGAAGTATAAGGAGCAGGGGGGCTCCGGGGAGAAGGCCTCGGAGGCGGAGCTTGCGAAGATGAACTGGCTCCACCAGATTCTGGAATGGCAGAATGATGAGACGGACTCGAAGGAGTTTATGAAGCTGGTGAAGTCCGACTTCAACCTCTTTAACGACAATGTCTACTGCTTTACGCCGAGCGGCGATGTGAAGAATCTTCCTTTTGGCTCCTGTCCGATCGACTTCGCCTATGCGATCCACTCCGCGGTCGGAAACAGGATGGTGGGGGCGAAGGTCAACGACAGGCTGGTTCCCATCGAGTATATCCTGAAAAACGGGGATCGGGTGGAGATCATCACCTCTCAGAATTCCCGGGGTCCCTCCCGGGACTGGCTGAAGATCGTGAAGTCCACGCAGGCCAGGAACAAGATCAATCAATGGTTCCGGCATGAGCAAAAGGATGAGAATATCGACAGGGGCAAGGAGCTTCTGGACCGCTACGCGAAGTCCAAGGGCTTTGGCCTCGGAGAGCTGACGAAGCCGGAGTTCTGCGACGCCGTGATCCGCCGCTACAGCTATCAGGACTGGAACGCGATCCTGGCCTCCGTGGGGCGGGGCGGCCTGAAGGAGTCCCAGGTCGTCTCGAAGCTTATCGAGATGCGGCAGAAGGAGGATTCGAGAAATCTCGACGACGAGGCGGTGCTCCAGAATATTGAGGAGCTCTCGAAAAAGCCGGAGCTCATCCGGAAGTCGAAGTCCGGCATCATCGTAAAGGGGATCCACGACCTCGCGGTGCGCTATGCGAAATGCTGCTCTCCGGTGCCCGGGGATGAGATCGTCGGCTTCGTCACGAGGGGGCGCGGCATCACGGTCCACCGGACGGACTGCATCAATATGATGAATCTGCCGGAGGATGAGAGGGCGAGGCTCATCGAGGCGGAGTGGCAGGGGAGCGGCGATAAGGAGACCTATGCGACGGAGCTTCAGATCTTCACCAATAACCGCGTGGGGCAGATCGTGGATATCACAAAGCTCCTCGCGGATGCCAACATCGATATCAAGGCGCTGAGCTCCCGGGTGGGGAAAAATGAGAAGGCGACGATCACAGTCAGCTTTGACATCCACAATAAGGAGGAGCTTGCGGCTCTGATCGGAAAACTCCGGAAGATAAACGGCGTTTTGGATATCGAGAGAGCGCAGGGCTGAGGGGGCGCTTTCTCGGGCTTTTCCGGGAGATCCGTGCTGTCTCAAAGGAATGCCTCAAGGAAGAATGTCTCAAAAAAGGATGAACTAAGGGAGAGGGAGAGGAAATGTATCGGATCTATAAGAAGACGCTGGGGCTTGCCGGAACCAATGTCTATATTCTAAGGAGAGAGGGAGAGAGGGAATGCGTGATCGTGGACCCCGCCGCGGAGGAGGCGGAGCTCATCGAATTTATGGACGGGCTGGGACTTTGCCCGGTCTCGATCCTGCTGACCCACGGGCACTTTGACCACATCTATGCGGCGGAGCCGCTCTCGAAGCACTACGGCATCCCGATCTACGCTTCGGAGAAGGAGAGGGAGCTTCTCGGGGACAAGGAGAAAAATCTCTCCCTGATGTTCCGCCGCCCGGTGATCCTCACGGATTTTACGCCCTTTTCCGGCGGGGATCACTTTTCCTTCCTTAAAAGGGAGTGGCAGGTCATAGAGACAGCGGGGCATACGAAGGGCTCCGTCTCCTTTTATCTCCCCCCTGTTCCCGGCGCTTCGGAAGTAAAGGAGAGGGTGGAAAACCCCGCGAGCAAGAGAGAATTCGGAAGTGAATTTCCGGAGGACTGCCGGGAGGGGCTTTTGCTCAGCGATCAGACGCCCATCCTCTTCTGCGGGGATACGCTCTTTCGGAGCTCCTACGGGAGGACGGATTTTCCGGGCGGATCCCTGGAGGAGATCCGAAGGAGTATCCGGGAAAAGCTTTTGATCCTTCCGGAGGAGACCAAGGTATATCCCGGACACCAGGGGGAGACCACGATCGGGAGAGAGAGACGATATAATCCCATGGCTCTCCATTGAGAGAGGAGCGGAAGGGAAGAGGAGTTTACTTTGATCAGACTGGAACTGGATGAGGCGGCCGCGCCCTTTGAGGCGGAGCTCAGGGAGCTCTGCAAGGCCTTTTTTCCGGGCGAGGATTTCGAGATCCATACCCCGGAGGGGGTGCATTTTTCAGAGAGGACAGGGGAGGAGAGCCCGCTCAGGCTCTCTCTCAATGTGCCGGGGGCGAGTCTTTCACTCTGCGGCAGCCGGAAAAGGGATAAGTCGATCCTGAAGGCCTGGCTCTACCAAAAGCTTTCCAAGGTCTGCCAGAGGGAGCTCCCCTGGGGGGATCTCACCGGAATCCGCCCGGTCTCCCTCGCGAGCCAGAGGCTTTCCCGGGCGGAGAGAATCCTTGCGAGAAGGCTCACGGAGCGGGAGCTCAAGGAGCTTTCGGAGGAGCTTCGCTCCGAGTATCTCCTCTCGGAGGAGAAGCTTCGGCTCATGATGGAGATCGCGGGGAGGGAGAGCAGGACTCTGGATCGGATCTGGGAGAGGACGGGGAGAAGCTTCCGGGAGGGCTTCAGTCTCTACGTCGGAATCCCCTTCTGCCCGACGCGCTGTCTCTACTGCTCCTTTCTCTCGAATCCCATCTCTCTCTGGGAGAAGAGGCTCGGGGACTACCTCGACTGCTTAAGGCGGGAGATCCGCGCGGCCATGGAGGAGATGTCGGCGCAGGGGAAGCATCTGCAGACGGTCTATGTCGGGGGAGGGACGCCGACGGCGCTTCCGGAGAGATGGCTCTCCGCTTTGATGGAGATCCTCCGGGAGGAATGCTTTTGTCATCCGATGACGGAGCTTTGCGAGTTCACCGTGGAGGCGGGGAGGCCGGATTCTTTGAACCGGGAGAAGCTTCGGATCCTAAAGGATGCCGGGGCGGACAGAATCTCCGTGAATCCGCAGAGCTTTCGCCAGGAGACGCTGGATCTCATCGGGCGGAGACACACGGCGGAGGATGTCCGCTCCGCCTTCTCTATGGCGCGGGATGCGGGCTTTTCGGATATCAATATGGATCTCATCATGGGGCTCCCCGGAGAGGGGCTTTCTGAAGTCACAGAGACGCTCTCCGAGACGGCGCGCCTTGCCCCGGACAGCCTGACGGTGCACTCTCTCGCCGTGAAAAGAGCGGCGAGGCTCCGCGAGGAAAAGCCGCTCTGGGATCAGGTCTACCGCGCGGGGGCAGACAGTACGCTCTATCGGGAGAGCCTGAACGAGAGGGAGAGAAATCCCCTTTGCCGCTTCCCGGAGGGGGAGGGGCTTTCCCGGAAGCTCTGCCTTATGAGCGAGATGGAGCGGATGATGAAGGCTGCGGAGTATACGGCCTCCCTCCTGGGGCTTCGCCCCTATTATCTCTACCGCCAGAAAAACATGGCCGGGAATCTGGAGAATGTCGGCTATGCTGAGCCGGGGAAGGAGTGTCTCTACAATATTCTCATGATGGAGGAGAAGCACACGGTGATCGGCTGCGGGGCGGGGAGCGCGACAAAGCGGATCCTTCCGGACGGCCGGAGGGAGCGCTGTGACAATGGAAAGGACATTAAATATTATTTCGAGAAGCTTCCGGAGCTGATCGAGAAGAAAAGAAGACTGCTCCGGGATGAGAAAGCGGAGGGCCGCTGAGCGGCGGGAGGGGGCTATGATCTGTCCGAATTGCGGGAAGGAGAATCCAAAGGGAGTTCGCTTCTGCGGGTACTGCGGGAGGGAGATTTCAGAGAAGGAGGGCGGGGGCGCTGTTCCCCCCTCCTCCCCGGAGGAGGGAAGGGGAGGAAGGATCGTAAAGCTTCTCTCTTTGCTGATCCTCATGCTCCTGGTATTTTTCTCCGTATTCTTCTTCCTTTCGACAAGACCGGAGAACCGCTCCCGCCGTTACCTTCGTCTGGGACAGCATGAATTTGAGAAGGGGGACTATGAGAATGCGGTCCTTCATCTGAAAAAGGCGGCGGAGCTCGCCCCGAAGAACGCCGCGGCCTGGATCCGCCTTGCGAGAGCCTGCCGGGAGCTGGCCCGGGAGAGCCCGGAAGAAGAGCAGAGGAAGCTCTACCGGGAGATGCTTTCGGCCGGACAGAAGGCCTCGGAGCTAAAGGACCTTTCGGAGGCGAAGGAGCTTGTAAAGGAGGCGAAGGAGCTCCTTACGGAAGAGAAGAAGGACAAGGATGGGGGAAGCGGCGGAATGGAGAAGCTTCTCCTCCGCCCGAGCCTTCTCACGGGAATCGGGGAAAAAGAGGAAGAGGAGGAGAGCGTGCAGCCCGCCGTGCCGGAGATCCTTCCGGCCTCGGACTTTTCCAATGTGGAAGGCTTCTCCCCGGATTTCTTCGGCGAGCGGGAAAAGGAGCTTCTCCGAAAAAATCACTTTGTTGTGGAAGGGGACAGGGCAGAGGATGAGTTTTTTGTGCTCTACGAGGAAAACCGCTACAACTATATTCCGAGCTTCGTGACAGTGGACTCCATGCTCCACAGCTACCATCTCTACTTTCAGCATCTTTTGAAAAATACGGAAAAGCAGTATCTCGCTCCGCTCTTAAAGGAGCTCAGCCTTCGCATGGAGAAAAAGAGCGCGGAGAATTACCGGGCTCTGATCGGGACGGACTGGGAGGATGCCGCGCTTCGGAATGTCTATCTCTTTGAGATGGGAGCGGAGCTTCTGGGGGAGAGCCCCGGAGGAGACTTAAGCGGAGAGGCGGAGAAGGCATTAAAGGCGGAGAGAGCGCGCATTGAAGCGGGAGACCCCAGCTCGGAAGCATCCTATCTTACGGGGCAGCCCGAGGACTATGGACAGTACAAGGTCCGGGGATATTATGAGGGGGATCCGGAGCTCTCCCGCTATTTTCGCGCGATGATGTGGTATGGAAGGATGAACTTCTCCCAGCATGAGGAGGAGCTGGACCGCGCCGCCCTCCTTCTGACGCTGTCTCTTGAGGGAGAGGAGAAGGAGGACTGGGAGAAGATCTACCGTGTGACCGCCTTCTTTGCGGGGGAGAGCGATGACAACGGCTATTACGAGTACAGGCCGCTGCTGAAGGAGGCCTACGGGGGTGTGCCGGAGCTCTCCTCTCTCATCGAAGACAAGAAGGCATGGGAGCGCTTTCATTCTCTCACGGGAGAGCTGGGAGCGCCGAAGATCCAATTCTTTTCGGAGGGCTCCGACGCATCCTCCGAGGGGGATGTCTCGTTTCGCTTTATGGGGCAGCGCTTCAGCATTGACAGCGCGGTCTTTCAGGATCTCATCTATGACCGCGTCCGCGAAAACGCAAAAGGGGAGAAGCGCTTCCTCCCCTCCGGTCTTGACATTCCCTCCGCCTTTGGCTCGGACAGCGCGCTTAGGATCCTGGAGGATTCCGGGCAGAGCGATTTCTCGGGCTATTCGGAGAATATGGAGGGGATCCGCTCAAAGCTTTCGGAGCTTCCAAAGGAGTTCTGGGAGCGGAGCCTCTACAATCGCTGGCTCTACAGCATAAGGCCTCTGACAGAGGAGAGGGGGAAGGGCTATCCCCTCTTTATGCAAAGCTCGGAGTGGGACAAGAAAAAGCTCCAGAGCTTTCTCGGAAGCTATGCGGAGCTAAAGCACGATACCATACTTTACTCGAAGCAGGCCATCGCGGAGATGGGGGGAGACGACCCGATGCCCTTGGATGACAGGGGCTATGTGGAGCCGGAGCCGGAGCTTTGGTCCCGGCTCTACCGCCTCGCGGAGTCCAGCGGAGAGGGACTTTCCGCCCTCTCTCTCCTCTCGGAGGAGGACAGAAAGAACCTGGAGCTTCTGAAGGGCCTGATCGGACAGCTTCGGGATATCTCCGTAAAGGAGCTTAAGAATCAGGCTCTGAGCGAGGAGGACTATAAGCTGATCCGGGGATACGGAGGCAATATCGAGCACTTCTGGCAGGAGGTCAATCGGGGCGCTGCGGGGGGAGAGAGCCTTTTGGCGAGGGAGTTCCCCGCAGCTGTCATCGCGGACATCGCATCCTCCCCGGACGGCTCCTGCCTGGAGGCCGGAACCGGAAGATGCGCCGAGATCTATGTGCTGGTGCCGCTCGATGGGAAGCTCAGGATCACGCGGGGCTCTGTCTACAGCTATTATGAGTTTCCGTCCGAAGAACGCCTGACGGACAGCCGATGGCGGGAGATGCTGGGGATCCAGACGCAGGGCCTCGGCGAGAGTGAGGCCGCGGATCTGAAGCAGCCGGACTGGACCTAC
Organism: Oribacterium sp. oral taxon 078 str. F0263; assembly: GCF_000469565.1. Classification (NCBI taxonomy): domain Bacteria; kingdom Bacillati; phylum Bacillota; class Clostridia; order Lachnospirales; family Lachnospiraceae; genus Oribacterium; species Oribacterium sp. oral taxon 078. The sequence goes on along the minus strand of NZ_KI273084.1, from coordinate 10,121 downwards.
AGCTTCACAGAGAGAGCGAAGGAGGATGAAGAGAAGGATCATCCGGGCAGCGTCGGATGAGGGAGAAGGAGAAGAGAATCCGGCTTTTTCTCCTGCTTCTCTCTGCACTGACGGTGCTGATCCTTCTCCGCCTCTATGGAGCCCTCCCTCCCGCGGGAATTTGCCAGAGGGAGAGGGAGGAGAGTGTAGAGCTTCCGGATCATTCGGAGGGAAAGGCCCTTCTTCTTCGGGGGGCTTTTTCTCTGCGGGGGAAGGAGAAGATCCTTTTTCAGACGGAGAGGGGCTGGAGGGTCTCTGACTTTTTGATCCGGGATATCGACCGGGACGGGAAAAAGGAGCTTCTCCTCCTTCTTTGGAAGAGGGGGAGCTACGGGCCGGACCGCCCCTATTGGGTCAGGAAAAATGACAGGCGCTTTTCCCAGCATATCTTTATCTACCGCTTCGAGGAGGAGCGCCTTAAGCCGATCTGGATGTCCTCCGCGCTCGGGATGAAGATCAAAGACTGGTCCCTTTCCCGGGACGCTGTGCTTTGCCTTGTGACGAAGGAGGGGAGGAAGAGCTTCTGGGTCTACCGGGGCTTTGGCTTAAAGGAGTACACAGCGGAGGGGGAAGAGAGGAAGAAAAGCGTCGTCCGCCTGTTTGCCGCAGGGGATGTGATCCTGCACCGCGGAATTTTGAGGGCCTGCTTTGAGCCGCGCTCTAAAGTCTATGACTTTCGCCCGCTTTACCGCCATGTCAGGGAGACGATCCGGCGCTTTGACCTCTCCATCGTCAATCAGGAGACGATCCTCACGGAGGACCCCAAAAGGTATGGCGATTACCCCCGCTTCGGCACGCCGATCGCGGCCGGGGATTCCCTCCGGGACGCGGGCTTTCATGTCGTGACCGCCGCGACGAATCACGCCTTCGATCAGGGGGAGCAGGGGATATGGGATACGCTTTCGTATTGGGAGAAGCATCCGGAGGTCAGGCTGCTCGGCTTAAACGGATCGGAGCGGGAAAGGGAGGAGATCCCCTATCTCAGAAAGAACGGGATTCTCTTTTCGCTCTTTAATGCAAGCTATGGTCTGAACGATCTCCGACTCCCGAAGGGAAAGGAGTGGATGGTGAACCTTCTCACGGAGAAGGAGCTTCTTCTTTCACAGCTTCGGGAGGCGGAGGAGAAGGCGGATTTCAGCATCTGCCTTCTCCATATCGGAGAGGAATATGTATCGAAGCCGGACGAAGAGGAGCGAAGGCTCATGGAGGAGCTCTGCTCTGCCGGGGCCGATCTCATCCTCTGTACGCATAGCCATGTCGTCGGGCCGGTGGAGAAGCTGGAGCTTCCGGGGGGAAAGTCTGCGCTGGTCTACTATGGCCTTGGGAATTTTCTCTCGAATCAGACCAGGATAGAGACGGTACTGGGCGGCGCGGCGGAGCTTCTGATTGAAAAGCGGGAGGGGAGGGACGGGAGGACAGAGACCAAGATATCCGATTACCGCTTTCTCCCGGTCTTTTGTCACTGGGGGAAGGGAAAGACGGAGAGCTGGTTTCTCTCGGATTATCCGGAGGAGCTCTTCGAAAGCCATTTTCTCTATGAGGGATCGAGAGAGCTTGATAAGGCCTCTCTCAGAGCGCTCTTTCTGCGGGAGAGCGGGCTTTCCGAGGAGAGGACCCGGCCGCTTCCTGCTCTTCCTCTGACTCCCCCCGGAGGGGGCGGAGCTCTTTCGTCCCTGTCCTTCTTTGGAGGAGAGCTCCGGGAATTTCTCTTACGGGAAATCCTGCCGCACAGTCCGGGAGCGGATCCCGGCGCGAAGCCATGATTTTTTTATGGAAGCCATGATTTTACCTGTTCCATCGCCATTGCAAATTTCCGGAAGGAATACTATTATGGTATCGGCATCTGCTCCGCGGGAGATTGCCCTTCCCGGAAAGGGGGAAGAGGCAGGGGCGCGAAGTCTGACTGTATGGGAAAGGAAGGCAGAAATGGCGGAAGTAAATGACAGGAAGGTTGCGATTATCGGCTGCGGATTCGTGGGATCGAGCTCGGCCTTTGCCCTGATGCAAAGCGGCCTTTTCTCTGAGATGGTGCTGATCGACGCGGATCAGGACCGAGCAGAGGGAGAGGCACTGGACATCAGCCATGGGCTTCCTTTTGCGAAGCCGATGAAGATTTATGCCGGTTCCTACAATGATATCGTGGATGCGGCCATCATCGTGATTACGGCGGGAGCCGGTCAGAAGCCGGGGGAGACGAGGCTGGACCTCGTGAAGAAGAATGTCGGGATCTTTAAATCCATCATTCCGGAGATCAAGAAGAGAGACTGCGGCGGGATCCTGCTCATTGTCGCAAATCCGGTGGACATCCTGACCTATGCGGCGGCGAAGCTGAGCGGCTTCCCGGAGAACCGGGTCTTTGGCTCCGGCACGGTGCTGGATTCCGCAAGACTCAAGTATCTCCTCGGGGAGCATCTCTCCATCGACAACCGAAGCGTGCACGCCTTCATCATCGGAGAGCACGGGGACAGCGAGATCGCGGCCTGGAGCAGCGCGAATGTATCCGGGATTCCGCTCCGGGATTTCTGTGAGATGCGGGGCTTCTACCAGCATGAGGAGAGCATGCGGAAGATCGCGGAGGATGTGAAGAACAGTGCCTACGAGATCATCGCGAAAAAGCATGCCACCTACTACGGGATTGCGATGTCGGTCAGAAGGATCTGCGAGGCCATCATCCGGGATGAAAAGTCGATCCTCCCGGTCTCCAGCATCCAGCATGGAGAATACGGGATCGAGGGGGTTTCTCTCAGCATGCCCGCCATCGTCGGGAGAGACGGCGTCGAGAGGGATGTCCCGATCGAGCTCAATGAGGCGGAGAAGGAGGCACTCCGGAAGTCCGCGGAGACCCTGAAGGATGTCCTGGAAAATTCCTCGGGGCTGTAATAAAACTCTCAAAAACGGAATCTTTCGGAGAGCCTTCAAAAGCGTGCCGCTTTCCTCTCGAAGACGTACGGCGGGGAGGCGGGGGAGCCGGGACAGCCGGCAGAATCGGGATAGGGAAAGGAGGGTGCGGCAGTGCACACCCTCCTTTCCTATGGATCGGCATTTCCTATGAAGCCAGTGCCAAGTTGACATTTCCTATGGGGCTGTTGCCGGATCGGCATTTCTTACAGAGGAGTGATCCCTTGATCGACATTTCCGCGATTTAAGCCGGGAGGATCGCTTATCCGAGGCTTAAGAGAAGGGCCATCTTAAAACGACCCTTCGCCTTTACGAAGTGCCTCCCGTTTTTTGCGAAGTGGAAGCTCTCTCCCTCGTGAATCTCCTGTTCCTTTCCCTCGTAGCCGATGACGGCTCTTCCCTCCAGGGCGAAGACGAGAGCCTCTCCCGGCGCGGAGTGCTCGGAGAGGCCTGTGCCCTCATCGAAGCTCATGAGGACAAATTTCATCCTTTCCTCATCCAGGAGATCGAGATTTACGATCTTTCCGTCCTGGTAGGGGAGGAGGTCCTTGAGCTTGAAAACTTCACCTGCTTTTACGACTGCATTCATGGCGCTTTCCTTTCTGAAATTCAATTCCAAATAGACGCTGTCCGATCCGGCGCGCACCCCGTAGGGGGCATATTCCCGGATCAAAAATGCTTCTCCCGGAGAGAGGGACCAGCGGCTTTTGTCCGTCTTGAAAACCTCGATCTCTCCCTTTAAGAGATAGAGGAGCTTCGGATAGTCATAGCTCTCCGCACTGATGCTGGTACCGGATGCGAGGGAGAAGCTGATGAGAGAATATCCGTTTTCTCCGAAGAGCTCACCCGATACGGTGCAGCCCGGGATCACCGGGTTTTCCGACAGGAAATCAAAGACCTCTCCCGCCTTTACACGGATTCCCCGTCCCCCCTTCGGCTCTTCTCTTCCTTCTTCTTTTCTTTCTTTCTCCATTAGAAACACCTGCCTTGTTTCAAGATCAGCGATAGGATAAGATGAAGCATGCTTTCACTCTGCCTAGCCTTAGTATAGAGAAAAAGAGAAGAAGAACTGTTGCAAATATCACAAAATGCGGTGCTCCCCTCTGTGATTTCCCGGTGGCGGCGGGGGAGGGGATCCGCGATGACGGAAAGGAGTCTGTCTTAATATGGCTGTAAAATCAAAGGAGAAGGAGATGGAGGGGGAGAGAGAGGAGGGGGAGCGCAGGCAGCTCGCGCTTTCTGTGATCGAGCGCCTGAAGGAGCTCTATCCGGATACCCGATGCACGCTTTCCTACCGGGATGCCTGGCAGCTTCTCATCAGCGTGCGCCTCGCGGCGCAGTGCACCGATCTTCGCGTTGATCAGGTCACGCCGAAGCTCTATGAGAAATTCCCCACGGTGGAGGCCATCGCAGCGGCTTCTCCGGAAGAGATCGAGGAGATCGTCCGCCCCTGTGGTCTTGGGCGCAGCAAGGCGAGGGATATCTCCGCCTGCATGAGGATCCTACACGAGCGCTATGAGGACAAGGTCCCGGAGGACTTCGGGGAGCTTCTCGCGCTCCCCGGTGTGGGCAGAAAGAGCGCGAATCTCATTATGGGAGATATCTTCGGAAAGCCAGCCATCGTGACGGATACGCACTGCATCCGCCTTTCGAACCGGATCGGTCTTGTGGACGATGTGAAGGAGCCCGCCAAGGTGGAGCGGCTTCTCCGAAGGATCATCCCGCCGGAGGAAAGCAATCAGTTTTGCCACAGGATGGTGGATCACGGGAGAGCGGTCTGTACAGCCAGGAGTCCGCAGTGTGAAAGATGCACTCTCCTTTCGCTCTGCCGCTTCGGAAGAGCAAGCTTTGGCATCTAAGGGAAATCCCGAAGGAGGGGGAAAGGATTTTTCCTTCGGAAGAATTAACTTCCACCTTTCAGATTTCCAGGTGGAACTTCGAATAGCAATTAACTAAGGGATCTGGGACGGGGCCTTAGCCTTTCGGGACGGCCGGGGCGGCTTGCGAATTTTTAAGGGATCCGTTATACTTCAGTTCACAGTCTCCGAAGGGAGGGTTTCTTCTCTCCCTTTTGTCTCGCTCCGGCATGACAGCGATCGGGAGCTCTGCCTTCCTTTTTGCGGGGAGGACAGGGAAGCGGGAGAGAGCGGAGAAGAATAAAAGAAAGACAGAAAGAGAAGTGCACTATGGGATTGGAATTCAGAAAGAGACTTCTGTCCTCCTCGGAGATCCGGGAGCAGTACCCGCTTCCGACCTCCCTTGCGGCGATCAAGGCGAAGAGAGATGAGGAGATCAAAGCGATCTTTCGCGGAGAATCGAGGAAGTTTATCCTCGTCATCGGGCCCTGCTCCGCGGATCATCCGGACCCCGTCCTGGAGTACTGCGGGAAGCTCCGGGAGATTTCGAAGGGGGTAGAGGATCAGCTTTTTATCGTGCCGAGGATCTATACGAATAAGCCGAGAACCACGGGCGAGGGCTATAAGGGAATGCTCCACCAGCCCGATCCGGAAAAGGGGGAGAATGTTGCGGGAGGCATCGCCGCGATCCGAAAGCTCCATATGGATGTGCTCCGGGAGACCGGCTTCAGCACGGCGGATGAGATGCTCTATCCGGATAATCTCCGCTATCTTTCGGATATCATGAGCTATATCGCGGTCGGCGCCCGCTCGGTCGAGAATCAGCAGCATCGGCTCGTTGCGTCCGGCACGGATGTCCCCTGCGGGATGAAGAATCCGACCTCGGGGGACCTCGGCGTGATGCTGAACTCCGTCTACGCGGGGCAGCACGGACACGACTTCATTTTCCGGGAGTGGGAGGTGAAGTCCGATGGGAATCCCTACACGCACGCTATCATGCGGGGCTCTCAGAACAAGCACGGGCAGATGCTTCCGAACTATCACTATGAGGATCTGAAGCTTCTCCTCAGTCTCTACGGGGAGAGGGAGCTGCAGTACCCGTCCTGCATCGTGGATACGAATCACTGCAATTCCGCAAAGCATTATAAGGAGCAGCTCCGGATCGCGCAGGAGGTGATGCACTCCAGGAAGTATTCCGAGGAGCTCGCGGGCTTTGTGAAGGGGATCATGGTGGAATCCTATCTCCTGGAGGGGAACTGCAGGGCGGAGGATCATGTCTACGGAAAGTCGATCACGGATGCCTGCCTCGGCTGGGAGGATACACTCCGTCTGATCGATAGTGTCTATGAGTATGCGCAGAAGACCGGCTGAGAGGGATCCTGATGCCGGAAAATGCGGCTGGGGAAGGCCGCGGACAGAGGAAGGGGAAGAGCAATGGGAGTATTTGAGGAACTGAGGGAGAGGGGGCTGATCGCGCAGCTCACCGACGAGGAGAAGATCCGTGAGCTCATCAATGCCGGGAAGGCGGTCTTCTATATCGGCTTTGATCCCACGGCGGATTCCCTGCATGTCGGTCATTTCATGGCACTATGCCTTATGAAGAGGCTGCAGGAGGCCGGAAACAGGCCGATCGCCCTGGTCGGAGGGGGGACCGGCATGATCGGCGATCCCACCGGGCGGACAGATATGAGAAGGATGATGAGCGTCTCGGAGATCGATCATAACTGTGAGAGGATCCGGGAGCAGATGAGCCGCTTTATCGACTTCGGTGAGGGAAAGGCCGTCATGGCCAACAATGCGGACTGGCTCAGAAATCTGAATTTCATGGATTTCATGCGGGAGGTCGGGCCGAATTTCTCCGTCAACGAGATGCTCCGGGCCCGCTGCTACGTGAACCGGCTGGAGCAGGGACTTTCCTTCCTGGAATTTTGCTATATGCCGATGCAGGGCTATGATTTCTACATGCTCTTCCAAAAATACGGCTGCAATATGCAGTTTGGCGGAGATGACCAGTGGTCCAATATGCTCGCCGGCACCGAGCTCATCCGGAAAAAGCTCGGAGAGGACGCCCACGCGATGACCATCACGCTCCTCACAAACAAAGAGGGGAAGAAGATGGGGAAGACCGTGAACGGGGCCGTCTGGCTGGACCCGGAGAAGACGAGCCCCTACGAATTCTACCAGTACTGGAGAAATGTGGATGACGCGGATGTCATAAAGTGCCTCAAGCTTCTGACCTTCCTCCCGCTCGAGGAGATCCGGAAAATGGAGAGCTTTGAGGGGGCGGAGCTAAACCGCGCAAAGGAGATTCTGGCCTTCCAGCTCACGGAGCTGGTGCACGGAGAGGAAGAGGCGAAAAAGGCGGAATCCGCCGCGAGGGAGCTCTTCTCCGGCGGGGGAAGCTCCGAGAATATGCCGACGGTTTCGTTAAAGGATACGGACTTTCGGGAGGACGGAACGATCGATATCCTCGCAGTCCTCGTCCTGTCGAAGCTCTGCTCCTCGAGGGCGGAGGCGAGGCGGAACGTCGTGCAGGGAGGAGTCTCCCAGGACGGGGAGCGGATCGAGGATATCGGAAGGAGCTACCGGAGAGAGGACTTCAGAGAGGGGCTTATCTTTCGAAGAGGGAAAAAAAGCTTTGCAAAGCTGCTTCTTGAGCAAGGCTGAGCCGCTGCCTTTACTGAAATACTTACAAAAAGCTTACGATCCGGGGCGGACAGCGCTCCCGGCTTGCTGATAAAGCGACTCTTTGCTATAATGACAGCGCAAAATGGGTCTGCAAAAAGGAGATGAGCTTTATGCATCTTTTTCATAAATCCCGGATGGCGGCGGGGATTCTCTTCCTTTCCGCCCTCTTCCTTCCGAATCTGAGTCTCTCTTCCTACGCGGCTTCAGAGATACAGGTCGTCCTGGAGGGGAATTATGTGGAGGGGAAGGTCAATGATCCCGTGACGAAATCTACGCGCACGGCCTACATTTACAACGGCAATCCGGAGCTCACGCTTCGCTCCGGGGACGGCGCGATTTCCTCCGCGGAGCTCATTACCTATTCGAATGAATATGTGGAGGGAGCGGACTGCGGAGTCCGAAACCGCATCGTGAAGAAGTCTGTGCCGCTGAATACGGATACCAAGCTTCTCCCGGAGGAGTATTTTCAGACGGCGCAGGGGAACGGAAGCCTCTACGACTTCGCAAACCGCTGCTTTGTGCTCAGGGTCTACCGGGACTCCGGGGACAGCAGCTACGAGGACTATTACTTCGGCATCGTCGATGGGAACATGTACCAGGAGATGCAGAAGAACGCGGCGGAAAGGGCGGCAGAAAAGGCCGCGGAGGACGCGAAGAGGCGGCAGGAGCTGGGGCCCCTCGTGAAGCGATAGAGAGATCCTTCGCTTTTACGGCATTTCGGCCCTGAAATCGGGAAGTGATGCGGCTTTAGCGATGCGCCCTTCCGAGGGCGGAGGATGGCCTGTCGGAACTGTAACAAGTTGTAAGATTTTTTCTATATCATTTCGGAAAAATTCATTGTATAGTAAGTACGCCTGTTCGAAATGTACAGGCGTATTTTTTATCAGGAGGATATTCATGGCAGGAAGAATGAAATGGATGCGGGCCCTTGTTCTGACGGGGGCTTTCGCGGCGCTTTCCGGCATGACGGCATTCGCCGCCAATATGAAGGCCGGGATCGATTCCCTCACGATCAATGCGGAGAATCCGAAAAAACTGAATATCAAAATGCACTGCAATCAAGACAGCTCCGGGACAGACGGAAAGATCTATATCTTCGAGATCAAGCCCTATCAGAGCGACCTCTCCGGGAGGAAGGACCCGATTACGTCGGTCGATGCGGCGGCGGAAATGAGCGCGGAGTTCGCACTCGATGCGGGCCCCGGCGAGAAGCGGCTCTACAGCGCCTTTGTCGCGGCGGTGAAGAGCGGATCCGGCTATGAGATGGTATCGGATCGGCATTACATCACGAATCCGGAGGTCATCGCGCCGAATCAGGAGCCTGCGAAGAACGACGGCAAGAAGGGACTGCGTGTGGACCCGAACCTGATCGACGACGCGCTCAGCTTAAATATCAAGCACGCCGGTGTGGATATCCCGACGCAGCGCTTTTTCGGACAGGGCATCAGTTATTTTTATGAGGGAAAGACCTTCCAGATCAATAAGAGCCTCATCGATCAGCTGGATCAGGAGGTGAAGCGGCTCTCGGATTCCGGCGTCGCGGTGACGGCCATCCTTCTGAATGGCTGGAACAGCACCGTGCCTGAGCTGAACCGAAGCGGCATCACGGAGCTCCCGAAGGAGCAGGCGCTCTACTACGCCTTTAATGTAGAGACAGAGACCGGCTTCCGCGCGGCGAAGGCGATGGCCTCCTACCTCGCGAAGCGCTACAACGGGAAAAACGGCGTGGGGAAGATCACGAACTGGGTCGTGGGAAATGAGATCGACAACCAGTACTGGAACTATACGGGGGACTACGATGTCCAGAACTATATGAAGATTTTCGACACCTCCTTCCGGGTCTTCTATACGGGCATCAAGGCCGAATCGGCAAATGACAATATCATGTTCTCGATCGATCATTACTGGGGCATGGAGCCGGAGGCCGCGCCGGTCGGGAAGTACAAGGGAAAGGATGTCGTGGAGTGGTTCAACTACTGGGACAAGGAGCAGGGGCAGACGGACTGGGGTCTTGCGCTGCATCCCTATCCCTATCCTCTGAGCAGACCGGACTTTTGGAACGGGGACAAGGCGAAGCTTTCGAACAGCCCGGATTCTCCGGTCGTGAGCTTCGGCAATCTGAATGTCGTCACGGACTTCATGCAGACGGAGAAGCTTCGGAATCCGAAGGGACAGGTCCGAAACATCTTCCTCACGGAGGAGGGCTTCACGAGCATTCAGGGCGGAGAGGACAAGAGCGCGCTGCAGGCCGCGGCGGTGGCGTACTCCTATTACATCGTCCACAATAATCCCTATATCAAGGCCTATCTCATGAGCCGGCAGGAGGACTCGGAGCCGGAGGTCAAGGTGGGACTTGCCTTTGGTCTCTCCACGATACGGGATAATCAGCTGATTCACAAGCAGGCCCACGATGTCTTCGCGAAGATCGACGACCCGGGGAGCAGCCTCTCGGTCTCGGAGTTCGCGAAGCCGATCATCGGAATCCAGGACTGGAATCAGGTCATTCCGGGCTTTAAGGCGCCGGGACAGCAGTAGACGCCGGGGCAGCAGGACAGCAGAACAGGAGAGGAAAGCGGGACAGAGAGAAAAACGGAACAGGAGAAGAAAGCAGAAAGAGAAGAGGAGCGGGAAGTGAATTCA